>JBCKZH010000040.1:0-28490 GCA_038919385.1 Vicinamibacterales bacterium | reverse complement strand
CGGTTGCCCGGTGTCGTGGTTATGCACCGCATCGTCGTAGGTGCCAAGATCGATCGGCGTCCGGCCGTCGCCAAGCTGTAGCGCCCGCTGACGGTCTGAAGACTCTGCAGTTTGCTTGAGCAACAGCAGCAACTGCGGAATGCTCGTCTTGCCCGCGCTGTTGGTGCCGAACAGCACGGTCAGCGGCGCGAGCCGGATGTCGCCTGAATCCTGCCACGCCTTGAAGTTCTTGAATCGAAGCCTCGTGAGCATCCGTGGTTCCTCAGTCGAACAATCGTGACTTTCGCTCGCTTATTATGGTCGCCGAACGGTCTCGACGGATATCAGGAAGCTGCGGACGACTTTCCCGGTGAAGAGTGGCGCAGGCTGCGAACCACGTTCCCGGTGAAGACGACCAGGTTCAAGTCCTTCGGCGTCAGGGCTGCTCGGAAGCTGCACGGTTCGCCAAACCCTCCAGACACGTGATCCATGCGTTGAACATGGGGACATGCGGCTCTGAGTCTTACGAGGCCGATTCGCGCCGCCATCGCCGGGCCGGCGATTACCTTCAAGTCTCGGTAGGCTGGGACTTCGCGGATGAGCCTCTTGGAGGGCGCCGTGTGCGCGCCGTCATTGATGTCTTCAGGGGACGTGGACCCGACCCACTGTCTCAACCTGGATGCGGCGCCGTCTGCCTCGCCGTCAGGAAACTGGGAGGGAAGCGCGTCCAGATCCACGAAGATCAGTGCCTCGAACTCGTGCACATGGACGTCAGATCGATCATCGTCGTGACGTACTGATGGTCCCGCGAACGTCCCACGTCATGTTTGATCGCGTCGTACAAAGTCGCGAAGGATACGACCCCTGACCGCCCCCTGGCCAGCGGCTCAGGGCGCGGGAACACGCGAGCCTGCCGCAGGTGCGGTGCGAGAACTTGCGTGACGAAACCCTGCTCCGTGGCGCCCTCGCAGAGGATACGGAGCTCGATCGACATTACTGAGGACCGCCACCCGTGACGTTCATCTCGTACAGCATCCCGAGGTCATAGTCCTTCAGCCAT
The DNA here is from genome assembly GCA_038919385.1 of Vicinamibacterales bacterium. Lineage (GTDB taxonomy): Bacteria > Acidobacteriota > Vicinamibacteria > Vicinamibacterales > UBA2999 > 12-FULL-67-14b. The sequence goes on along the minus strand of JBCKZH010000040.1, from coordinate 27,451 downwards.
TCGCCCAGTTCTTCTGCACCGAGTCGCCTGAACGTCGACTCTCCATACCCCTTGTCGTCCTCCTCACGTTCGACGACGACGACGTCCTCGGGTGCACACTCTGCCAGCAGTCGCGGCGACTGGGTCGCCACGACGACCTGCCGCTTGGCCGACACAGCCTTGAGCAGCTTCGCGACGATCCCGATCGCGGCCGGGTGTAAACCGAGTTCGGGTTCGTCGATGAAGATCACGGTGGGCAGCAATTCCTCCGGCTGGAGAAGGGCCGAGATCAACGCAATCGCCCTGAGCGAACCGTCGGAGAGCTGGTGTGGCCCGAACTCGTAGTCCGGATTGCGATCGCGCCACCGGAGTTGAACGTGCTTCGGGTTCAGGCGATCCGGCTCGAGATCGAAGTCGCGTAGATAGGGAACGGCCAGGCGTACGGTGGACACGATCCGTTCGTAGTGTCCAGGAAAGGACTCCCGCAGCATATGGAGGAACGACGCCAGATTGCCGCCATTGCTCAAGAGGATTCGGTTGCGATCGATCTCCTGATTCGTTCGGATGTAGGCCGACTCCGACGTGTCGTGGAAGTGATACACGCGCAAGCCCTTGAGTCGGGACAGAAAGATTCTGGCCACCCGGGCAGCAGGGTCGGTGCCCGTACTCAGAGCCGTAAGATCTGTCTCGGCCTGCCCAGAGCCGAGGACTCTGCTGAACGGTGTTTCCTCACCCGGTCGCTGAAAGGCGACATGCTCATCGGTGAAGATCAATCTGTCCGGCGACGCGTGAGCCAGGGTACACGCGTAGTCGCTCCACCCGTTGTCGCCTTCAAACCTCAACGTCGTCGTCAGGACCGGCGTTCGTTTCTGACCGTAATGGAGAATCGAGCTCCCGCCGCCCTTCCTGCCGATGTAGAGCTGCAGGCTTCCGGCCACCATGAAGCTCAGCAAGTTGAAAAAGGCGACGAAGTTGGACTTTCCCGATCCGTTCGCGCCGACGAGCACGGTCAGGTCGCCCAACTCCATGTCGATCTCGCGGATCGATCGGAAACCGGAAACCTTCAACCGAGTGAGCTTTTCCACGTCATGTCCTCAGGCAGCATGTTAGCCGGGTTCGTCTTCCAACGAGAACAGGGACCGCTCATTTGTCTTGGCCCGCGAGCGCCGTTGCGAGGCGGACGCGGACTGCGCCGGCACGGCGAGTGTGTCAGGAGCGCCATTTGTCCTGGGGAAGCCGGGAGATCGATTGCCTGCAGGTTCTTCGCGTGGATCTCGCACTCCCGCCACGACTCCTCGGGCGTCTGCGCGAGCTGCCAGCTTCGTCACAGTAGATGCAAGGGGGCATATCAATAACTCTTCGGAGTGACTACGCCTCAACGGTAATTTTGATGTTGGACGGGTCGACGCCAAAGAAGAGCGCCAATCCGCTCTTCGCCTCCGCGATGGTAAGCGGCTTGCCTTCGCCCCCGACCTTCTTCGGTTCCTTTGGTTCGGCGACCGCGCCTCCGTCCGTTTCGTCGGGGTCGAGAGCAACGCGTGCAATCGGCGGGTGAGCGATCCCGGCACCGGCACCGACGAGCTGTGGCGGACTCGTCGCCTCGTCTTGATAAAGTGACAGCCACACACCGCGTCCCCGTGGAATCGTATGGTTGGCCGCACGACGCGCGGCGTAGGTGCGGTCGAAGCGGTCGCGCATTTCGTTCCCGTCGAGCATGTGGACTTGAGCGAACTTCGGATTGTCGCCGTCATCGACCGAGACGGCAACGACGGCGTCCACCTCGGAGAGGGTCACCCACGCGGCGTCCTCCTGGTTCCGAGGAAAGGCAATCCAAGTGTCTTGGGTTGTGCGGATTGAAACCACCTGACTCTTGCCGTCCTTGGTGATGCGCCGGACGCTGGATTTCCCGCACTTGGGGATTCTCTCAACCGCCCAGCCTTCACGCTGCAGTGTCTCGACTCCGATGTTGAAGAGCCGGGCGCGGCGGTTAACTTTCTCAGGACTCGTCCACACGTTGGTCATTGCGACCCCATTTCTAGGAACACTTTACATACGTAGCAGGAACAAGTCAAGTGTCTCCGGTAATTAGCACTACGTATCAAACGTTCTAGGATTCGTTGTTTATTCTTCACGTGCAACACTGGTTTCCGTCGTTCGGCGTGGGTCGGCCCGTCTCGCGTATCCCGAGGATGCCGACGCCGACACGGCGTGTGGTGCGGCAGGTCCGCCAACGGACACACCGCCGACCGCATCCGCAGGCCGTTGCGCCAGCATCCGTTCTTCTGGCGGCGTCCGATGAAGGGGGTACGCGGTGAGCTGATAGCGCAGGAAGCTGCGGCCGACTTTCCCGGTGAAGACGATCGGGTACCGAGGCCATTCCTCAGGGCCGTGCAGACCTTCGGTCCGATCGCCGATACTCAGGCAGAGCCGAGCATCACGGTATGACTCGATGGCACTGCCGACGCCCGTGCTGCTGAACCGCCAGAGACACCTCCTCTCGCTGCTGGACGCCCTCGGCGGCCGCGTGAGCAACATGGATTTCCAGAAGCTGCTCTTCCTCTACAGCCAGGAGGAGGTTACGCCGCCGTACGAGTTCGTGCCCTACAAGTTCGGCGTGTTCTCGTTCACGTCGTACGCGGACCGGCGCAAGCTCGTCGAACGAGGCCTGCTGTCGGATGAGGAGAACGTCTGGGCGTTGATCGACATCGGCCGCCGGGCCGTCGGCACAGAGGCACAGCCTGCCGTGACTAGGTTCGCACAGGCGAACGGACGCCTGCGGGGCGACGCCCTCGTGGCCGACACGTATAGGCGCTTTCCGTACTACGCGACGCGGAGCGAGATCGCGAGGACGGTGCTGAGAGGCGCCGCCGGCGCGCTGCAGCGGATAGAGAACGCGCGCCGCTCGCGCGAAGCCGGGCTGTTGACGATCGGGTACGAAGGCCTGAGCCTCGAGGGGTATCTGAATCGGCTGCTGCAATCGGGCGTCACGCTCCTCTGCGACGTTCGGCGCAACCCGCTCAGCCGAAAGTATGGTGAGACGGTCTGCACTGCGGATCTCCGTGAGGATGGCTCCTGGGTTCGAATGTATCCGGTACCGTTCCGACGCCTCAACGAAACTAAACAGTACAGGAAGTTCGATTGGGTGGAGTGCCGTCTTCAGCGCCACACGGCGGATCCGAGACCGGAGACGTTCCGCCCGGTCGATCACAGCGAGCTACAGCCGGTGGGGCACCTCGACACGAAACGCGGGTGGGGGACCGGCGGCGTCTCGTGCTCAAGAGCGCAACGGTCTACGATCGACTCGATGCTCTGATCGCAGCGGCCAAGGCCAATGAGGTATCACTTGCGGTGTTCCGGCCCACGCGCGTGCTGGACTTCGTCTGGGAGAACGAGGACCGCGAATGGGATCCGGCGAAGGTGTTCGACGCGTTCGTTCGAACGGACCTCCACTTCTTCCTGGGAACGACGCAACAGTTCCACTTCGTGGCGCCGAATCCGTGGGTGATCGTCGGCGTGTTTCCGATCCCGCACGAGGGTCAACCGGACCTTTTCGAAGGAGGTACCTGATCAGCAGACTCGAAGTCGCGCGAACGCATCCCGGATCAGCTCAAGACCAAGTTCGTCTCTCGTGTCGTCGTCACGCAGCAAGTCAACGACCGCGATCGCGCGCCTTCGGCCGTGATCCGAGTGATCGAGCCAGGAGAAGGTGGAGGTCATCCCCGCGTCGGCGGCCAGAACTGGAGGTTGATCATCTGTCCTCGATCTCCCGGAGCCGCAGAGACTCCCCCGCAGCGAATCGCTTCGCGCCTCCGGAGACGAGGCCGGCCAACTGAACCAGTCGGTGCTTGCTGCTGTCGGAGAACTTCACGGAACCGAGCCGCGAAACAGGAAGGCCGGAGTTCTTCCCCTGCGGAGATATGCCTCCAGCTCCGCCTGCGGTGCTTCCGTCGAGTCCTGGTCGAGAATCACACGCCCTCCGGACCGCCGAGGATGGCGTCCTCTTCCTTGCGAGTCAGCCGGCGCCGCCGGTGCTTGTGGGGCACGTTCGGCCAGACATCGCGTTGCAGGAAGGCGAGGAATTTGGCCTGCCGGTTTCGGCGTGACCGTTGAACCCGCAAGTCCCACTCGATGGCTTGCGCTTGATCTATTCCGGTCCTCGGCGTCCACCGAAAGGCGGATAGGTCGTTCAGCACGGATGCGCATTTGGGGGGAGAGAGTCGCGGATATGTCCCGGAAAGTCGCCAAGCGGGAGACCGATGCGCCACGACGGAATCGGCAATCACTGCGGCGTTATTCGTGGGTAACCCAAAAGACGGAAATGCCTGCCGCCGCGGCGGATCTGGGAACACTGCCTTCTAGTGGTTACGGATTCTTGTCTCGGACCACCGCGACCACTTGGGCGACCGTGCATCCTGAAAGTTTCGCGGAAGTGATCCAGTTGCTGGACGACGAAGATTTGGTATTGCCCTCACAGTCACTTTTCGATCGGCCATAACTCCCCCTCGCCTAAAATAGGTAGCTCATCGGGTCGTCAATGGTCAGCGAGAGAGGACTACTGAATGGGCACCCTCTATGGGCGCGGGTCGGAATGGCGTCGCTGGGATCTGCACATCCATGCGCCGGGAACGGCCCTCGCGGACCAATTCGGCGATTGGGACGAGTTCATCGATGCCGTCGAAGGCGCCGACCCGGCCATCGCGGTCATTGGCGTCACGGACTACGCGAGCATCAATACCTACAAGGCATTCAAGGAATACCACGACGCGGGACGGATGAAAAACATTGCCCTCGCGATCCCCAACATTGAATTCCGCATCTCGCCGGAGACCAAGGACGGTAAGGGCATCAACCTGCACCTGCTGATCTGCCCCGACGATCCCGATCACGTTGGGCGCATCGACGAAGCCCTCGGACGGCTGATTGTCGACCGAAACAAAGAGGACATCCCTTGCAGCCGTGCCGGCCTGATGCGGCTCGGGATCATCACGAAGCCAGAATTGAAATCGGCGCCGGAGGGCGCCTATCGCGAAGGCGTGAATCAGTTCAAAGTCAATTTCGACCACTTCCGCGACTGGTTCCGCGAGGAGCAGTGGCTTTCCCGGAACGCCCTCGTCGCTGTGGCCGCCGGATCGGAAGACGGAGCATCAGGTTTGAATGACGGCGGATACCTGAACACTCGGCGCGAGATCTACTCATTCTCCAACATCATCTTCTCCGGCAGACCAGCGGAGCGCGAAGCTTGGCTTGGGCGGGGCGGCATCCCCGAACACGAATTCCATCTCGTCGGCGTGCCCAAGCCAGTGGTGCATGGCTCGGACGCGCACAGCATCGCCCGACTATTCACACCCGACAAGAACCGGTATTGCTGGATCAAGGCCGACCCCTCTTTCGAGGGGCTCCGGCAGATTCTCTATGAGCCCGATGATCGCGTCTGCATTGGAGAGACGCCGTCCACGAGCCATGAATCCCGCTCGGTAATTGATTACGTCATGGTCACCAGCAGCAACGGCTGGTTTAAAGACGACCGCAAATTGCCCCTCAACAGCGGTCTGGTCGCAATCGTCGGCCTGAAGGGTTCCGACAAGACGGCATTGGCCGACCTCATCGCGTTCGCCGCTGGCGCGAAGCTCGACGGCCAGAACTCTTTCGTGTCGCGGGCCGAGGACCATATATCGGGCCTCGGCGTACACCTTCAATGGAAGGACGGTGATCTCGAAGCCGCTTTCATTCCCGATAAACCCGGCGGGGCGTCGGGCTTGTCGGTCAGGTACCTTTCCCAGAAGTTTGTCGACCAGCTTTGCTCAGGTGACGCGCTCAGCGACGATCTGCATCGCGAGGTCGAAGACGTGATCTTCCAGCACCTGGAACCGCAGGACCAGATGGACTGCGCCACTTTCGCACCCAGGCCATCCGCGAGGCGCGTGCCGAAATCAAGACCCAGATTCAAGCCGACAGCCATGAAATTGCCGACTTGGAGGAACGACGTGCGACGATCTTGAAGAAAAGCGCACGCCGATTTCAGCTGCCAGGGTTGATCGCTGCGCTCGTAAAGGGGATGCCAAAGATCAACGACCAAGCCACGCTCACGCGAATGGGAGAGTTACAGAAGCTTCGCGATCGACGATCGAAGCTCGCCCAGACCGTCGCAACCGCCAGAGCATCCAAACAACAGGTGGTCGACGCCGAGAGAAAAATTACCGCGAAGATCGCGGAGGTGGCCAACTTCTGGACGGGTATAAGCCATACCCTGCAACAACTCGGATTCTCGGCCACCGACATCTCCAAGCTCGCGCCAATCTGGTCGGCGCACCCGGAGGTCTTCCAAGCCCGCCGTACCGCAATCGAACAGCAGATCAACGTGGCGGCGGGTTCAGCGGCCCCGACCACGGGGCCGACCGACACAATCGGGAGCCTCGACGCGGCAATCAAAAAGCTCGAAGACGAATTGCAGCTCGACAAAGCCAGAAAGAACAAGGTCATCGAGATAGAGGGGCAGCGGCAGAGATTCGCGGAGGAGAAACGAAAGCTCGACGCCGAATTCGAGTGGACGGAAAAGGCGTACAAGACCAAGCGGCAGGAAACAAACCAGCACCGCATTGACGCATACCTCTCCTATTTCGACCTCTTGGCTGAGGAAAAGACCGTTCTCGAAGAACTTTACGCGCCGTTGAAGCTTGCGCTCGCCTCGCAGGGTGCTCACGAGAAAAAATTAGATGTCGTGTGCCGGGTCGAAGCCGACGTCGCCGCGTGGATCGCCAGGGGAGCCGAACTGTTCGACCTCAGGAAAACCGGCACCTTCCGCTATGACGAGATCGAGAAAATCGCGGCGACGGCGTTGAAAAAGACATGGGAGGCGTGCGATTCAGCGAAAATACGCATCGCGCTCGAGAAATGCTTGACGCTCATCAAGGAGGCGGACGTTCTCAAGACTCAGCTCAAGACGGGCTTTCAACCTAGGGACGTCGCGGAATGGCTATTCGGCGTCGAGCACATCGACGTCACTCACGGCATTCAGTACGAGCGCAAAGACCTTCGCCTGTTATCTCCAGGGACGAAGGGCATCGTCCTCCTCATTCTCTACCTTGCCGTCGACCGGTTCGACACACGCCCGCTCATCGTCGATCAGCCAGACGAAAACCTCGACAACCAATCGACGTACGAGATTCTGCGCTCCTATTTCCGAGAAGCCAAGAAGCGCCGACAGATCATCATCATCACCCACAACCCGAACCTCGTCGTGAACACGGACGCCGAGCAGGTGATCGTCGCAGAAAGCACGTTGCGTCCGAACGGCCTACCGGCCATCGAATACAGCTTTGGGAGCTTAGAATCTGCGATCGCGGACGGACCGTTGCAGGGGTCGATCCGGGAGGCGGCCTGCCGCATCCTGGAAGGCGGAAAGTACGCGTTCAAGATGCGAGAGAACCGATACGGGCAGGTGTTGAAATCCTAAAGGTGTCGCGCGGTGTTCGGAAATGTCGTTTCTTGCCTGCTCAGGGATTGCTACTCAGTAGTCGCCTTATGTTTACTGGCCCCTCAACGGAACCGCGCGGCGTTTTGCTGTTGGTACGCGCCGTCTACCGTGGGGCGGGTTGCGAAGGGTGCGGTGCGCGGCGAGCATTGCCGGCCATCAAGTACCTGATGGTCGGCGCCGACGCCGTGATGAGCACGTCTGCGGCTGCAACAAGGCCCCACGTGTTTCTCGCGTCGTCGCCGGCCTGACCGGCTGGATGGAGAGAAAGGGTTATCAGTCCGCGGACCAGTTGCGGGGATTCGATGAGCCAGACGTCCATCCCCGAGTCGGCAGCGTTCGTACGCAGCAATTACATCCAGAGTCTGGAGAGCTTCAAGCCGTCGGTCGGGTGACGGGTCCGACACTTCAGGTTGTCAGACGCCGCCGGCGCCAGGTCGTCACGGGCCTTCATCCGTCAGTGCGTGGCACGTCTGGGAGTTCTGCGGTCTGGGAGTTCTGCGCTGCAAGGCCCTGGAGAATGCGCATCGTCAGCAAGGCCCGCGTGTTACCAGGCACCATTACGACATTCACTGCTTACGCTCATTCAGGGTGACGTGCGGCGTAAGCAGGAGCAAGCTGATTTGGCTGGATCGGGGCCCGCGTCCAATGCGCACCGATAGCCTGCGTGAACTCCGCTCTCACCAGTTTGGCTCTTTGCTCGAGGTAGTCGCCGCGGTCCCGCCTCACGTAGAGGCCCTCGGCCGGTCCATCGGCAAACCGCGAGGGGCCGAGCAAGCGCTTGATGCCCTCCAGATCGAACCTCCTCTGTCCAAGTCGCGGTACGACTGCCAGACCGATCTCGAGCACCAAGGCATCGCGACGTTCGGTGCTCCAGAACATCCCTGCGGCGTGGTCGTACACATCGAACGCCACGAACCAGTCGGGCAAGCGCGTGTAGTGGATGCTGTGCTTCGCGTAGCACCACTCGCCGAACAGAATCAGCTCCGGTGTCAGCGCATCGGTCAGCGGCTGACGCCTCGCGCTGAGCCACTGGCGAAGAGGCTTGAACTGCGGATGAGCCGAGTCCAAGGAGAGATACGCACCACGATTCTGGACGCGAAGGACTTGATCCGAGCCCACGGAAATACCGAGGTTGGCGCCGTCAAGCTTCTCTTCGACGACCACGGCGTGCGATAGCACCTCTTCTGCATCAACGCACGACAAGACCTTGTCGTCGCGCGGCCGGCCAGAGCCGAGCCACAACAGGTGCGGCGTCCTTGGGAAGCGAACGAACTCCGTCACAAGTTCATCTTCTCCACGTACTTCCGCGCAATCTCATCTGGGCACAGGAAGTGGACGGAGATGCCGACCCTCGCCAGAGCCTCCTTCCAGCCCCACCACTTGGAGTCGAGCGCCTGAAGGATCGGCGGATGGTCGTCGTGAGCCGCAGCGACGGCCAGGAACTTGCGGTCGGACGGATCGTATCGGACTCCGACGGGCGGCGGGGGCAGTTCCTCGAAGTCCTCCGGATCGCCGGCCTTGGTGGTCAGCGCGACGCGGGTCACTCGTGCGCCACCCCACTCGTGGGTCAGCAGCCATTTTAGAAAGACGTTGCCAGGCCGCGGCTGTCCGTAGGGCTCGAGGTTGTTTCGGTACTCCTCGACAATCGTCCCACCGGAGTCGATGAACACATGCCCGCGCGCCATGATCTGCTGCAGCGCCCGAGCGCTGGCGGCCACACACGCCGCGCTCGCGGCGTCATTCCGGCCGTTCGCGATGACGGGAACGTTGGTATCCACGACGCACCGTATCGGCGTCACTTCCCCTTCACCTGCGCCATGCGCCGGGCCTGAGCATCGGTTCGGGCGACCAGGTCGCCCATTTCGTCGCCAAAGAACCCGTCCGGCCAATTAAGGATGTTGCCGTACAGATCAACCTTCAACGCCTCGATTCGGGCGCTGGCACCGTTCGTGTGGACGAAGTACAACGCGGCGTCATCAGCCGAGAGTTCCTCCTCCGCGATGCGCCGCTGCAACCGCCGCAGGAAATGTTCGGAGTGGCTCTCGATGATGAACTGACACTCGCGCGCTACGCCGCCCTCGCGCGCGCGGATCGCATCCACGAACAAGTCAGCCAGGTCGGCTTGAACCCTTGGATGGAGATGAATCTCAGGCTGTTCGAAAATGACAATGGACCGCCTTGGGACGTACAGCGATTCAACGATCACCGGAAGCACCTGGCTGACGCCAAATCCGACGTCGGTGAGCTTCACCTCGGGCAGCTTCGGACTGGTGCGAACGAGAACCTCGTATTCCTTGCGGTGCTGCCCAAGAGCCCTCACCTGGAACTCGCTGATGAGGCCCATCGAGCGAAGCCGTTCAGCGACCAGCGCCGCGAGTGGCTTGGTCTTCTGCTTCGGCTTCCAATTGAATGTCCTGCTCCCGGCGGCGAGGATCGCCTCAACAGCCCGGTCCCCCTTGATACCCACGTGATCGGGCCTCTCGCCGGACCACAGGTACAGGCGCTTCGGATACTCGCGGAGCGGTCCCACGTAGAACACGCTCTTGAGCATCCGTTCAAGCTCCAGGACCAGGTCTGAAAGGAACGCCGTGTTCTGGTAGTACGCCGTGGCCTCGTCCGGAAACCCGTAGAACCTCACCGGTTCCGGGAGCGGCCACGCACGTCCCGCATGCCGGACGAGGTTGTAGTGCTCGGAGGTGAGATCGAACTTGTTGCCAGTCTCGCGTGGCTGCATGGTCACATCAAGAACGGTCTGTTGTTCATCAGACAGGGTGTAGCGAAGGGACTGCACGATGGGCTGATGGCGCTTGTCGGCGCCAATGGACACCTGAAACGTCAACGTCGCACCGGCATAGACTCGCCGGCTCAGGGGATCCGTGACTTGAAGGGTCTCGCCGAGGGTCCAGTCGAGCTCGACTTCCATGGGCCGCGAGGTGTCATGGTTGTGCACCGCGTCGTCGTAGGTGCCGAGGTCCACGAGCGTGCGGCTGTCGCCGAGCTGTAGCGCCCGCTGTCGATCCGACGACTCGGCGGTCTGTTTGAGCAATAGCAGCAGCTGCGGAATGCTCGTCTTGCCCGCGCTGTTGGCGCCGAACAGCACGGTCAGCGGCGCGAGCCGGATGTCGCCTGAATCCTGCCACGCCTTGAAGTTCTTGAATCGAAGCCTCGTGAGCATCCGTGGTTCCTCAGTCGAACAATCGTGACTTTCGCTCGCTTATTATGGTCGCCGAACGGTCTCGACGGATATCAGGAAGCCGCGGACGACTTTCTCGGTGAACGTGATGGGGTTCAGGGCCATGGAGAATGCGCTGGATCTATTGGCCTGAGGCTATGCGATCGCGAGGTCGGTCTTCGAAAAGTCCGCGCCCGTGCACAGAAGCGGCATGTCCGCGAGTTTCGCGGTCGCGTACGACAGGCAGTCGCCGAAGTTGAGCGCAGCCTTGTGGTGCCCTCGACCGATCCGTGCGTGCGGGGCAGCCAGGCTCGTCCGTGGCAATCGCGACGATAGCTGAGGAATCGAGAATCACACGCCCTCCGGGCCGTAGCCGAGGATGGCGTCCTCTTCCTTGCGAGTCAGCCGGCGCCGCCGGTGCTTTCGGGGCACGTTCGGCCAGACATCCGCGCTGCAGGAAGGCGAGGAAGTCGGCCCGCCGGTTTCGGCGGACGACGTGGGTGGCGAGGCGCGCCTTGCGTTCCTCGAGCGCCCGGCCGATTGCTTCGGTCTTGCTTTCCCGGGCGAGCTTTGCCACTTCGGCCGCCAGTCGCTCCACATAAGGGTTCTTGATATTGAGGGCCATCGTCGCGCCAGTGTGGAGGGCATGGTGGAATCTGTCAACCTGGGTGTAATCGTTGAAACAGCAAGTTCCACACGAGGCGAGAATCACGACCCTTCGCACCTGCCATTCCGATGATCGGCGTCTACCGAAAGGCGGATAGCTCGTTCAGCACGGGATGCGCGATCTGGCGGGAGAGGCGCGGATATGTCCCGGAAAGTCTGCAAGCGCGAGGCCGATGCGCCACGACGGAATCGGCAATCACTGAAGCGTTACACAGGAGTCACTCCACTCGTGTCCAACGACCGCGGCTCGCCAGCGCCGCTCGCGCGAAGCGAGCCGGTATGTGCGTTCGGCAGCTATCCGAGCGAACCCTAACCAACCGCCTGGTCTCAGCCTGATTTCTTCGGTCCAGGCTATGGAGTACGATCAAACCAAAAGAGCAATGATGGGATGGGCGCAACGCAGTCGTCGTTATTTGGATCCGGGCACGCTGTGCTACCTGTGCGGGCAGACGATTGAGCCGGATCAACAGTGGAACCGGGATCACATCCCGCCCGCTCGGATTTTTGCGGCAGCGGTGCGGCGCAAGTTCAGTCCGAACCTTGTTTGGCTGCCAACACACGTCGACTGCAACAGTTCGTACCGGGGCGACGAGGAGTACTTCATCGCGTCGTTTGTAGGCCATGTGCGAACGCCGACGGCGGATGCCGTGATGAAGGAATTGGGTGATGCTGCTGCCAAGGGACACGGCGTCGGGCTGATCAAGGAGGTGATCAGCCGCTTCGGAAGGGTCATCGGTCCCAAGGGCGAGCTTCTCTACTCGTTCGACAAAGCGCGCGTCGACCGCTGTCTGTGGAAAATTGTGCGCGGCCTGTACTATCTGGATCTGGCCGCTGTTTTTCCTGAAAAGACGCTCGGCGAGATTCACTTAATCAGCCCGCAGAACACCGCCGACGATTCGCAGAAGATCGGCTGGTTCGCCGCTGTGCGGGATACCGAGCCAATGGGGCGGTACGGCAGCGTGTTCGACTACAAATGGCTTTGCTGGAAGGATGACGAGATTCGAGGGCACGCGTTTGCGCTGATGTTTTGGGACGGGCTGATCGCTGCCACGCTCTTTCATGATCCCGCTTGTGCCTGTGCGCGCTGCACGGAATGACGACCGTGGCCTATCCTGTCGACGCCAGAAGTAGGATTGGCCAATAGTCGAGGCCACGCGTGATTCCGAGGAATACGATCAGACACCTCGTCGATGGCATGATCCTATGTGCGTTGGGCTCCTCGACCTCCGGCTGTTCAACAGCGTCGACCTGACCTGTTCAAGATCGGGCAGTGCGAGCCCTTTATTGCGAGATTTCAGCATCGGCGACGTCCTCCTCGTTCACCGTCGCCGTAGGAATCTCGCCTGAGCGTCCACACTGCGGCGTTATCGCGAGTATTTCTGGTGGGCGGCTGAACCCGTCTCACACGTCACCATTTCCGTTTGAGAGCAATTTCGGAATGCCCGCGCTCGGCGGCCGGCTCATCGCGCAGTTGGGCGGCGCTTTCGCTTCTTCAAGGATGTCCTCCAATCTGGCGTCTCGTGCCTGATCAGAACGCCCTCTCTGGTCAGCTGCACGGAGAAGCAGTGAATGCGCTCGGGGAAAGGCCCAGAGTATTGGTCGACGTGCGTACTGTTTCCGGCGATGTTCACGAACACGCCTAAGGGATAGTCGAGAGCTCCGAGGACGGCGTCAAGACTCGCGAAGTCACCGCGCGCGCCGGATTCGCTTGCCATGCGCTTCAGTTCAAGCACAGCGAAGTTGCGCTCCCGGCGATTTGCGCCTGCTGCAGTGGGGACATGAACAATGATGTCCGGCCGCACTGTGATCTCGTGTTCTTGAAGGCGTTTCTGATACTTCTGTTCCACGATGGCGTCACCCGGCAGTCCGACCGCAGGTAGCGCACCGCGAAGGGTGGCTAAGAGCTCGCCTTGGAAACCTCGCTCGGTTTCGAAGAAACGCGGGTGCACCACCTTCTTGAGGCTTGCCGCGATGACCTCGATCAACCCTGTGCCTCTATGATCGCAGCAAGGCTCGTCAGATGTCGCTGGATCGGAAAGTCAGTGGCAGCGCGCGAGTGCGCAAGGCCGCTAGGCTTACGCACCAAGGACTGGCATTCTGGGACGCGCAGAGTCATTCTGGAGCGCGTGCGGCGGGATTGTCCGCCGGGGCTCCGCGCATGTCAGGATCGGGCAGACTATCGTTCAACGTGTTCAACGCGTCGTTCAACGCGTCGATCAACGCGTCGATCGATCGCGTGACCTCGACGGACACGCCGGTCTTCCTGTCGAACAACCGGAAACTCTTGTCCAAGTACTTTGCCGCCCGGTACAGGTAGTCTGGGTCGATCGCAAGATCGGGGTCGACAGGCACGCGGTGAGATCCATGAAGAGGATTCTGGCAAGTCTTCAGGTTGTAGTCGATGACGTGGTGCCACATGTTGTGGACGGCCGCACTGAGCGGAGCGTAGCCGAAGCGGTACAGGTCCAAGCAGCCAGCCTCCTCTGCCATGCTCCTCGTGTCCGTCTCCGACCAGCTTCCGACTGACACCTCCGTCAGGAAGTGAAATCGCTCAGCGTTGAGCCACTGCTCCATGGCCTTGATGACGGGATGGTTCTCAACGTTCCTTTCGCCGGTCTCAGTGAGGTGTACTTTCCAGTGCTCGAGAAACAGCTTTTTCTGACCGAGGCCGAACTTAACGTACTGGTCGCATCTCGTAGCTGGGCACTCGAGAATCCAAGCGAGCGTGATGTATCCGTCGGTCATAGCCCTTAGAGAGAGCGGCGCTACATGACCATTCCAAGTCTGGGGCGCGCGCGCCAGTTGTGTCGCCAACGTCACTTGGCGCGCGAGCAGTCCGCCGAGGACCTCGTGCAAGGCTGGCGTGGTGATGTCCACCGACCAGGCGGCCCATCGCTGTGACAGCTCGGCACGCGCGTTGGACACGAACTCCTCGACAATCTTCGTCAGTCGGTCGTGAAACCCGGCGACGTTCTCGGTCATTCCATCATCCCAGCGCGCAACTCGCACGCCTCCAGGTCGAGTCCGCGTTTCCAGAAGTACGTAGCCCAGCGGCGGGACAGGCCGTGATCCTCCTGACGGGAGAATGCGTTCACAGCTGCCCGCACTCCGCTTGCGATCGTTTTTGATTCTTCGGTGTGTGGGAGCGCCTCGATTGCTGGAAAATTGGCGAGGGCCAGACCCGCACAAACCTTCAACATATCGATAGTAAACGCGATGTAAATGGCGTTCGCTTGGGTGAAGGTTGCAGGAGTTCCGCCTCGGTCGTACAGCGAATCCAGTGTCTGCTTCAAAAGGGGGAGTGCACTCGCGTTGATCTCAGGTGTCTGTTCGTACAGGAAGTTCAATGGACACCCGGGATAAAACATTGGAAACGCGTTTAGTGCCTCGCGGATTCTCATGAGGGCGCCTTACGCTGTGAGGGTCGCGAGTACTGCTGCTTGTTGAGTGCCGTCGAGCAACGAGTACGCGCTGGTTGCCGCGAACCACACCAACGGCTCCGAGTTGTATGCCCCCTTTGCAGCTACTGCGACTTGGCGCCCCAACTCTGCACCATCGCGAAGTCCATGCTTGTCATTGAGCAAGGCCAACCAAAGGAGTTCGGGGATGATGTCAGTGCGCCAACTGACTTCGTTCAAGGCGCCGAGTTCGGCGACGAACGGCGGAATGAACCGCTTGCCGACGCGCTTATGGTCAGAAAGAACGCCGCGAGGCTTGATTGTCCGCTTCTTCTTCATGAATCGGCGACCATCAGGAACGGCGCAAGCTGCAGTCGGCTCTTTGCTGGAGCGGGATCTTGAACGATCACCGTCGCGAGATTCTTTGCGCGCGTCAGGGCGTTGTACAGAAGCCGCCGCTGGGCCTCCACGTCACTGGGGACTTGGACGGGCCACAGTATCAGTACGTTTTCGAATTCACGATTCTTCGCCTGATGGACCGTCATCACTCGGAGCCCGCTTCTGCGGCCTGGTTGCGAACGTAAGTATTGCAGGCTGCGGTGCACGGCGACCCGCAACTCACCACACGAGAACACTACTTGCCCGCGCACGCGACGTTGACGTTCGATCCATTGTTCGACATCGCTCTGGCCGGGGAGTTTCGGGCCCACGCTGAATGCCGGCGCAGTCACGTTCACGATGGTGTCGTCGGCGAGCTGCAGGCGTGCACACAGTTCTGCCTCTAAACTTTCGCGAGATCGCTCCCATTCAACGGCGTACGGCCCAAATCCGCGCCCATCTTTTTGTTTAAACGGCTTCGCCGCTAGCCGTTTAAGCACATCCGTGACAAACGCTGATTTCTCAGCAGTCGTCGGGCTGATCACAACTACTTCTTTGCCACCAGACCACGCGATTCCCCGTGCGAGGAACGACGCCGCGACGTTCGCATTCTGCGCTGGAAAGAACTTCGCGTTGCCCTTGTTCTGGACCGGCTCGCCATTTCGGAGTGCGTGTGCTGCCGCCAACAAGCCGGAATCCGAGGTTCGGTGAACGGTTGTCAGATCTTCTACTTCAGCTGTGCTCGCCAGCCAGTCAACTGCAGGACTGGTCCCCGTCGCGGAGAGATCCTGAAACCCGTCGGCGGCGACGAGAAGATCAGCCCTTGTCGCGAGTCCTTGAGCTATTCCGAGCCGGCCCGCGCGGCAGTCTTGGAATTCGTCAATCAATGCGAGTGGAAATCGGTGGTTAACCCAGTCCGCCACTACCGGCTCGGTGAGCAACAACGCCGCGGCGTCGCATGTAGCGTCGTACTCGAACTCGGCAGGCCACTGGTGGCCAAGGTCCCGCAATTTGGAACGCCACCGGCTGACCAACTCCCACGCGAATCGGTCAACCGTCATACAGTCGACGACGCGGCGAGCCGTCGATCCGGCGAGCCGCTCAATCATGCGAAACCGAGACCCATGCATGCGGGTAAGCGCGAGGACGCGTTGGTCCTCACGCAGGGCGGCCTTCGCGAGGCGGTTCTCTAGCGTCTCGACGAGGCGTTTGGTCTTGCCAGTTCCGGCGGCACCTGTGAACGCGCAGACGCTCATGACGGGTTAAAACGGAAGTGTTTGACCGTAGCAGCTGAGTTCGTCAAAACGGCGCGGGGATGCGCCTCCCCAAGTGCGACTCGTACGAGGCACTCGCACAGTTCACTCACGCGGCCGACACAGGCCGGGAACTGGCGGATTGCGTCGAGAATCGCATCGTGAGCCACGATGTCCTCCTTTAATCCAAACACCTTCGCCTCAAGATCATTCGGTGTGCGGAGCAGGGTTACTAACTCCGCGATCGTGTTCGCTTTCCAACTGGAGCCGAGTCCCGTCTGAATCTGCACCATCAAGGGCGCGCCACCGCCCTCCACAATCCAACCGACCACGTTCTCGATGGCCCAATGAGTGGGCCACTGAACAATCGCCTCGGGTCGAGCGGTCAGAGTGCTCAGATCCGAAACATACGTATCACCGTTGGCGTCACCGTCGACGAGTGCCACAACACCCGGACGCATTCTCCTGAGTACCTGTGTGGTGAAGGCGACCGACGCGTTTTCGGTTGGGACGACGCCATATACCGTCGCAAATGGTGGCGCGGACGTGCTCTCAGCAATGTCAGCAAGTCGCGTAAGCCACTCAGCATCAAATCGGCCCTCGGGAACGAGCACGACGGGATGCATAAGCGCGTCGAGCACGCGCGCCCGATTCTGAACGAACAGCTTTCGGTCGTTGTTGGTTGCCGTCGCATCCAGTGGCTTCGTCAAGAACGGCATCGTTGATGCCGAAGAGTTGGAAGCGGTCATCACGAAAACATCTGTCGGCGCGAAACTGGCCGCCACTCGTGGGGAATGCGTAGCGCAAA
The DNA here is from genome assembly GCA_038919385.1 of Vicinamibacterales bacterium. Classification (GTDB taxonomy): domain Bacteria; phylum Acidobacteriota; class Vicinamibacteria; order Vicinamibacterales; family UBA2999; genus 12-FULL-67-14b. The sequence continues at coordinate 10,323 of JBCKZH010000040.1, read as the reverse complement.
TGACCTGGTCAGCGATCTGCGCGGCTTCCGAGACAAGTCGGACCTGCACGCCCGGAGCGAGATGAAGTTCTGGCTCTTCCAGAGCGAGGATGAAGGGCAGCCCCATGTTCTTTCGTGATCGACCGACCTCAAGAAGCAATAGCAAGCTTTGGAGAGACACCAGGCCCATCCCTTGGCGGGATGCGGGCAGTGTAGCGTTCGCGGTCGTGTAGTGCGGAAGCAGGGCTTGAAGCACGGCCTCCGAATCGCCCGAAGTGACTCGGAGTCGAAAGCGAGGCTTCTGCACCATCAGGCTGGCGAGCTTCGCATCGAGGCGTTGTACGAGATCCGCCATCGCCGCACTCTCCTCAATAGGCCTCGCCGGCGCACGAAGGTCATCACGTTGCTGCAGGATTTCGCTCGCGGGTATCCCCGCGACGTCAGAGATAATCCGGCGGAACAGCTCGGAATTGAATGACGTCACGCCTTCCCACGTTCTCCGAGTAGGCAAGACGAAGTAACCGAGCTCGTCAAATAACCGAATGGGTATCGGTGTCAACATGACGTCGTCGGCGAACGGGTCCTTGACTTCGTCGTCGTCGTGAAAGTACCGAACGGTTTCGACGGTCAGTTCTGTGTGGTCGAAGCGAGCGGCGAACCCAAGCTGTCCGGCGAGTCTGCGATCGTTGGCCGGAGACGAATGTAGCGCGCCAGTGGCATCGATCCATTTTGGAACGGCACGCCCCATGCGGAACCAGTCGGGATGATCGCTTGGTTCTTCAGATGAAAAATCTGTAATGGTTGCGAGGATCCTCAATCGATCGGCGGGCTGCGGACAGCTGCCCGTGAAGTCATGCTCGGTGAGGTTGCGCACCATTCTGGATTTGCCCAACACCAGAGACAACGCGTCCACGATGGTGCTCTTGCCGCAGCCGTTTGATCCAATAATTGCGGTTTTCTGATGAAGGACGAAATCGCCGCTGAGAATGCCGCGGAATCCCTCGATGAGCAGCTTGGCTACCCGCATTTGTTGACCTTCCCTCTAAGCGCGGCGACAAGATCCTCTCCGCCCACGTGAACCTGCGCTCCACCGAGAAGGGTCCAAGGCGTCACCGTCGGCCCAAGTGTCTCATCTGTCATGCAGGTCCTCCTACCGACGTTGATCAGCCCGATCAGTCAAAGAGATCGGGCTCTGATTTCTCGCCCACTTTCGGGCCACGAGACGGACGTCTGAGGGCGTCCGTGCCATCCGCGGCGGTCGGTTGGTCCTGCTGAACAGCTGTCGCGCCATTCAGGTGTCGCGCGTGGATTTCGCATTCCCGCCACGACTCCTCCGGCGTCTGCGCGAGCTGCCAGTCGTAGTACCGGGGGCCGAGGCGGCTGGCCACGGGCTGTGGCACCTTCGCGCGCTCGTCGTGGCCGAGCCCGTAGTCGGCGAGCCTCAGCGTTTCGGGCAGCATCCAGCCCTCACCGTCGTTCTGATTCAGAAACGCCTCAATGCCCTTCTCGCGGTCGCCGCCGCAGGCGCCAATCTTCGCCTCCAGATCCGCGAAGGCGACCAGCGTCAGGACCGTGTGGCGCAGTTCGGGATCCTTGTCCTTGTCCACCCGCCAGAAGCCGCGCGGGTTCCGACCCGTGGACGTGTCGGAACCGGTAGGGTGATCGCACTCCGCGAGAATGAACTGCAGATCGTCGTATGACAGACCAAATGCCGACGCCGCGACAGCGTCGAGGATGACCCGCAAGCGAAGACGTTCGGGAACCGTCAGCGCCTCGCGATCCATCGGGACCTGAAGTTGGACTGCAAGAGGCGCGAACACGGGTGCGATGAAGTTCAACCTGGCCACAATCGCGGCGAACCTCTGGTGGGGCTCGACTCTCGGGAGGCCGGCCTCGGTCAAGACGTACCACGCCAGGGCGGCTGCCCCCAAACGCTGTCGAAGCAGCCAGTCAAACGTCAAACTGTTTAGCAGGCCCGCCGCAGCCAGAATGCGTTCGACTCCTGCGGACGCTATCGACAGAACCGGGACTTTGTGTCCAGAGGGGAACCGGGGCAAGACCGCTCCGATGAATGAACGGGTGTCGGTGCTTCGCGCAACCTCGCGGTACCCGATCTTGCCGGCGCTGGTTTGAAGCATCTCCTCGGCTGCTGTAGCCGCCGCCATCAGATACTGCGGATTCCAAGGGAGCCGGTTGGGCTGGTTGTGGTCCCACTGCGCCCTCAGTCCAGTTCCGCTGATCCAGCCGCGGGCGCTGGGCATGAACGCCTGCACCATGGTCCCTTGATACAGTGGCAGCGCGACATTCTCGATTTTCTCCTCCCGCACGTACGCATCCGCCTCTCGCGAGAGAATGACCCCGGCCGGAACATCGGCGCGCGGAATGGGCAGCCGATCGTAGGGCGAGTGCGCGCAGCGGAGCGTCCACGTCATCGGCTGGTGGACGTCGGGCACGGAAAGACGACGCTCGCTCTCGGGTTCGGTCGGCACGACGCGCGACGGATCGATGCCCAGCTCGCGCCACAGATCCGAGATCGGTCGCCAGTCGCCTTTGACCCAACGGCTGTACTCGTCCGGCCGGTAGCCCTCCGCCTCCCACTTCGGCCGCGGCGGGAAGAGCTTCGAGTCGTTCGTCATGTGGAATTCCGTCGCGTACTTGATCCCCCACCCGTCGGGACCGTCGTCGCCAAGAAGAACGGAATTCGCGTAGATCTTCTCCAGGATCTCGAGGTCACGCCGGGACTGAATCTCCAGAATCGCCTTCGACCGCGGGCTGAACCGTTCGACCTGCTCGCGCGAGTACCGCGTGACCAGCGCCTCCGCCGCCTCCCAGTCCTCCAGCCGGCGGCGCATGAACGCCGTTCGGATCGCCCGCGTCTCGCCCCCCTTCTCGATGACGACGGGATTGAATTTGTAGGACCGATGAATCTCGAAGATCTTGTCGCGGTTCTCGAACCCGAAGAGCCACTCCCACCGGCACCGATCGAGAAACAATCGTCGAAGATCGCCCGTGCCGTGGTCCGAATAAAGGCCGGACGGGACGATGAACCCCAGACGGCCAGCGGGCCGCAGTAACGCGTGCGCCTGCTCCAGAAAGAGCTTGTAGAGATTCAGATCCGCTGAGCCTTGATGCCGAAAGACATGCTCTGGATCTGAGAAACCGGACGTCTTCGCGCGGGCGTTCCGCCACACCTCGTGCGCCGTGTCGTTGCCGTGGCCTCGAGCGACAGAGAATCTGTCGCCTCCCTCAGCCGCCTGCGCGGGATCGCCAAACGGGAACGCCGCGGAACCGACGAAGTTGGACTGTGCGCGGAAGTCTCCGCTGTAGTCCAGCCACGCCCGCTCCGTGTCCTCGTTCTCGAAGAACGTCGCCTGGTACTCCAACGCCTCCTGTTTGCCGTACGAGCGATAGAGCGGATCGATGTTCGAGAAAAACTCTTTGGAGTTCGGCTTGGCAACGTCCCACGGCGGATTGCCAAGAATGGCGTCGAACCCGGCTCGTGCGGCGTTGAAGACGTCCGGAAACTCCAGCTCCCAATGAAAGAACCGCTTTCGCGCCGCCACGCGCGTGGCCACCGCCCGTGTCTCTTCGGGTGGCGCCACAAGCGTCGTCGGCTGCGGCGCGTGGGTGATCTCACTCACCGGCCAGAACCAGCAGGCGCACCAGAGATCCATGGCGGCCTTGAGCGACCGATACCCGGGCGACCCGACGACCTCATCGCGATAGACGCGGGCGCGCTCGCTCCCCGCGTGTACCGGCAACGCGTGCAGCCGCGAGAGCGTCGCCAGCATCCCGCCGTGCGCCTCCGACGCCCGCTCCTGCAGATCCTCGTCGAAGAGCGTCCGGCCGCGCAGAAACGTCAGCAGGTCTGGAGTCAGCGTGCCCTTGACGAACGCCTTGATAACCTTCGTCCGCGCATCCTTCTCGAAGTGCACGCCGTTCGAGTGGCCCTTGTCGCCCCCCTCGCGATTCTTCCACGCCATCACGGGGTAGTGCTGGTAGGTGTCGAACCACGCGCCGACCAGGCTGTTGCCGCACTTGATCTTGTGATCCAGGAACGAGAAGGGCAGATCCCTGTCCATCGTCTCGATCCAGAGCGAGAGACGGCACAGCTCGACGGCCAGCGGGTCGAGGTCCACCCCGTAGATGCAGCGCTCGACGACGTGGCGGCGGAGGATGGCCTTGAGGCGACCCTCGAACGTGTCGTCGGTGGGACGGCACGGGAGCAGCTCGTCGCCGAGCAGCTCGTCGGGTGCTTCGCCTGCGGCGGCACCCCCCGTTTGACGATCGAGCAGCCGGACGATGGCGCGGTCGCCGGTCTCGGAGATGCGGCCGTGATGATGAAGTGAGGCGTAGAGCGCCTCGGTGAGAAACCTCAGCGCCGCGACGGGGAATGTTCCCGAGCCGCAGGCCGGATCGCAGACTTTGAGCGCCAGGATCTCCTCGGGCGTGCGCGGCGTCCACGCGGACGCGGCCGCGTCGAGATCGGGCTGGCCGTCTGGGTTCAGCGGCGGCTCGTAGGCAAGCGGCCGCAGCGTACGGTGCACGGTCGGCACCGCGAGCCCCGGGCGCGTGTAGAACGTGCCCGAGCCCTTGCGCGTGCCGCCCCACCGGACGAGATACCACTCGCCGGGCAGGACGACGCGCGTGACGATCTGGCGGGCCTTGCGGCCCAGGGCATCGTCCAACGCCTGCTTCTTCTGCGCAGTCAGCGCGCCGCGCGGCTTGGCGAGGAGCCTACCGACCACGACCGCGCGCCGCGCCCATTCCTCGGCGCGCGTGCGCGTGATGAAGCGATCGTCGCCCGGGTCGTCGTGTTCCGGCACGGTTGCCGCGACGACCGCGGCAGCGTCCTCATCCTCGTCCTCCTGATCCTCGCCCGCATCTTCAGAGTCTTCAGCCGCGCCCACCTCAGGGCGATCGTCCTCTTCATCGTCGCCGCCACCGCTCGTGTCTTTCATCTTCTCGAGCAGGTTGGCAACGGCCTTGTCGTCCATGCCTTCGAGCCGCGACAGCGGCAGCGCGGGCTGGTTGCCGACGGCGAGAAAGATGATGGGATCGCCCGGCGGCGCGGTCTTGAGCTCGAAGTCGAGCAGGCCCTCGTAGAGGATGCCGATGTACTCGCTCGACAGATCGGAGAAATCCACCGGCACCTGCGCCCACGTGCCGGACCGGCCCTGACGGATGCGCACCTTGGTGCGGGTGAGCAGCTCCAGCATCTGGTGCACGTCGCTGTCGGGAAACAACAGCTCGTGCTCGAAGCAGGCTGATTCGAAAACCGCGAGCGCGCGCACGAGCCCCTCGGTCGAGGTCGAGTCGCCGGGCGCGAACAGCTCGCCGCCGTACTCGGGGACGGGTAGGTCCGGATGGTGCGAGCCCTTGAAGACCAGCCTGAAGAGCGCGAGCACGCGCGGCCACGCGTTGTCCGATCGCTTCAGACGCGAGCCGCTCCGCGACGCCACCTTGTCCAGGTCTTCCCGCAGGCCGGTCAGGCCGTACGCGCCGTGGTAGAAGGCGTTGTCGCGCGGCAGCAGCTTCTCGCGCGACTCGGCAAAAAGCACGACGACCATGCGCATCACGACGCGGACGGCGGCGCGGTAGATGTCGGGGGAATCGACGTCGGCGCAGTCTCGTGTGAGCACTTCGCCGTGCGCCTGGACGAGCAGCTCGACCGCCTCGCGCACGCGCTCGCCGAGCACGGTCGACAACTCCGCCTGGCCCTTGCGGCTGTCGAGAATCGCCTGAAGCAGCGCGGGCGTCGCGTCCTTTTTCTCAGGCGTCCACAACGCTGGCTGAAGCAACGTCCGGAGCGCGGTCACTTGCGGCGCCAGCGCGCCTTCCTCGAACCACAGATCGACGTCCCACTGGCACCAGGCGTCGAAGTCGAGGCCGGCGAAGACAAGGCGCCACTGCCGGCCGTTGGTGAGGATCGCGAGGCGTTCCTTACCGGCGCGGAGCCACTGGAGCGTCTGGCTTGCCGCCTTGGTGCCGCGGCCGATGCCGAGCTTCGACTCGGTGTCGATGAAGACCGGGAGCGTGGCGCCGAAATCGCCGCGCCAGAGATGGCGCGGCTTGACGGCTTCGCCCGTGACCGTCTGCCGGGCCCAGTCCGCGGTGACACTGGAGCCGCGATGCCACGTGCCGATGCCGGACGTGAAGCCGCAGATTTCCTGCAGGACGAAGGTTACGAAGTCCCCGGGCTTGAGCGTGCCGTCCTGGACTTGACCGGCCTGGCGGCGAAGCTCCTTGTCGAGATACCACGACAGCGGCTTCCCGGGCGTGCGGTCCGCGATGCGGCGCAGCCGCGGCGGATCGAGCAGAAGACCGCCATGACGCAGGCGATCCCAGCCGAAAAGGTCAGGCGTCTCGGGACTCACGCCGGGCCTCCAGGCAACCGGATTTCGATAGCCACCGGAAAGACCTGCGCCGCGCCGGCCAACGCGTAACGCTTCGGCAGCAGGTACTTGAGGATGCGCTCCCGCTCTCGTTCGAGCTGGTCTCTCACTTCTTCGTAGTGATGACGGCGGCGCTGGATCTCGGCCTGCTTCTCATCGATGGAGCGCTCGAGCACATCGAGCCGCGCGTCCTGATCGAACAGGAGGCCCTGCCGGCGCTTGATCTGCAGCTCGCTCACCTCGCGCTCGAGCTTCGCGAGCGTGGTCTCGGCGATGAGGGCAGAGACCTCGCCCTGACGGCTCTTGTAGCGCTCTTCTTCCTGCTGGCGGGCGCGCGCGCCCTCGTGATCGAGCTGGGTCTTCACGTCTTCGGTCAGTGACTGCGCGTGATCCGTGACGAACGCCTTCAGTGCGGGTTCGACCTCGTCCAGGATCGCGCGGGCGCGGGCGACGGCATGGCTAGGTTGCACAGGATGAAGCGCGACGCCACGTGCGAACCTACGTGCGGCCGAGCCCGCGGGCTCGTGAGGCAGCATTCTGCCGAGTCTGCCCTTGCTCACAGGAAACGCGATCGTTCGGACCCAGTGATGGAATGTCTCGCGCAGGTCGTTGACGGCAAGCTCTTCGACGCTGAGGAGAATCAGCGCGTCCGCTCCGTCTGGAACGCCGCCGACCCGCACGGTCCAGCGCGATACATCATCTCCGCCACCCGGGAATCGTCGGCGAGTCAGCACCGAGAGCGCCCGCTGAAGCATCGGGTGAGACAGGTGCATCAGCAGCACGTCCGGCTTGGGTTTGAACACGAGCCGTTCGCCGATCCGGGCCAGGAACGGATCGATCCGGAAGGCCAGCCGTGCCACGCTGCCGGCCACACCCCTGGTCGTGTGGCGACGGAGCGATTCGTCCACGACTTCGCGCCACCCGGGCAGCCCTGGGTTCAGCAGCTTGCAGGTGTGATCGACGGCACAGTCGATCTGCGGCCGGCCCGCGCGGATTGCCAGCGCGGACTCGAGGGTGTCGCGCAACGACTCCGGATCGAGATCGAGCTCTGACGCCAGCGCCTTCAGTCGCTGGTCGGCCGCCTCGCCAAGCGCCGCGGTCTCGATGGTCGCGTCGGCTTCGAACGACGCTCGACCGCTCGCGTCCTTGAGGCGTCGATCCAGCTCGGCCTGCACGTCCTTTGCGCTCTCACCGTCCACCAGCCTTCGATGCGCGGCGTCGTCAAAAAGCTCGTTGGCCGAGCCCAGGTCTTCTCGAATGTCGTTCGCCTTGCGGACGAGGTGGGCGAGGAAGGCGAGGTCCTGATCCTGGTCGCTCACGAAGTAGTGAATCGTGACGTCGCGCGCCTGGCCGTGGCGGTCGAGACGGCCGTTGCGCTGCTCGAGCTTCGACGGATTCCACGGGCAATCGAAGTGCAGCAGATATCGCGCGGTGCTCTGGAGGTTGAGCCCTTCCGCGGCGGCATCGGTCGCGAGCAGGAGCCGGACGGAGTGTGTCGGATCGTTGAACGCGTCCTTCACGCGGTCGCGTTCGTCCTGATCCATGCCGTCGGCGCCGCCGCTGCCGTACAGCGTCAGAATCCGGTCGTCGTCGTACTTCTCACGCAGCCGCCGCACGATGTAGTCCAGCGTTGTCTTGTATTCGGTAAACACGATGAGCCGCTCGTCGTCTCGCCACCCGCCACCCGTGCGCAGCAGGCGCTCGATCATCGCCCTGAGCGCGTCGAACCGAGCGTCCGTCCTTGGGTTGATCTCGACGGGATTCGATCCGCTTTTCAAGCCCAGTGCCTCGAGCGCCGCGTCGAGCGCAGCGATCTCATCCTTCAGATCCGCGGCGACATTCTTCAGCCATGCGCCGACGACGGACGCGGCGGTGGCTTCGCGGGCCTGGGTCTCGGGGTCGTCGCCGGTCTCGCGCTCGACGGCGCGGCGGGCGGACTCGACGTCTGATTCGGTCGCAGGCTCAGGCTCGGCGAGCCCTTCCTTGCAGCGGCGCCAGGACTCGGCGAAGGCTGTCGGACAGCTCAACAAACGCTTGCCCAGAATCTCGAGTGCGAACGCGCCTGCCCGCCGGCGCCTGCCCTCGCCCGATGCGATCAGCTTCCGGATGGCTTTGCGGAACGCGTCGAACGCGGCGCTGAGTGCGACTTCCTGCGCCGAGAGGTTCAGTAGAACCGCCGCGGGCGGCAACCGGTTGCAGAAGCGCGGCGGACTCGTCCGCGCGTTGATCTCGCGCTTCAGGCGGCGAAGGACGATCTGCTGCACACGCTCGCGTTCCTTGCCGGTCAGCTCGCTCGTCTGCGAGAACCGGACTGGATCCAGAATCTCGAGCAGCCCACTGAAGCAGCGCGTATGGCCGTTGTGCGGGGTCGCGCTCAGAAACAGGCGGTGCTCGAAGCGGGGCGCGATGATCCGCAGCATCCGGCACAAGTCGCTGTCTTCACCGAACGCCGAGGGCATCAGGTTGTGGCACTCGTCGACAATCAGCAGATCCCACGGCAGGTGCGGCGAGCCCTCCGGCGGGCTCGATGCGGCGAGAAACTGCTCGAGGACGTCGTCCTGGCGCAGGTAGTGATAGGACGCGATGATGCGGCTGAACGCGCGCCAGGGGTTCGCGTCCATGCCCATGCGGCGCCGAAGTCCGAACGTCTCCGCGCGATCTACGAGATCGAACGTCAGCGCGAACTTCTCCCACATCTCGTCGCGCCATTGGGTGCGCAACGACGCCGGCGTCAGAACCAGCACGCGCTGAATGCGGCGCCGCAGGAACAGCTCGCTCAGGATCAGTCCGGCTTCGATTGTCTTGCCAAGGCCGACGTCGTCCGCGATGAGCAGGTTCACGCGCGGCATCGCCAGCGCCTTCAGCAGCGGGACGAGTTGAAAGTCTTCGATCTGCACGGCCCCGTGAAACGGGCTCGAGATCGGCAGGCGTTCGAGCGGCCCCTGACCATCCGGATCGATGAAGGGGGACGCCGACGTCCACCGCGCCGCCCGCACGAGCGCATCGAAATCCTGGAGCGGCATCGGGTCGCCCGCCGCGCTGGGTAGCGCGTTCGGTTCGAGGAGGCGGCCGTGCGGCTCCAACTCCCACAGCAATCGTTCTTCAACCGGTAGTTGGTCGTCCTTGTACTCGAGATGAACAAGGTGCAACCGGCCGTGCCGAGCGTCGTCCGATGGCTCGACCGCGGCCACCACGCCGCGCCGGTTGCGGACGATGGCGAACATGCCCGGGCGGGGGATTTGTGAGGACGCGTGGAGCTTGGTCGGGGTCATCGGGGTAGTCGTCTCAAAAATTCGGTAGTTCGCCTGCGATGCAGGTGGCGGCGACTTCGTGGGCGCCGCGATGGCTTCTCACTCGCATGGTTCGAGCGCTCAGGATACCGCTCATCGCGAGGTCGGTTACGCGAAAGTCGGTTGAACCGGCGCCCGGATCGGAGGATCATTGCGCCCGGCGATAGGAGGAACATCGTGAAAAATGTCCGCGAGTACTACCGGGAATGCTTCGAGGCCGAGAAGCCGAAGTTCATCCGCGTCATGAAAGCGGTGCCCGCCGACCAGGCAGGTTACCGGCCCCACCCGCGCTCGACGTCCGCCGGGGATCTCGTGTGGCTCCTCGCGAGCGAACTTCGCGATGCCTGCGAGCTCGTCGACCGAGGGGAGGTGAGCTACGTCGCCCGACCCACTCCGACCGTCCCGGAATCAGTCGCGGCGTACGAGCGAAACGCCGAAGACATCGAGAAGCGCGTCGCGACGTTGGACGACGCCTGGTGGGACAGGAAGGCCCGGTTCCTTGTGGACGGAAAGGTTGCCTGGGAAACCTCACTCGGCGACATGCTCTTTGGGTTTCTCTTCGACGCGATCCATCACCGCGGGCAGCTTTCGAGCTACCTCCGACCGATGGGCGCCAAGGTTCCGTCGATCTACGGTCCCTCGGCGGACGATCCGGGGAC
>JBCKZH010000039.1:0-28508 GCA_038919385.1 Vicinamibacterales bacterium | reverse complement strand
GGCGGGGTTCTTCCCCTCATGCGGATCGTCCAACGGTGAGCCGTCTAGCTTCTCTCCGATGGCCTGCTCGACCACGCGCCGGGCGATGGTCGTAAAGTCGTGCGGCGTGCCTTCTCGTTTGGGCTTGCTTGAGCGGGTAGGCATCGCCCATCATCATCGCACGATGCGCGGCGGATCGTTCAGGGCGGCGATTTCAAACTGACCCACTACCGGAAAAAGACGTCTCTGTGTTCTCGGGGTTCTCTGTGGCTAACTTACGTGGGTGGGTCGTTGGTGCCGGCGGGGGTCCAGGGACCACAACGGAACACCCGCTTGGTCGCCATCCAGCCGCCGCGGATAATCCCGTAGCGCTCGATCACCGCTTCGCCGTAGTAGCTGCAGGTCGGCTCGAAGCGGCAGCTCACGCCCATGCGGCCGTACAGCGGTGACAGCGTGGCTTGATAGAGGTGAATGCCGCCGACCGCCGCTCGGGTCGTCAGCTGCGATGCAGGTGGGCGCCGCAGGTCGATCGCGACTGCGGTGACCATCACCGCAGTCGCAATCCAGAGTATCCGCTTCAGAACTTGTCCGCGAACTCGCTGAGGCCGGGGATGATCAACCGCTGGCCGTTGATGCCTTTGACCATCGCCATGATATGGATGGCCAACTGGGCGAGCGCGAGCAGCGGCGTGATCAAGGCGACGATGCAGCCGATGGGCCCGAGGGCGACGAGCACGAAGTTCATCACCACCCACACCACGAGCCCGGCGAGCATCAGCACGATGCCGTGCTTGGCGTGCCACTGCACTTCCTTGTCGTCCTTCTCCGTGAGCAGCGGGACCAGCGCCAGCAGCCACAGGTACGACAACACGATCATCACATTGCGATTGCTCGACGGTGTGTTACCGGGCGACGTGTCGGCCATCTGATATCTCCTTCACCATGGGGGAAGCGCGGGAACTGGCCCTGAGTTTATCAATTTTGGCGGCATGGTAAGCTAAATTTCTGATGACATCGGAACTGGTCCTGGCTGCGCTGCGGGGTGTGCACGACCCCGACCTGCGCACGGACATGGTGTCGCTCAAGTTCGTGAAAGACGTCCAGATCGTGGACGGACGCGCGGCCGTCACCATCGAGTTGTCGAGTCCTTCGGTGGCGGCCCGCGACGACGTCCGCGAGCGCGCCCGCGCCGCGGTCGCCGCCGTGCCTGGCGTCAGCAGCGTCGGCGTGACCATGGCGTTTTCGGTGCGGTCGGCGTCGGCCCCGGAACACGGCAAGCCGCCGCTGCCCGGTGTGAAGAACGTGATCGCGGTCGGCGCCGGCAAGGGTGGTGTCGGCAAGACCACGGTGGCGGTGAACCTGGCCGTGGCCCTCTCGAAACTGGGCGCCCGCGTCGGCATGCTCGACGGCGACATCTACGGGCCGAATGTGCCGAACATGTTCGGCCTGCAGGCGCAATTGCAGATGGACGGCGAGATGATCCGGCCGGCCGAGAAATACGGCATCCAGCTTGTTTCGATGGGCTTTCTCGCGCAAGACGAAGCGCCGATGATCTGGCGCGGTGCCATGCTGCACCCACGCCATTCAGCAATTCTGCCGGGACGTCGCCTGGAAGGATCTCGACTACCTGATCGTCGACATGCCGCCCGGCACCGGCGACGTCGCGTTGTCGCTCAGCCAGACCGTGCCCGTGGCCGGCGCCATTGTCGTGACGACACCGCAGCAGGTGTCGCTCGCCGACAGCAAGCGCGCGGTCCGGATGTATCAGAAGCTCAACATCCCGACGCTGGGGATGGTCGAGAATATGGCTTCTACGAGTGCACCAATTGCCACCACGAAGCCGACATCTTCGGGCACGGCGGCGGGGAACAGATGGCCCACCAGTTGGCGGTGCCGTTCCTCGGGCGGTTGCCCATCTACCAGCCGATTCGTGTCGGCGGCGACCGCGGCATTCCGCTGGCGATCGCCGAGCCGGAGTCAGTGGCGGCTCGCGTCTTTACCGCGCTCGCCGAAGCGACGGTGATTCAGATCGCCGTGGCCGCGCAGAAGAACGCCGTGACCCACAAGGGAAAGATCCCACGGATGCAAGTCAAGTAACGAACATTAGTTAGCCACAGAGCACACAGAGGACCCAGAGAATACTTTTCTAAATGCCGGCACACGGTATTTGAGAAGCAATCTCGGTGTCCTCTGTGTGCTCTGTGGTTAACGTATGTACCGCAAGCGCGCCATGGCCCACGCGCCGAGCAGCGGGCCTGGCACCAGCAGCAGCGACGCCCACTTCCAACTGACATACTCGGCCAGTCGAGGCAGCAGCTCGATTGTCGCCATCGTCAGCAGAAACCCGAGGCAGGTCTGTAGCGTGAGTGCGGTGCCCAGGTGCTCGCGTGGTGCGTGCTCAGTGACGAGTGCCGAGAACTGAGCCGAATCCGCGACCACCGCGAACCCCCACACCATCACCAGCACGTAGAGCCACACCGGGTTGCCGCCGAAGACGACGACGGTCAGCGCGGCGCAGGTGGCGCTGACAAGCATCGCCCACATGGCGATGCGCGCCTTGCCGAAGCGATCGGCGAGGACGCCGGCGACCGCGCACCCGGCGGCACCGCTGCCAATGGCGAGAAATGCGGCGAGCGATCCGGCGGCAGCGACGCGAGCCACGCCGGAGCCGGCCAGGCTGGCCGAAGCGAAGACGGCGATCCACGTCCACATGGCGTAGAGCTCCCACATGTGTCCCAGGTAGCCGAGTGTGGCCAGCCTGGCGCCGCGGCTGGCCAGGATCTTCCTGATGGCGTGTGGGTCGAAGGGCGCGGTCGCGGCGACGTACGGACCATCGCGCACGACCGCCAGGACCAGGATGCCGCCCAGGGCCGCGAGGCCTGAGACCAGCAGCATGGGCTGATGCCAGTGGTCGCCGAAGAGCGCCGTGAGCAAGTGCGGGAAGGCCTTGCCGAGGGTGAGGGCGCCGATCAGCAGGCCGAGCGCGAATCCGCGCCGTTCCCGAAACCAGCCGGCCGCGATTTTCATCCCGGGCGGATAGACCAGCGCCAGCGATGCACCGGTGAGAAAGCGCAGGGCGATCACCGCGGTGGCGCCGGGCGCGACAATGACGGCGGCGTTGGCGGCGGCACCGGTGAGCGCGCCGATCAACATCAGCGTGCGGGGATTGACAATATCGGCCAGGTTGCCCAGCGCGCTGACCAGCGTGCCGGCGACGAAGCCCGCTTGCACCGCCATGGTGAGCCAGGCCGCCTGGCCCGCCAGCATCTCGAAGTCGCGGACCAGCAACGGTGTCACGGCCGTGGCCGAGAACCACAACGTCATCCCCAGGAACTGCGCCAGGGAGACGACGCCGAGCATGGTCCATGGTGATGACATAATCGAAGGCAACGTGCAGATACCGTATACCAAACGCACACTCTCGAACGGCCTCGACGTGATCGTGCATGAGGATCACCAGCTGCCCATGGTGGCGGTGAACCTCTGGTACCACGTCGGATCCAAGAACGAGCGGCCCGGACGCACGGGCCTCGCGCATCTGTTCGAACACCTGATGTTCGAAGGCTCCGAGCATCACAACCATGGTTACTTCCCGCCCATGCAACGAGCCGGCGGACTGATCAACGGATCGACCAGCACCGATCGCACCAACTACTGGGAAGTGGTGCCGACGGGATCGCTCGAGCTGGCGTTGTGGATGGAATCAGACCGCATGGGCTACCTGCTGCCGGCGCTGACGGAGGAGAAGTTCACCAACCAGCGCGACGTGGTGTTGAACGAGCGGCGGCAGAACTACGAGAACCGTCCCTACGGCATGGCGGGCATGGCGCTCTCGGCTGCGATGTTCGCGCCGGACCATCCGTATCATTGGCCGACGATCGGCGCCCCCGAGGACCTCCGCGCGGCGTCGCTCGCCGACGTGCACGCTTTCTTCAAGACCTACTACCACCCGGCGAACGCGTCGCTGGCGCTGGCCGGCGACCTCGAGGCCGAGCAGGCCTTCGACCTCGCCGAACAGTTCTTCGGCGACTTGCCATCGGGACCCGTGCCAGGTCCGGTGCGCGCCGACGCGGCGCTGGCGGTGAGCGCCAACCTGCTCCTCGAAGATCGCGTAGAGCTGCCGCGGCTCTATCTGAGCTGGCACTCGCCGGCGATGTTCGCGGATGGGGACGCCGCGCTCGATGCGATCGCCGACGTGCTGGCCCACGGCAAGACCTCTCGCCTGTACAAGCTGCTCGTCTACGAGCGTCGCATCGCGACCGACGTGTCGGCCTATCAGCACTCGCGGGAGATTGGCGGTGTGTTCCAGATGTCGTGCACCGCGGCCGCCGGGGTCTCGCTGGCCGAACTCGATGCGGCGATTCGCGCGGCGGTGATGCAGATCGCGACCGGCGGCCCGACGCCGGCCGAAATGGAACGCGCGCTGGCGCAAACCGAGGCTCAGTTCCTGTCTCGCCTCCAGACCATCGGCGGGTTCGGGGGAAAGTCCGATCAGTTGAACGCCTACAACACCTACCTTGGCGATCCCGGTTACTTCGACCGCGATCGGCAGCGCTACGTGAACATCACGGCGGACGAGGCGGCCGCCGCCGCGAGACGCTGGTTGCAGGACGCGCCGCTGGTCACGCTGAGCGTGGTGCCGCGCGGCCGCCGCGAGCTCGCGCTCCCGGGTGCCACCGAGGTTCACGTCTCATGAGCCCCGTCGACCGCAGCCGGTTGCCGGTTCCAGGACCGGATCGCCCTTTCCATTTTCCGCGCATTGCCAGGCGCACGTTGCCCAACGGCCTCGAACTGCGCGCCGTCACGCACAGTGCCGTGCCGGTGATCGCGATCGTGCTTCTGGTGCCGGGCGGCTCGTCGGCGGATCCTGCGGACCGTCACGGCCTGGTGTCGATTACCTCCGGCTTGCTCGACGAAGGCAGCCGCGGACAATCGGCGCTCGACGTTGCCGACCGCGTCGCGCGCATCGGCGGTGATCTGGATCTCGAAGTGGGCGCCGATGCCGTGGTGGTGGCGCTGACCACACTGGATCGCTTCTGCGAGCCTGGCTTGGCACTGGTGCAGGAGATTGTCTCGGCGCCCAACCTGCTCGCCGATGACTTCGATCGCATCCGTAACCTCCGGCTGGAACGACTGCGGCAAATGCAGGATCACGCCGGGGCGATGGCCGACCGCGCCTTCGCACACGCGCTGTACGACGGCCATCCGTATGGACATCTGGGGCTCGGCACCACCGCCTCGCTCACCGCCGTCACCGTCGATCAGACCCGCCTGCTCCATCCGGCGTTGTTCTCGCCTGAGGGCGCGACGCTCGTCGTGGTTGGCGATCGTCACGCTGACGCGCTGTTGGATCTGGCGTCGAACGCCTTTGGCGGGTGGCGCGCGCGCACCTCGACGATGACGATCGACCGCGCGGCGGCACTGGCACCGCCGCCGGCACGGCCGCTGACGACGCTCGGCGTGGTCTCGCGGCCTGGCGCCGCGCAGTCGGAGCTGCGCATCGGCCACGTGTGCGCGCCACGCGCCACGCCCGACTATCACGCGCTGCTGATGCTCAACACCGTGCTCGGCGGACAGTTCGTGAGCCGCATCAACCTCAACCTGCGCGAAGCCAAGGGCTACACCTACGGCGTGCGCACCGGCTTCGACCTGCGGCGCGGCGTGGGTCCGTTCGTCCTGCAGACCAGCGTGGGGACCGACGTGACGGTGCCGGCGATTCGGGAGGCGCTGAACGAGATTCGCGACATCTCGTCGGCCAGGCCGGTGACCGACGACGAGCTGTCACTGGGGTTTGCCACGGTCAGCAAGGGCTATCCGCGCGGGTTCGAGACCGCCACCCAGGTCGCCCGCTCGGTCGCGCAACTGGCCCTGCATGGCCTGCCCGATTCCTATTTCGAAGAATTCATCCCCCGCCTGGCGCGGGTGACGAGAGACGATGTGAGCCGGGTGGCGGCGCACTACCTGGACCTCGATAAAATGACGACGCTGATCGTCGGGGACTTGGATAAGATGGCGCGATCGCTGCCTGACCTTGGGCTCGGCCCTCATCAGGTCCTGACGCCAGAAATCTAAGTGAAAGCCATCCGTTTCCACGCCCACGGAGGACCCGACGTCCTCCGCTATGAAGACGTCGACGAGCCGATTGCCGGCCCGGGAGAAGCCGTCGTGCGCGTGCGGGCGTGCGCGCTCAATCACCTCGACCTGTGGCAACGCCGCGGCATCGAGCGCGTCCGCATCCCGTTCCCTCATATTTCCGGCGCCGATGTGGCCGGTGAAGTCGTGAGCGCGCCTGGCGGCGAGTACGGCGTCGGGCGGCGCGTGATGCTGCAGCCCGGCTTGTCGTGCGGACGCTGCGCCGCGTGCCTCGATGGCCGCGACAACGAGTGTCCGAGCTACGACGTGCTGGGTTACCGCAGCGACGGCGGCTACGCCGAGTACGTGAAGGTGCCGATCCAGAACCTGATCGCCATCCCGGACGCGATCGGCTTTGTCGAGGCGGCGGCCTTCCCGCTCGCGTTTCTCACCGCGTGGCACATGCTGATCGCGCGCGCGCAGCTGCGCGCGGGTGAGGATGTACTGGTGATCGGCGCCGGCAGCGGTGTCGGCCAGGCCGCCATCCAGATCGCGTGGCGCCATGGCGCGCGCGTGTTCGCGACCGCCGGGTCGGACGAGAAGCTGGCCAAGGCGCGGCAGCTCGGCGCCTACGAAGTAGTGAACCACACGACGCAAGACGTGCCGGCGACGATCAAGGCGTTTACCGGTGGCCGCGGCGTTGATGTCGTGGTGGAACACGTTGGCACCGCGACGTGGGACCGCAGCTTGAAGTGCCTGGTTCGGGCCGGTCGCCTGGTGACCTGCGGCGCCACGACCGGGCACGACGCACGGGTCGACTTGCGCTTTCTGTTCGGACGCCAGTTGTCGTTGCTCGGTTCGTACATGGGCCGTAAGGGCGAGCTGCTGCGCGCTGCACAGTTCTTTTTTTCCGGCGAACTGCGGTCGGTGGTCGACCACACCTATCCCCTGGCCGAAGCGGCCGAAGCCCAACGCCGGCTGGAAGCCCGCCAGCAGTTCGGCAAGATCGTCCTGGTCGCGTAGAACGAAGGCACCCTGTATGATTCTCGCTTCGCCATGGATATCAGGATCCAGCGGAAGCCGCCCGGTTTAGGCGGCCGGTTATTCAGCCTCGTCGGCATTGTCGGGCTGATGGCGACGATCATCGCCGGTGCGACGGTCTGGCTGTTGCTCACCGATCCGGTGATGGTGGCCGAATCGATGGATTCGGGCGAGGTCACGCCGCTCGTACGGTCTCTGGCCGGCTCGATCTACGACGCCCTCGTCCGCCTGATGCGACTGCTGTAAACGGATGATTGGGGCCAGGCCCCGATCATCCCTGAATCATCCGGCGTGCGCGATCGCGCGCTCCACGGCCAGCGCGGTTTGCACCAGCGCCGGCGTCTGGCCCTTGTGTCCGGCCAACTGCAAGCCGACCGGCAGGCCGCCGTGCGTCGTGCCGCACGGCAGCGAGATGGCGGGATGGCCGGAGAGGTTGAAGGGCTGCGCGCACCGCAGCATCAACGTCCGCACCGCCTCAGGTCCGCCCTTGACGGGCATGGTCGCCGCGCCGATTGGCGGCGCGGGAATGGCGAGCGCCGGCAGGATGAGCGCGTCGACGCCGGCGAGCGCGCGATCGACTTCGTGCGCGATCACGGCCTTGCCGCGCAGCGCGCGCACGTAGTCCTCGGCCAGCACGTAGCGCGCCATCTCGAGGCGCAGGCGCACGTTGGCGGTGTAGTCCCGCGGCCGGGACATCAGCGTGCGCGCGTGATACTCCGCCGCATCACCGAGCACAAGGTGCAGGTAGACGGCCGCCATGTCGGTGGCGTGCGGGATCGCGACCTCGGTCATGGTGACGCCCAACGCGCGCAGTGTCTCGATGACGCCGGTCACCACGCGTTCGACATCCGCGTCGAGGCGGTCGAATAAGTATCCCGAAGGCACACCCAGTCGCAGTCCGGTGAGGGGCGGGGCCTCGATCGGTCGCGCTGTCCGCCGCTCTGCCGGCAGCATGGCGTGGTATTGGATCCACGCATCGGTGACCGAGGCGGCGAGCGGCCCCACGTGATCCAGTTGACGGCTCAAGGGCACCACACCCGACGCCGAGACCTCGCCCCACGCCGGCTTCAGGCCAACAATGCCGCACGCGGCGGCGGGAATGCGGATCGATCCGCCGGTATCGGTGCCGACCGTGCCGAGGGACATCCCGGTCGCAATGGCGATGGCCGAGCCGCCGCTGGAGCCGCCCGGCGATCGCGTCGGATCCACGGGATTACGCGCCAGCCCGAATCCCGAGTCTTCGGTCGTCGTCCCGAAGGCAAATTCGTGGAGGTTGGTCTTGCCGACGAACACGGCGCCGGCCTCGCGCAGGCGGGCGGTCACGACGGCATCGATCGCGGCGACGTGGCCGGCCCGGACCATGGAGCCTGCGCTGGTGCGCACACCCTTGAGGTCGACCAGATCCTTGAGCGACACCGGAATGCCGTGGAGTGGTCCGCGGTAGCGTCCGCCCGCGATGTCCTTGTCGGCAGCGCGCGCCGCCTGCAGCGCCTCGTCCGCGATGACGGTGATGAAGGCGTTCAGTTTTGGATTGAGCGCCTCAATCCGCGAGAGACACTCTTCGGTCAGCGTCTCGGACTTGACTTCACCCCTGGCAAGGCGCGGCGCGACCTCGGCGATGGTCATTTCGCCTCCGCCAGGTGACGGGGCGTATCCTGATCCGCGTCGTCATTCCAGTCGGCCGCGCGCAGGCGTTCGGTCGCCTGGGCGAGTCCGTCGAGCGCGGGAATCAGTTCGGGCCGTCCACGCTTCAAGGCATCAGCCTTGGCCCACTCCAGCCATTCACCAACAGTCATGATGCTCGCTTCACGGAAACCGGCCCGCCGCCACCGGATCGTGGCCGCCGTTCGCCACGATGTTATCAGTCACCAGCACGCCGTTGGGCCGAAGTCCGTCATCGACCTGCCAATTGTACGTGCCGGGCCGATGTGGTCGAAGGCGGTAAGCTGTACTAGTGAGGCACACGAAGATTATCGCGACCCTCGGCCCCGCCAGCCGTGAGCCACGCATCCTCGACGAACTGATCGCCGCCGGTGTGGACATCGTCCGTCTCAACTTTTCGCACGGGACGCAGGCGGATCACGCGGAGAAGTTCCACCTGGTCCGCGCGGCCGCCCGGCGGGCGAAGCGGCACGTCGCGATCCTGCAGGATCTGAGCGGCCCGAAGATTCGCATTGGCCGCCTCGACGGTGGCCGGCCCATCATGCTCGACCGTGGCGCAACGCTGGTGGTCGCGATCGGCGACGAGGTGGGCGGGCCGGGCCGGGTGTTCACCAGCTACGCCGAGCTGGCGCTCAGGGTCTCAAAGGGCGACCGGCTGCTGATCGACGACGGGAAGATCGAGCTGGAAGTGGAGTCGGCGTCGGCCGGAGAGATTCACACGCGCGTGATCGATGGCGGCGAGCTCGGCGAGTACAAAGGCATCAACGCCCCGCGCGTGCCCCTACGGTCGGAGATGACGGAGAAGGATCGCCGCGACCTGGCGTTCGGCCTGGCGCTTGGCGTTGATATGGTGGCGCTCAGCTTCGTGCAAACGGCGGACGACATCACGCGGGCGCGGCTGGTGATGGCGGACGCGGGCCGCCCCAAGGTGCCGATCGTAGCGAAGATCGAGCGGCCGGAGGCCATCGACCATCTCGACGACATCCTCGCCGTGAGCGATGCCGTCATGGTAGCGCGTGGCGACCTGGGTCTTGAGATCCCGCTGGAACGGGTGCCGCGCATCCAGAAGGAGATTCTCCGCAAGGCGCACGCGCGCTCGGTGCCGGCGATCGTCGCCACGCAAGTAATGGAGTCGATGCGCACGGAACCACGTCCGACGCGTGCCGAGGCCAGCGACGCGGCCGGAGCGGTGGATGGCGGCGCCGACGCCATCATGCTGTCTGGCGAAACCGCGACCGGGCGCTACCCCGTGCGGTCGGTCGAGGTGCTGGACGCGATCATCCGCGACGCCGAATCGATGGCCCCCTCGTGGGCTGCGCACACGGACGATCTCCTCAGCGTCGATCACGCGCGCGCGTTGAGCGAGGCGGCCGTCACGCTGGCGCGCCGCTCGGGCGCCCATGCCATTGTCGCCGTCACGCGCCAAGGGCGGACCGCCCGGCTGCTGTCGGCCGCTCGGCCGCAGGCCATCATCCTCGCCGCCACCGACAACGAAGAGGTCGCGCGACGGCTGAGCCTGTGGCGCGGCGTCGTCCCCATGGTGTGCGATCTGCAGGGCGACATGGAGGCGGTCATCACGCGCGTGGTGGACGGCGCCGTCAAGCGATCAGGCGCGCCCGAGAATGCCACGCTGGTGTTCGTGAATACCGCGACCGACCTCGATCGGGGCGGCTCGAACTTCGTGCGGATCAGACGGGTGTAGGACTCGCGCTCCGCGCTCGTCGGACTCGTCGCTTCGCGACTTGTGGGACTCGACGGCTTTGCCGTCTCGTGGGAAATTCCTCAGATCGTCGCGGAATCGTGAACCAAGGCCCCACGCTCGAACCGATCGGGCGCGAACAGGCTCACGTCAAACATTTCCGATCGACCCAGCCGCACGAACTCGCTGACGATCTTGCCGGTGGCCGGCGACATCATCAGCCCATGTCCGCTGAAGCCGTTCGCGAAGATGAGGCCTTCGAGCGCGGGATGCGGGCCGAGTACCGGATTGTGATCCGGTGTCATTTCGTACAACCCAGCCCAGCCCAGCACGCCGGTCACCTCGCGCAGCCCCGGCACGCGGTTGACCATGGCGGGGTAGAAGTCCCGTTGCCACCGAGCCTCGTCGGCGACCAGGTTCTCACCGGGCTGCTCGTTCCAGTTCGTGAAGGCCAGAATGATCTTGTCCGCTCCGCCAGGCTCGCTCGCGTCGTCGTGCCGCCAGTGCACGCCGCCGGGATCGATCAACATGGGGAAGCGGTAGGGCCAGGTGTGCGGCAGCGTGCAGCGGAACAGCATCTGGCGCATCGGTTCGACTGGTACCGTTAGTCCCGCGAACGCAGCCAGCCGGCCGGCCCACGGACCCGCCGCGTTCACCACAATGGGCGCGGCGATGGGCGAGCCGATTGCGAGCCGGACCCCGGTGACCCGGCCAGACGAATGGTCAATGCCGGTGACCTCATCGACCACGAACTCGGCGCCGGCCAGCTCGGCGCCCGCGCGAAAGCCGGCCAGCACCTCGCGCGGATTCGCGTAGCCGTCTTGATCGCCGAGCACGCCGAACAGGATGTCGTCGAGCATCACGTCGGGCAGCATCTGACGTAGTTCCTCGATCGCCACCATCCGCACGGCCGCGCCGGCCGCCTTCTCTTCGTGACAACGCTTCGTCAGCGCCGCGGCGGTGGCGCTGTTGGCGAGGAACAGATAACCGCGTTGGCGGAACCACGCGCGCGGACGCTTTGCCGGTGTGCCGAGGGTCTCATCGAACCGTTTCCACAGCGCCACGCTGAACTGCATCATGCGCACGGTGACGGGCGTACAGAACTGCTGGCGAATGCCGCCCATCGCCAGGAACGATGATGCGTGTCGGTAGGTGGGATCGCGCTCGACGACGACGATGCGGCCGGTGAAGCCGTCTTGCCGCAAGTGCCACGCGGCACTGCAGCCGATGACCCCACCACCGACAATTACGACATCAGCCGGTTCGGTCATTGGCGCTTCGTCCGCTCCGCTTCTTTGTCCATGTAGTCCTTCATCTCCTGCAGCGCGCCTTCCCAGCCGTGGCCCATGATCTCGAAGTAGCGCTGCCAGCGCGGCCCTTCGCCCTCGCCGCTCTGCCTCACGGTGAGCATCGTCGAGCGGCCGTTGCCGTGGGGGCGGCAGTGGACTTCAAGGGCCATGGGACCGATCGGCTCGCCATCGGGCGGCTGCCAGTACGCTTCGGCGACGAAGAACGCACCGTTGGGACGATAGTCGATGATGGTGCCGTGGAACGTGCCGCCGAGCCGGCCCAGCACTTCGTCTTTGAACGGCGTCGGCTCCCACGCGATGGCGTACATGCCGAGCGGCCGCGGCACCGTGACCGCGCGCACCACCTGCCACCAGCCGGCGAGGTCCTTGGTATCAAAGAAGGCCGCCAGCACGCGCGCCGGCGGCGCTTGAATCAGCAGCGTGCGCTTGACGTCGAGGACTTCGCCCTTGCTCGCCATGATCAGGAGTAGATGAGGAACTGGTCGCGCAACCGCTCGAACGGCCGGCTCTCGATGGCCCAGGTCCGCGCCAGTTCTTCGGCGCGGACGCCGGCATCGATCGCGGTGCGCAGCGCCGGCGATCCCGAGAGGATATCGATCGGTTCCTGGTCGTGCTCGTACTCGTACGGCGCCGGCCGCCAGGCGAAGGCCGACGGATCCGCGGCGCGAATCTCGTCGATCAGCGCGACCCCGGTGAGCACCGGCTTGAACGCCGCGCGATCGAGCACGTGGATCTGGCAGCCGCCACAGCTGGTCTTCGCGTGCTTCTGGAACGTGGGCTCGAATACGGCCGCGCGGAAGTGCACACCCGGCAGGTGGCGCGCGTTCATGGTGGCGGCAAACCGCTCGGCTGGCACCCACGGCGTGCCCACCAGCTCAAACGGCCTCGTCGTGCCGCGACCCTCGGAGGCCATGGTGCCCTCGAACAGCACGGTACCCGGATACACGATGGCGCTGTCGAGGGTGGGGATGTTGGGCGAGGGCATCACGAACGGGTGGCCGGTGGCATCGCCATACATCGCGCGCGACCAGCCCTCCATCTCGATCACCTCGAGCGGCGCGTGGATCGCGAAATGCTCGTTGAAGAACCGCGCCAGTTCGCCCATGGTCATGCCGTGGCGCATGGGGATGGGGAACTGGCCGACGAAGGATTCGTAGCCGGCGACGAGCATGGGCCCTTCGACATCGACCCCGCCGATGGGGTTGGGCCGATCGCAGACGATGATGTCGACGCCGTGCTTGGCGCAGGCGCGCAGGCAGTTGGCCATCGTGTAGATGTAGGTGTAGATGCGAGCGCCGATGTCCTGCAGGTCGATCACCATGACGTCGATGTGCTTCAACATCCCGGCGGTCGGCTCGCGCGTTTCGCTGTAGAGCGAGAACACCGGGACACGCCGTGCCGAGTCGCTGGTGTGCGGTGTCTCGATCATGTTGTCCTGCACGTCGGATCGGAAGCCGTGCTGGGGACCGAAAATGGCGCCCACCGTGACGCCGGGCGCCGCCAGCAACGCATCCACCACGTGGGTGAACACGGCGTCGACCGAGGCAGGATTCGAGACAATGCCGACCCGGCGGCCTTTCAGGCGGTCAGAGGACAGCAGGCGGGTAGAGCCAAGGCGAACGGGCACGGCAGAGATTATAGGTGCTGGGGTGCTTAGGTGCTGGGCTGCCTGTGGGGTTACTGTTCGGAGATGGCGACGCTCTACTATTCGCGCATCGACGAGAGCCCGGTCGGCCCGTTGCTCCTCGCGGGCAACCGCGACGGGCTTCACGTGCTCTCGTTCGGTGTCGGTTCACGTCCGCGCGCGATCGATCCGTCGTGGCTGGCCGACACGACCGGCGTTCTGACAAATGTGCGCAAGGAGCTCGACCAGTACTTCGCCGGCCGCCTGAAGCGGTTCACGACGCCACTGGCGTTCGATGGCACGCCGTTCCAGAACCAGGTGTGGCACGAGCTGTGCCGGATCCCCTACGGCGAGACGATCAGCTACCTGGAACTCGCCAACCGCATCAAGAATCCGAAAGCGGTCCGCGCGGTCGGCATGGCCAACGGCGCCAACCCCATCGCCATCATCGTCCCGTGCCACCGCGTGATTGGCTCGAACGGGTCGCTGACCGGGTTTGGCGGCGGCATTCCGACGAAGCGCGCCCTGTTGGAATTGGAACGAGGACAGCGCACGCTGCTGTAACGGACGTTGGCCACGGAGAACACAGAGAACACAGAGACAGATTCTTCAAAATGCGTGTCAGCGCGTTCGAAGCTCGATCGCATTTCAGCTAGACTTCGGCCATGCGACGCATATCCCGCCGTGACTTTCTTGCCACCAGTACGGTCGCTCTCGGATCGTTACCGCTGATTCGCTCTACCGAGCTCTACGCGCAAGGCGCCAACACGGTGTTCCGGCACGGCGTTGCCAGCGGCGACCCACTGGCCGACCGCTGCGCAGACCGTGTCCTGGCAGATTGCGCGCGACCCAAAGTTCGCGCAAGTGGTGGGCCGCGGCGAAACGCAGACCGGGGCGTCGCGCGATTTCACGGTGAAGGTGGACGTGCCCGGCCTCGAGCCCGGCACCGCGTACTACTACCGCTTTGAATCGCTCGGCGAGCGTTCCGCGATTGGCCGCACGCGCACCTTGCCGCGCGCGGGCGTCAGCCGCATTCGCCTGGGTGTGGTGTCGTGCTCGAACCTGCCGCAGGGCTACTTCAACGCCTATGCCTGCCTTGCGAAGCGCGCCGACATTGATGCCGTCCTGCATCTGGGCGACTACATCTATGAGTACGCCAATGAACAGTATGGTGACGGCACCAGGCTCGGGCGCATTCCGGCGCCGAACCGGGAGATGGTGGCGCTGCTGGACTATCGGGAACGCCACGCGCAGTACAAGGCCGATCCCGATTCACAGGAAATCCATCGCCAGCATCCGTTCATCGTCACCTGGGACGATCACGAGTTCACGAACAATGCCTGGAGCGGCGGCGCCCAGAATCACAATACCGACACGGGCGAGGGCGACTGGAACGCCCGCCGCGCGGCCGCGATGCAGGCGTACTACGAATGGATGCCCATTCGCGAGGATGCGCAGACGAAGCAGGCACGTATCTATCGCGCGTTCCGTTTCGGTGACCTGGCGACGCTGGTCATGCTCGATACGCGGCTCGTGGGCCGCGACGAGCAGGCGCTTCGCGACGACACCGCTCGCATCGACCTGCCTGGACGCCAGCTCCTGGGCGCCGAGCAGGAAGGTTGGCTGGCCGAGCAGTTCGTGACGTCGGTGCGCAACGCGGCAACCTGGAACCTGCTTGGCCAGCAGGTGATGGTGGCGCCTCAAACCCCGACCGGCGCGCCAGCCGGAAACCCCGATTCGTGGGATGGCTATCGCGCCTCGCGCTCGCGCCTGTTCGACATGGTCGAGCGGGCCAAGGTCAGCAATCTCGCGGTCTTGACGGGCGATGTTCACAGCTCGTGGGCCTACGACCTGCCGCGCGACCCCTTCGGCGGTTACGACAAGGCCTCCGGCAAGGGATCGCTCGGCGTGGAGCTCGCGGGCACCTCGGTGAGCTCGCCCAGCAATGTTGGCGCCGGGCCCGACGGAGAGCAGCAGCTGGCGGCCATGCGCGGGGCGCGGCCGCACCTGCATTACGTCGATGGCCGCTACCGTGG
Organism: Vicinamibacterales bacterium; assembly: GCA_038919385.1. Classification (GTDB taxonomy): domain Bacteria; phylum Acidobacteriota; class Vicinamibacteria; order Vicinamibacterales; family UBA2999; genus 12-FULL-67-14b. Next base: position 13,085 of record JBCKZH010000039.1, on the reverse strand, counting down.
CTACTTCGTCCTGGACCTCACGCGCGAGCGGCTGCAGGCCGACTTCTACGCGGTGGCCACCATCCTGGATCGCAACACGAAGGAGCGGTTCGAGAAGGGCTTCGTCACCGAGACCGGCCGCAACCATCTCAGCGCGGCGGCCACGCCGGCGCCGGCCGCCATGGCGCCAGACCCCGCACCGTAGCACTTCAGCACTTCAGCACCTGAGCACCTGAGCACCTGAGCACCTATATAATCGCGGGACTATGCAGCGGACCGATACCTCGGACCCGAATTACTACCATAAGGTCGTCGACTGCCAGTGGGCGTGCCCCGCGCACACCAACGTCCCCGAATACATCCGGATGATCGCCAACGGGCGGTTCGACGATGCCTACATCCTGAATCGCGAGTCGAACGTGTTCCCGGGCATCCTGGGCCGCACGTGCGACCGCCCGTGCGAGCCGGCGTGCCGGCGGAGCCGCATCGACGGCAAGCCCGTCGCCATCTGTCGCCTCAAACGTGTCGCGGCGGATCACAAGGACGACATCACCGACCGCATTCCAAAAGCTCCCACCACCAAGAATGGAAAGAAGGTGGCCCTGATCGGCGCCGGTCCGTCTGCCCTCACCGTGGCGAACGACCTGATGCCGCTGGGCTACCAGTGCACCATCTTCGAAAAGGGGCCGCGTCCAGGCGGCCTGATGCGCATCAATATTCCCGCCTTCCGCCTCCCCGAACACGTGCTCGACGAAGAAATCGGCTACATCGTGAACATGGGCGTCACCATGAAGTACGGCTCGCCGGTCACGAGTCTGAAGTCGCTGCTCGACGCGAAGGAGTTTGACGCGGTGTTCGTGGGCAGCGGCGCGCCGAAGGGCAAGGAATTGGACCTGCCGGGCCGCAACGACAGCGATCGGATCTTCATCGGCATCGAATGGCTCGAGTCGATCCACTTCGGTCATGTCAAAGAAGTGGGCAAGCGCGTTCTGATCATCGGCGTGGGCAACACGGCGATGGACTGCTGCCGCTCGGCCAAGCGCCTGGGCGCCACCGACGTGAAGGTGATCTCGCGCAAGACGCGCAAGTACTTCAAGGCCTCGCCGTGGGAGCTCGAAGACGCGGAAGAAGAGCAGGTTGACCTTCTCGAGAACCTGTCGCCGGTGCGCTTCATCATCGAGAACGGCAAGCTCACCGGCATGGAGTTCGAGCAGTTCACCTCGCAGGAAGTGAATGGCAAGCTCATTCAGGAGCCGGCCGGCCGCATCACGCTACCGTGCGAGGCGGTCGTGCTTGCGATCGGGCAGGAGAACTCCTTCCCGTGGATCGAGCGCGACATGGGCCTGGAGTTCGACCAGAAGTGGGATATGCCCGTCGTCGACAAGACTACGTTCATGTCGACGCGCCCAGGCGTCTTCTTCGGCGGCGACGCGGCATTCGGTCCGGCCAACATCATCTGGGCGGTCGAGCACGGGCACCAGGCGGCGATCTCGATTCATCAATACTGCCAGGATCTGCCGGTCACCGAGCGTCCGCCGCACGGCATCACGCTGACCAGCACCAAGATGGGCCTGCACGAGTGGTCGTACAGCAACAACTACGACCCGGTCCAGCGGCAGAAGATGAAGCATGTCGAGTTGCCGCTGCGCTTCTCGAACATGACGATGGAAGTGGAAGAGGGCTTCACGGAAGAGCAGACGCGCGCGGAAGTGGAGCGGTGCCTGAACTGCGACATCGAGACCCACTTCACCGATTCGCTGTGCATCGAGTGTGACGCCTGCATCGACATCTGCCCGGTGGACTGCCTCACGATTGCCCCGGCCGCCGAAACCGAGGTCGACCTGCGCGTGGGTTTGATGGCGCCGGCCGAGAATCTCGAGCAGGCGCTGTTTCACTCGAGTCCGCTCAAGCAGACCGGGCGGTTGATGGTGAAGGACGAAAACCTGTGCCTGCACTGCGGTCTGTGCGCCGAGCGCTGCCCCACCTACGCGTGGGATATGCGCAAATTCATTCTCCAACTGCCGGTGGCGGGGATGACGTTCATCCCGCTGGAGGCCGTCCGACGATAAGCGGCGGAACTGAAGTTCCGCCCTCCTGGCAAAACACTATGAACCGCGTGAACGACTTCGCTTTCAAGATCGCCACCGCCAATGGGACCGGGTCGGCGAGCGCCAACGGCCTGATCATGCAGGCCATCTTCCGCATGGGCGTGCCGGTGACGGGGAAGAACGTCTTTCCCTCGAATATCCAGGGCTTGCCGACGTGGTACGAGATCCGGGTCAATAAGGACGGTTACACCGCGCGGACGCCGCATTTCGATCTGATGTTGGCGCTGAACGCCGCGACCTACGCGAAGGACGTGGCCGAGGTCCGCTCCGGCGGCTACCTGATGTTCGACTCGTCGTGGCCGCTCGACGAGAAACTGAAGCGCTCCGATGTCACCTACCTGGGCGTGCCGCTGGCCGAGATGTGCAACGCCACCTTCAAGGGTGTGCGCGAGCGCATCCTGATGAAGAACATCGCCTATGCCGGCGCGCTGGCCGCGCTGATCGGCATGAATACCGAGGTCCTCGCCGCGCTCACCAAGGAGAAGTACGCCGCCAAGAAGGGGTTGCTCGATTCCAACGAGACGGCCATCGCGCTTGGCTACGACTACGTTAAGGCGAACTTCCCGTGCCCGCTGCCGATCCATCTGGAGAAGATGGATGCGACCAAGGACAGCATCCTGATCGACGGCAACACCGCCGCGGCGCTGGGCGCTGTCTACGCCGGCGCCACTGTCGGCGCGTGGTATCCGATCACCCCGGCGACGTCGGTGATGGAAGCCTTCAAGAGCTTCTGCATGAAGTACCGCCGGGATCCCGAGACCAAGAAGAAGAAGTTCGCGATCCTGCAGGCCGAGGACGAGCTGGCCGCGCTCGGCATGGTGGTGGGCGCCTCGTGGGCGGGCGCCCGCGCGTTCACGCCGACCTCGGGCCCCGGCATCTCGCTGATGAACGAGTTCATCGGCCTGGCCTACTATGCGGAGGTCCCGGCGGTGATCGTCGACGTGCAACGCACGGGGCCGTCGACCGGGATGCCCACCCGCACGCAGCAGGGCGACCTGATGCTGTGCGCCTACGCGTCACACGGCGATACCCGTCATATCTGCCTGTATCCGTCGGATCCTCGCGAAGCGTTCGAGATGTCGGCGAAAGCGTTCGACCTCGCCGAGCGCTTCCAGACGCCGGTGTTTCTCGTGAGCGATCTCGACATCGGCATGAACGACTGGATGGTGCCGAAGCTCGAGTGGGACGACAACTACCAACCGGACCGCGGCAAGGTGTTGTCGGCCGAGGACCTCGAGCAGGCCAAGAACTTCTATCGCTACATGGACGTGGACGGCGACGGCATTCCGCAGCGCTCGCTGCCGGGTGTGCATCCCAAGGGCGCGTACTTCACGCGCGGCTCGGGTCACAACAAGTTCGGCGCCTATACCGAGGACGCCGACGAGTATCAAGAAGTGCTCGATCGCATTGCCCGCAAGGTGCAGGGCGCGACCAAGGCGGTGCCGCAGCCGTTCATGACGCCGACGCCGGGCGCCACCATGGGCCTCGTCACGGTGGGCGGCTGCCACGCCGCGTGCATCGAGGCCATGGACCTGCTCGCCAAGGAAGGGATCAAGCTGAACTACATGCGCGTGCGCGGCTTCCCCTTCGGCGATGAGGTGCGGCAGTTCCTCGACCAGCACGAGGTCAACTTCATCGTCGAGCAGAACCGCGACGCGCAGTTGCGCAGTTTGCTGATGCTCGAGACCGGCGTGCATGTCGAGAAACTGGAGTCGGTGCGGTACTACGCCGGCTTCCCGATGAGCGCGCATCATGTGATTAGCGGAGTGAAAGCGAAGTTGGAGAAGGCGGCATGAGTTACATCGCGAAACCGAAAGTCCACCATCCCTCGCTCAAGAAGAACGACCTCGGGCTGACCCGCCGCGACTACGAGGGCGCGATCACCACGTTGTGCGCGGGCTGTGGGCACGATTCGATCACCGCCGCCATCATCCAGGCGTTCTGGGAGATGAGCATTGCGCCGCACAAGGTGGCCAAGCTCTCGGGCATCGGCTGCTCGTCGAAGACGCCGGCCTACTTTCTGCGCGAGGCCCACGGCTTCAACAGCGTCCACGGGCGCATGCCGGCGGTGGCGACCGGCGCCAATGCCGCGAACAGCGATTTGATCATGATCGGCGTCTCGGGCGACGGCGACTCGCTGTCGATCGGACTCGGTCAGTTGTGCCACGCCATCCGCCGCAACGTGAACATGCTCTACATGCTGGAGAACAACGGCGTCTATGGCCTCACCAAGGGCCAGTTCTCGGCGTCGGCGGACCCTGGGTCGACAGCGAAGAAGGGTGAGGCCAACACGATGCAGGCGATCGACGGCGCGCTGCTCGCGTTGACCCTGGGCGCGACGTTCGTGGCGCGCAGTTTCTCGGGCGACAAGGCGCAGCTGGTGCCGATCATCAAGGCCGGCCTGGCGCACCGCGGCTTCGCGTTTGTCGACATCATCTCGCCGTGCGTGACGTTCAACGATCACGACGGCTCAACCAAGAGCTACGCCTACACGCGCGAGCACAAAGTGGAAGTCGTGCAGGCCGACTTCGTACCGCCCGCCGACGAGATCACCACCGAGTACGAAGCCGGCAGCGTCAAGAACGTGATGCTGCACGACGGCAGCTGGGTGAAGTTCCGCAAGCTGGCCAAGGATTACGACCCAACCGACCGCGACAGCGCCTACGCGCATATTCGCGAGCACCAGCGCAAGGGCGAGGTGGTCACCGGGCTGCTCTACATCTCGCCGGACTCAAAGGACGTGCACGACCAGAACGACACCGTGCCCGGTTCGCTCTACAACCTGCCGCACGCCCAGCTCTGCCCGGGCAACGACGCGCTGCAGAAGCTGCAACAGCAGTTCCGGTAAGGGCCGGGATCCGGGGTCCGGGATCCGGGATCCGGCGGCGCAAGGCGGTTTCAGACCCGCCTCACTTCAACGAATACGTCATCCCTTCGCGCAGCACCGACAGACGAATGCCTGTCGCGGCCACTACTTGGCCAGCCGCCGCCCTTCTTCTTCCGCCACGCGACGCGACCACTTCGAAACCTTCCGTGTCTTTGCACTCGTGTGGTCCGCCCTCGACGCCGGTTGGTTGCCGATTGATTGTATGGACACCACTCCACCGAACCTCTGGCGGATCGGGCGTACCGAACATCGACTACAGGTACGCCTCAACCCAATACTCTTTTCTGAGTCTGAGAACGGGCCTTACGTTAAGGGGAGAGGCCGCTAATACGGTCTAAATACGGTCTATCGTCTCCATCCAACACCATGACCAACACTCCCGATACTCCAGGGCAACTGAGCGACCTGATTCGCTCTGTCGAAGCCCGGATCGCGCCGAATCACGACCGCCAGGCGCTGGTCAACCCAGCTGCCTGACATTGGTCAGACTGCGGAGCCATCGGTGGCGCGAAGTGCGCGGTGTCTGCCGCCACTCGCAAGAAGAGGTGGACACCGCGCGTCCGCAACTGACGCCAATCATGCTGGCGGCTCCTCACCGTGTTGACTGAACCAATGGCGCAGGAACACCAAGTCAGATGCGTCTTTCTCGCGGTGCGTGATGACCTTCATGCGCCAGAGCAGTCGGGGCGAGGCGAACGGAATCGATACGCCATCGACCTGATGAATGACCACGTCGGTGGCCGCTTCGGCGTAGTCGATGCCACCGGCCGAGCGCATGACATCCACCAGGATCTCGTCGGCGACCCGGATGACATCGTATTGCTGCAGTTCACCTGGCTGAAGTTCGCTCGCCGCGTGGTCTGGCAGGGTGGCCAGAGCGGCAAAGACGCGCGCCTGGTTCTCATGGTCGGCGGCGACGACGACGTCGACATCCATGGTGGAGCGGATGTAGCCGGCGGCGCGGATGGCGAAGCCTCCGACGACGACATACTTGGCACCGCGGTCATTCAAGGCGCGACAGAGTTCGCGCAAATCCTCGACCGTGGGCTCGCGCGAGGTTAGCTCGTCGGACGGGTGATCATCCGCCATAGCCACCGCTCCGCTTCCTCGTGGGTCTTGAAGCGATACACACCGCGCGGGACCCGCACACCGCCGAATGATCGCTGCCACGCCACAGAATCCGCCTTGCGGCTGGTGGTCGTCGAGAGCGCATCAGGCGCCTGGGTGCGCTTACCAACGACCCGGGTGATGGTCTCCTCGGCGTTGACGAAGGCCTTGCTCACAGTCCCTTGAGAATAGGCCGCGGCACTGGACAAAGCAAGCCGGTGAAGGACGCCGCCAGCCAAGGGCCACATGGCGGCCGCGGCGAGGGTACGGGCATCCCGACTCGCGGCAGGCGATCGACGGCGCGCAGCTCGCGTTCATCGACATCATCTCGCCGTGCGTGACCTTCAACGATCACGACGGATCGACCAAGAGCTACGGTGAAGTTCCGCAAGCTGGCCAAGGATTACGACCCAACCGACCGCGACAGCGCCTACGCGCATATTCGCGAGCACCAGGTAAGCGTCCGGCCTTCCCATGGCGTGGGCGGCCGAGGCGCGGCGGCGCGCAGCGCAGCACGCTGCGTTCGGGCAGTGGCTTCTGGGAGACGGTTGGAGCGCCCGGCGGCAGGCGGGCGTGCCCGGCCCTGAGGAAGGGCCGGGTGGCGTGAGGCGGGGGATGTCGGCGGGGCGGACGGTTCGGGAGGGAGAGGCCGTCAGGAGGAGCACGAACTGCGCGAGCGTCACGGACCTCGCGGGATCTCCGACGCCGCTCGCGGCGCCTGCCACCGATGCGGCAGGAGTTCATCGAGGCACTCGGTGGGCCAGCCACTGCCGAGCTTGCCGAGGATGTCCGTGAAGTACGGCAGTGGCGGCACGCGATGCTGCGCGCAGGTGCGCGTCAGGCTATACAGCGCCGCAGCGCGGTGCGCAGCGTCGTGCGAGCCGGCGAAGAGGTAGTTCTTCCGTCCGATCGCGATGTCGCGCAGCTGCTGTTCGCAGATGTTGTTGTCGAGGTTCACCCGCCCGTCCTCGACAAAGCGGTTGAGCGCCTGCCACTGATTGAGGATGTAGCCCACAGCCTTCGTCAGGTCCGCGCTCGGCGGCTCGCTCGCGCGTGTCGGGAGGAGCCACCGCTTCAACTTCTCGAGTACCGGCGCCGAGCGCTCCTTGCGGAGATCGGCGCGCGCGTCCGGTGTCAGTTGCCGCGCATCAGCCAGGTGCTCGATGCGGTAGAGCCGGGCGATGAGCTTGAGCGGGTAGGCGACGCGGCAGTCCGTGTCCTGCAGCGCCACGAGGCGCCTGCGTCCGTGGGACCAGCAACCCAACTCGACGGCCGATGCGGCCTGCCCGTCGAAGAGCCGGTCGAAGACGGTCGCGGCATCGCACTGGATGTAGCCCGTGCGACCCGCGAGCACCTTCCACGGCCCCGTCGCTCCCTCGCCGGTTTTCGTGTACCGGAACAGCACGTCCTTGTCGTCCCCGACGTAGGCAGAGATCGTGCCGCGCTCGATGTTGTCGGGGCTCTGCGGGTCGAGCACCTTCAGGCCCGTGGCATCCGTGCGCACGATGTACGCCGCGAGCACTCGGTCCTTCAGCTTGTCCACCAGCGGTGCGACGAGCTCGCCGACGCCAGCCGTCCAGTCGCAGAGCGTCGAGACCGGGATCTCTGCGCCGCTGCGAGCGTAGATGCGGCTGAGGCGGTGCAGCGGGACGTGGTCCGCGTGCTTGCTCACGACCACGTGCGCCAGGAGCGACGCGCCGGCCGCGCGGCGATCGAGCACCTGCGCGGGGCCTGCCGCCGTCGTCACGCCCTCCTTGCACGACCCGCATGCGTGCTTTTCCAAGTGATGCTCGTGCTCGACGAAGTGCGCGGGCACGTACTCGAGCCGTCGCGTGACGTCCTCGCCGATCGGCTTCATCAGACGACCGCAGCCCTTGCACGAGCGCTCCGACTCAGCCAACGGCACGCGATGCACGCGCCGCTCGACCCCGCTCGTCGTCCAGCCGGGCCCCTTCTTCCGCCGCCTGCCTTGCGACTCGGGCGCTGCCTCTTCCGCGCGCTCGATCTCGGCTGCGAGCTGGGCATCCTCGCGGGCCTCGACTTCGGGATCGACCGGCGCGGGCGGCGCGGCCTGCTCGAGCATGGCGTCGAACAGCAGCGCGAGCTGGCCAGGGTCGAGCCGCTCGGACGTCGTGCCGAGCCACTGTCGGCGGAGCTTGGCCACCAGGAGCTCCAGCTCCCGGTTCTTGATCAGCACCGCCTCGAGCGCTGCGAGGAACAACTCCCATGCCTCGTCGGCCTTGCCCTGCTCGAGCAACGCGCGCGCCGACTCCCGCACCTGCCGGAGCGCCTCGCCGCCCGGACGGGTCGAGCCGCCCGGGACCGCGGCGGGAGCAGCGTCAGCGCGGCTCATCTTTCCTCCGGCGCAGCCGCTCGCGCAGCTCCTCGCGGTTGAGGTCGCTCAACGCGACGATCGTCTCCCAGAGCGCGCTCCACGCCTGGGCGGCCTTGTGGATCTCCTGCTCGTGGGACCTCGGCACGTACAGCGAGGTCTGCTGGCCCTCGCGGTTGCGAAACTTCAGGTAGAGGTGCGGGCCGTGGCGGCGGGCCGGGTCGGTCTGGCACCCGCACGTCTTCGTGCCGCACGGCACGAAGACCTCCCCGAGCGAGCCCTGCATGGCCCGCTCGGCGAGCCTGGGGATGCGTGTCAGGAGAGCGGCTCGTGACTTAGTCCTCATATGACGACTAGGTTACACGACGCACGACGCGGAAGTCAAGGGCTGACGTGCAAGAAAGATCGCGGCGACCTCGCGTCAGGCCTGCGCGGCTCCGGCGGTCGCCCGCTCATGCGGCAGGCGGCGCCAGCGCGTCCGTCTCGTCGCGCCCCGCAGGTCGAGTCCCTCCATGATCAGCCCCAGCTCGCCGGCGTCCACCTCCACGTGACGCTGGCCCGCCAGAGGCTCGGTGGCCAGGTGGAAGGTCCCGCGCTCGAGCCGCTTGTAGAGCAGCAGGTAGCCCGTCCGGTCCCAGACCAGGAGCTTGATCCTGTTCTTGCGACGGTTGAGGAAGACGAAGAGATGGCCGCTCAGGGGATCCTCACGGATGAGGCTGCGCGTGGCGGCGGCCAGACCGTCGAAGCCGCGGCGAAGATCCACGGCCTCCGCCGCGATGTAGATGCGCACCGACGCGGGCAGCGTCAGCACCGCGCCGCCTCCTCGATCACCGCCAGGACGCGGCGCAGGTCGTCGGTCTCGAAGCCCGGATGGAGCCGAACACGCCGGCCACCGCCGAGCTCGATCTCGATCAGGCCGGCGTGGCGGCTCTCCACGCCCTCGGCGGCCAGCCGCACCGGATGAAAGCGAACGGCGGCCGGCGCCGTCCGCCTCAGTCGCGCCGACCACCGGGCCAGCCGCCGGGCGTCCACGCCATGACGCTGCGCGAACCCAGCCAGCGTCTCGCCGCCCTGATGCCACGCCTCGACGATGACCCGCGCGTCAGCTTCCCGCCAGTACGCACTGCCTGCCACCCGCCGCACATTCGCCTTGCTCGACATCCGCGCCTCCCTGCCTGCCCGCATCAGGACACGCGGAGGATCGCTCACGCGGCGGCACCAGGGAAACATGGGAAGAGCGGACGCTTACAGCACCAGCGCAAGGGCGAGGTGGTCACCGGGCTGCTCTACCTCTCGCCGGACTCGAAGGACGTGCACGACCAGAACGACACAATTCCGGGAGCCCTCTACAACCTGCCGCACGCCCAGCTCTGCCCGGGCAACGACGCGCTGCAGAAGCTGCAACAGCAGTTCCGGTAAGGGCCGGGATCCGGGATCCGGGGTCCGGGATCCGGGGTCCGCAAGGCGGGTCTTCAGACCCGCCTGCAGTGCGAGTTCGTCCTCATTGACATCTGATGCGTGATGCGTGATGATGTGTTTGGGTCAGGTTAGGTCAGGGCAGAAGAGATGAGAACCACCTTGGACATCGATACCGACGTCTTGCAGGCCGCGAAAGAGCTGGCCGAACTGCGCGGACGGACCACGGGCCAGGTGCTGAGCGAGCTGGCGCGCAAGGGTCTCGAGGCACCGGCGTCGACCAACCGTACGCGCAACGGCGTGCCGCTGCTGTCGCGCCGGGCCACCGGGGCTCCCCGGCCCACCATGAAGCTCGTCAACGACCTGCGCGACGACGCGTGAGTGGGGAGTGAAGGGTGGGCCGCGTCGCGCTCCTCGACGTTAACGTGCTGGTGGCGCTGTTCGATCCCGACCATGTGCACCACGACATCGCCCACGACTGGTTTGCTGAGCAGCGCCCCCTGGGTTGGGCCACGTGTCCGCTGACTGAGAACGGCGCCGTGCGCGTGATGTCCAACCCGGCCTATGGGTTGGAGCGCATGCGTGTCGATACCGCCGCGGCTCGCCTCCGCAAGTTCCGCGCAAGTGGTCATCACACCTTCTGGCCCGATGCCGTGTCCCTGTCGGACGAAGCTGTGTTCGCGTGGCACATGACTACCGGCCATCGACAGGTGACCGACATCTATCTGCTGGCACTGGCCGTGAAAATGAAAGGCTGTCTGGCGACGTTCGACCAGTCCATTCCACTCAAGGCGGTGGCTGGCGCCACAGCGGCCGCGTTGAAAGTCATCACGCCGGGAGACTAGGGAGCAACAGGTCGCGTTGGCAGCGATACCAGTCGCTCTGGAACCGCTCGTCAGGATCGTAGCGGAGCTTCGCCTTCAAGAAGGCCGGCATCCGCGGATGGGCGCGTTCGACTTGACCGCGGCTCGCCCAGCGGTGATAGGCCAGGTAGTAACTCCCGCCGTGAGCAAGGGCGGCATCGATCAGCGCCCGGAAGGTGCCAGCCGCGGCCCTTACGCCGTCCGGCGTGTGATCGACGTGCAGATTGAACACGATGCATGCCCACGGCTCGCGCGCCCACGCCAGAAACGTCTCGACGTCCCGCTCGATCAGGCGCACCGTGCCATAGATGACGTTGGCGCGCCGCCGCTTCAGGGTCTCGCACGCGTCCGCCATGAACGCCTCGAAGCGATGGCGAGGTACGTACAGTTCGGAGATCATCTCCGAGCCCTTGACCTGGCAGCCGAGTGCGCGATCGACGCCGGTGTGATAGTCGTCCATGTACGCGGCGCTCAACTGCGCGTCGGACGAGTAGATCTGTCCGCTCGTGGAGAGATAGCGCGCCGCGAACCGTTCGAATGCCTGGCGCTTGTCGCGGTGGGCATCGACGATCAGACTGGCCCACTCGGCCGGCGAGAAGCTGATCGGATGCGCGGTCAGCGGCGTGTCGGGCGCGACCGGCTCGTAGCAGGAACACACACCCCGCCGCAGAAAGCTGTCGTCGCGGTCGTCGATCGCGAACTGGAAATCCCCGTACAGAAATCCGCTGCGAATGCGGTCCGTGAGGACCGTCATGAGGTCGTTCGTCTCGACCATGGTCACGACGCGCCGCAGCTTCAGCCCGCGCCGCAGGCGCAGCGTGACCTGCGTGATGATCCCGACGAGACCGTAGCCGCCAATGGCGAGGGCGAACAGCTCCGCATGGCGGTCGCGCGAGCAGGTCAGCATCTCGCCCGTGCCGGTCATCAGTTCGAACGACTCGACTTGGCCGACGATTGGCGGCAGCGTCAGGCCGCGCCCGTGCGCGTTACACGAAAGCGCGCCCGCGATGGTCAGTTGATCCGCCCCCGTCTGCTTCTGATAGATTCCCCAGCGGTGCGGCCGGCCCCGCTGCGCGGACTCGAGGAACTCGAGCAGCGCCGGCCACTGGATGCCGCCTTCGACCGTGATGTGCCCCCGCTCGTCGTCGAACGCGATGACGCGATCGAGCCGGCGTGTGTCGAGAAGCACGGTCCCGGTGCCGAACTGCTGGCCGCCCATCGAATGGCGGCCGCCCGCGATGGAGATCGCCCGGCCGGCGGCGCGGGCGCCGAGCACGGCCGCTCGCAGTTCGTGGAGGGCGCGCGGCTCCTTGATTGCGTGGAGGCGCGTGGCGTTGAGCTGTGAGTGCACGTCGTTGACCACCAGGTGCGCCGTCCGCTGGCGCGAGCGTGAACGCAAATGACCTACGGACCGATTCTCTGGCTGCTCACGATCCTGCTGTTCGGCCGTGTGATCGGCCAGCTCATCGTCTATTTTTTTGCGCCGAAGTTCCTGCCGCCGATGGAGCAATGGCAGTCCGGCCTGGTGCCATATCCCGCCCTGGTCGCGACTCAGGCCGTGGTGCTGGCGCTGATGGTGTGGATCTCCATCGACTTCACTCGCGGCGCCGGTTTCTGGATGGCACCGCACCCACGACTGGGTCCGGTCGTCCTCTGGTGGAGCTACGCCTATTTCGGCGCCATGGTCGTGCGCTACGTCGTGTGGATGGCGCGGCGGCCGGATCAACGCTGGACCGGCGGAACGATTCCGATCATTTTCCATAGTCTGGTGGCCGTGTTTCAGTGGGTGTTCGGCGCCCATCATTCAGGGTTGATTTGATCAGCGCGGCGGTCAGCGCCGCATCGCGGCCGATGTTGTAGAGGGCGCCGCGCAAGTCGTAACGGTGCCCGACGAAGTAGAGGTCCGGCTGGTTCGTGCTCACGACGCGCTCGCGGCGTTCGGGGAACCCGCACTCGTCTCGCCGGACCAGGTCGCCGAGCAAGCTGACCGCGGCACGATAGCCCGTGGCGAGAATCACGGTGTCGATCGGCAGTACGCCGTCATCATCAAACCGTGCCCCCGTCGCGGTGAGTGCCGCGACGCGGCCCCGCAGCCGGATTGCTTGCGTGCGAAGCGCATGGGAAAGCGGCGTACCCAGCACTGGCATGCGCGGGCACTGCCCCGGCCGCGCTGAAGGTAGGGGCCCCGCGCCGCCGGAGATGCGCGCCGCCCACTGGAATGTCGTCATGGCCAATTGCTGGATCGGTGGCGGCAGCGAGGCCAGCGCCAATCCGAAGTACTGAATCGGGATCCCGGCAATTTCGCGCGGCAGCATCGTGGCCCCGCTCCGCACCGCCAGCGTCACGTCGGTGCCAGCGCGGGCGAGCTCCGTGGCGATGTCGGCCGCGGAATT
>JBCKZH010000038.1:0-28656 GCA_038919385.1 Vicinamibacterales bacterium | reverse complement strand
CGTGGCGCTCGATGCCGCCACCGGCGAGATGCTGTGGATGCACCGGCTCGAAGAAGGCCGTCGCGCGCAGTTGTCGTCGCGGCGGTTGTCGGGACGCGGCGTCGGTTACTGGAGCGATGGCAAGGGCGACGAGCGCGTCTTCTACGTCACCATCGGCTATCAGCTCGTCGGCCTCGACGCGAAGACCGGCCACCCGCTCAAGGACTTCGGCGTCAACGGCGTCGTCGATCTCAAGAAGGATGCCGACCAGGATCTCGATCCCGTTGATGGCGAGATTGCATGGAACGGCGCGCCGGTCGTCGCGAAGAACGTGGTGCTGATCGGTGCGGCCCATCGGGCCGGCACGGCACCACGCAGTCGGAAGAACGCCAAGGGCTACATCCGCGCCTACGATGCGCGCACCGGCAAGCGATTGTGGATCTTCCACACCATTCCGTTGCCCGGCGAGTTCGGCAACGACACCTGGGGCGAAGGGTCATGGGAGTACACCGGCAACACCGGTGTCTGGACCCAGATGACGGTCGACGAGCAACTCGGCATCGCCTACCTGCCGGTCGAGACTCCAACCGGCGACTACTTCGGCGGCCATCGGCCCGGCAACAACCTGTTTGGCGAGAGCCTGCTCGCGGTTGATCTGCAAACCGGCAAGCGCATCTGGCACTACCAGCTCGTACACCATCCCATCTGGGACTACGACATCCCGTGCGCGCCCATCCTTGTGGACATCACGGTGGGCGGCCGCAAGATCGCGGCGATTGCGCAGCCCACCAAGCAAGGCTTCGTCTATGTGTTCGATCGCAAGACCGGCGAGCCGGTGTGGCCGATCGAGGAACGGCCGGTCGAGAAGGGGACGGTGCCACGCGAGTGGTATTCGCCGACGCAGCCCTTCCCCACCAAGCCGCCCGCGTTCGAACGCCAGGGCTTCCTCGAAGACTACGTCGTCGACTTCACACCCGAGATCAAGGCCGAGGCGATGGCGCTGGTGTCGAAGTACAAGATCGGCCCGCTGTTCACGCCGCCGATCGTGCGCGGCGAGAATGGCAAGGAGGGCTTGCTCTTCATCCCGAACGGTGCCAATTGGCCTGGCGGGTCGTTCGATCCCGAGACCGGGATGCTCTATATCTACTCCCACACGCTGGTCCGCGTGTTGTCGCTGGTCAACGACCCGAAACGATCCGACATGGCCTACATCAGCGCCGGCGGCGCGTCCGAGGCCGGCGGCGGCGGATTGTCGGTCAACGGCATTCCCATCGTGAAACCACCCTGGGGCCGGATCACCGCGATCGACTTGAACAAGGGCGAGATCGCCTGGCAGATCGCGCATGGCGAAACGCCGGATGCGATCAAGAACCACCCGGCGCTGAAAGGCCTGACGATTCCGCGGACCGGGCGACCCGGCGGCGCGGGCGGCAGTTCCGGCGGCGTTGGCACGCTGGTCACGAAGACCCTGTTGATCTCGGGCGAAGGCGGCACCGTGGCGATGCCGGATGGCCAGCGCGGCGCCATGCTGCGGGCGTACGACAAGAAGACCGGCGCCGAGGTTGGCGCGGTGCGGATGTCAGGCGCGCAAACCGGCAACCCCATGACCTACATGCATGGCGGCCAGCAATACATCATCGTTGCCGCCAGCAGTTCGATCCGCCCGGGCGAGCTGATTGCGTATCGACTGCCATGAAGCGGGCAATATTCGCGATGCTCGTGACGGCTCCTCTCTTCGCCGCTGACAAGTTCGGCGACGTGGATATCACCACGTTCGTCCACTCCAGCATCCAGATCGAGCATGCCGGCACGGTCATCCAGGTGGACCCTTGGAGCGTGGCGGATCTGTCGCAGGCCAAGCCCGCGGATCTGATCCTGATCACGGACGATGTGGGGCATCACCTGGATGTGAAGGCCATCGCACGGCTGCGGAAGCCGGGTGCGCCGGTCGTCATCGCTGCCAATGGCCAGAAGCAGGTGCCCGACGGCATCATCATGAACAACGGCGAGTCGAAGCAGTTCGCTGGCGTCCGCGTGGAAGCGATTGGCGCCTACGACATCAAGCCCGGCGATCCCTATCACCCGAAGGGCGAAGCCAACGGCTATCTGATCACGGTCGGTGGCAAGCGCATCTATGTCGTCGGCGTCACCGAGTGCGTGCCCGAGGTGAAGGCCGTGAAGAATGTGGATGTTGCGTTCTTCCCGCTGAACCTGCCGCTCGCGCGCATGGAGCCGGCGGCGGCCATCGATTGCATCAGCGCGATGGCGCCGAAGGTGGTCTATCCGTATCACTACGATCAGGAATGGGTGCGACCCGTGCCGGCCGGTGGCGCTCGACCGGCACCCACCACGCGGGGGCTGCAGGAGTTGAAGGCGGCCCTGACGCCCAGGAACATCGACGTCAGGCTGGCAAACTGGTATCCCCAATGAAGGTGCTCAAGTGCTGAGGTGCTTAGGCGCTCAGGTGCTTCGGTGCGGGTTGGTGCTTTCCGCCACGCTCTGCACTGTGTCGGCGCAATCACCGCGCGCGGGCGTGGACTGGCCGGGGTTTCGCGGCATTGCCGCGGCCGGCGTCGATGATGGCGCGGCGCTGCCCGTCACGTGGAGCGTGCCCGACGCGAAGCTGGTGAAGTGGAAGGTCCCGGTCGCGGGGCTTGGCCATTCCAGCCCGGTGGTCTGGGGCGACATAGTATGCACGGCCAGCGCGGTCAGCGGCACGCCGGACCCGCAGCTCAAGGTCGGCCTCTACGGCGACATCGGCTCGGTGCTCGACACCACGTCGCACAAGTGGCTGGTGATGTGCTTCGACAAGGCGACCGGCAAGCTGCGCTGGCAGCAGACGGCGAAGACTGGCGTGCCCGTCATCAAGCGCCATCCCAAGTCGACGCACGCCAGCTCGACGCTCGCGACCGACGGCAAGCACATCATCGCGTTCTTCGGCGCCGAAGGACTCTATGCCTACGACGTGAAGGGCACGCCGGTCTGGAAGAAGGACTTCGGCGCGCTCGACTCGGGCTTCTTCATGGTGCCCGACGCGCAGTGGGGATTCGCCAGCTCCCCTGTCATTCACAACGGCCGCGTGATCGTGCAGGCCGATGTGCAGAAGGGTTCGTTCGTGGCGGCGTTCGACGTGCGCACTGGCAAGGAGCTGTGGCGGACCGCGCGTGCCGATGTGCCGACGTGGAGCACGCCCGCGGTGGTGTCGATGAACGGCCGCGATCAGGTAATCGTGAACGGCTGGAAGCACATTGGCGGCTACGACCTGGAGACCGGCAAGGAAGTGTGGCGCATGGCCGGCGGTGGCGACATTCCGGTGCCGACGCCGATCGTCGCGCACGGCCTGGTGTTCATCACCAACGCGCACGGGAAGATGGCGCCGATCTTCGCGATCAAGCCGACGGCGATCGGCGATATCTCACTGAAAGAAGGCGAGACCTCGAACGCGCACATCGCGTGGAGCTACCAACGCGACGGCGGCTACATGCAGACGCCGATCGTCTACGGCGACATCCTGTATGTGTGCCGCGACAACGGCGTGCTGAGCGCGTTTGATGCGAAGACCGGTGTGCGCCACTACCAGGCGCGGCTGGGCGACGGCCGCACGGGATTCTCGGCTTCGGCGGTCGCTGCTGGCGGACGGATCTACTTCACCAGTGAGGACGGCGACGTCTACGTGGTGAAGGCCGGGATGACGTATGAGCTGCTGGCGACCAATCCGCTGGGCGAAGTGGCGATGGCGACACCGGCGATCTCTGAGGGCACGTTCCTCTTCCGCACGCGCGGTCATCTGGTGGCGATCGGCGCACGCTAGACGGTCCATGACGCGTGCTGTCAGGCCACGTCTGTGCCGACGTGGTCCGCGAGCACTCGGTTAATGAGAGTCTGATACCCGATATTTCGTCGCTTCGCCTCGGCTCGGAATCGCTTCAGTACTTCCGGATCCAGGCGGATGGCGATCAGCCGCCGCGCGCGGTCGCCGAGATTGGGCCGGCCTACGCGTCGCATGGCCTGTAGCTGCTTCGCCGATGCTTCTGGAATATCCGAGAAGTCAATTCGGCGTGTCGTCACGGTACGCGGCTCTCTCTTTTCGGCTTGCGCGCCACGCGCTGATGATACGGATCGTTTCGCCATTTCCTGATCTCCTCAGCGTGTAAGCCACCATCAGCACGCGGTCGGCCAGCGAGCGTCCCAATCGAAGACATCGCTGTTCTCGAACGCAGCCGTCGATTCTGCCCAACGACAGAGGGCGCCTGGGCCGTACATGCGAAAGGCCCGGTATACGCCGGGCCTTTCTAAAAGTGGTCGGGGCGACTGGATTTGAACCAGCGACCTCTCGGTCCCGAACCGAGCGCGATACCAAGCTTCGCTACGCCCCGAACCTGAACAGCATACTTCATTGCCCGGACAAAGGCACCAAAACTCACGGTCGCTCAAGCCCCAAGCCTTAAGCCGCAGTTTGAGCTATCCTCCCCTCGCCATGTCGAACCTCCGCGGCATCCTGGGCCTGAAGGCCGGCGTCCTCCTCGTGATTGTGCTGACCGGCCTAGCCGGACTGCCGGGCACGGCCGCCGAGCAACCAACGGCGCGGAAGAAGCTCCTGTTTCTCACTCACGCGGGGCTCTACAAGCACACGAGTCTGGGCCCGGCCGAGAAGGCGGTGATCGAGTTCGGCAAGGCCGGCGGCTTCGACGTCACCACCGTCGAAGGCTACAAGCAGGAGGCCGAGAAGCTGGACTTCGCGTTCTTCACGCCCGAGTACCTGGCCGGCTTCGACGGGCTCATGATGATGACCAACGGCAACCTGCCGATGACGGACGCGCAGAAGAAGGCGCTGCTCGACTTCGTGCGCGGCGGCAAGGGCTTCATCGGCGCGCACTGCGCGGCGCTCACCTTCTACAACGACCCGAATTTCGGCGAGATGCTCGGAGGCTACTATCGCCGCTCGATCCGCCAGAATGCCATCGGCGTCCTCAAGGTCGAGGATCCCAATCACCCGGCGACGAAGATGCTCGGCGGCAGTTGGCCACTGGTCGACGAGTTCTATCACTTCGGCACGGCGCCGTGGGACGCGGCGCGGCCCAAGGACAACATCGACGTGCTGTTCGGCAATCACATCCCGATGGGGTTCTCACGCGACCGCGTGCATGTGCTGCTCAGCCTCGACACGACCAAGACGAACATCGAGGGGATGCCGGACGTGGTGAAGGGCGGCGACTATCCGCAAGCCTGGACGCGGAGTTACGGCAAGGGGCGATCGTTCTACACCTCGCTCGGGCACCGTGACGACATCTGGTCGAATGACCCGGTGTTTCGCGCTCACATCAACGGCGGAATTCGGTGGGCGTTGGGACTCGAGGATTAGCGGTCGAACTCGATCATTCGCTCCGACTTCCCCGTCATGAAGAACCGAGCGCGGCGGCCGGCCAGGCGGTCGGTGCCGGTGCCAGGCTCAATGCCAACCGCCTGCGGATACCACTGCCCGCCGTTCAGGATCTTCGCTGGCGCTGACCACGCGCGGGGATCCGAGACGGCCGGCGCGAACGAGACGTAGATGCCTTCCTGGCCGAACCGATCGTCCTTCGCGCGATTGAGCAACATCACGTACTGCTCCAGATGCGTGTTCCAGTGAATGGACGCGCCCCAGAACACGTCGTTGGTCGATGAGCGATCGTGAAACGGACGACTCGCCTTCACCAGTGGTGTGCCCGCCGGATAGGTGAACGGCGCGGATTCGTCGGTCCTCGCGGCCGGCAGCCACGCGCCTTCGTTCCAGATCGTGGCCTTCCCCACCGGCGCATCGCGATCCGCCCACGCCAGGCGCGCGACGGCGATGCCCTGGCCGGCGGCATCGCGCGAGTACTGGCTGAAATAGAGATACAGGTCCTGGCCATTCGCGTCGAGCACGGCCGTGACATCGCCGACGCCGCCCAGCACGAACCGGTTGTTGGAATCGCAGGCTTCGCTACCAGGTGGCGCGTCGAGGATGATGCCGATGTCTTCCCACGTGGCACCCTGATCGCTGGAACGCATAGCGCCGAGACGCGGCAGCTGCCGCTCGGGCCGCCCGCACAGATCCGCCGGCCGTTCGTGATGGTAGTAGCCGTACCAGGCACCCGATGCGTCGGGCACGATCGCTTCCATCCAGACGCCGTCACCCGGATGCGAACTGAACGCGACGGATGCACCGTGCTGCAACGTCTCGAGCGAGGTGCCCGATGATCGCACCGGTGCGCCACCCCACGAGGTCAAGACGAACAGCCGGTTGACGCCATCAACGAGCGACCACGCCATGGGATTGCTGGAATCGATCTCGCCGGGCAGGTCGAAGCGGGATGCCGCGACCAGTCGCGCGGTCGGCGTACGTGGTGATTGCGCATGGACTGGCGCCCACGCCAGGAACGCCGCCGCGAGTAACGCGGCGGCCGCATGACACCGTCGTCCCGACTTGGCGTGCCCTCCCGACAAGAAGTTCCCTCCCGACAAGTGGCGTCCTCCCGTCTACTTCAGGTTCCTTACGAGCGCTTCGATCATGTCGTAGGCCGTCATGTCGGGCTGCAACGGCGTGACCGAGGTGTACCCGTCCATCACCGCCTCGTAGTCGGTCCGGCCGCTGTCGGGATGGTATTCGTCGAGCGCTTCGTCGATCCAATAGTAGGCATTGCCACGCGGATCGGTCCGGGAATCGATCTGCGTGATGTGATTGCGCTTGGCCTGCGTCGTGACACGCAGGCCTTTCGGCGTGCCCGTCGGTACGTTGATGTTGAGAAACGTGCGCGGCGGAATGCCCTGCGCCAACACCATCTTCGCGACGAGGGCGGCGGCCGCGGCTGCAGGGCCAAAGTCGTAGGTCGGCGTGCGCCTGAGCGACACTGCAATGCCGGGGGCGCCCAGTAAGGCGCCTTCGAGCGCGCCCGACACCGTGCCGGAGTAGGTGATGTCGTCGCCGAGGTTCCAGCCCTTGTTGATGCCAGACACCACGAGGTCTGGCAATCGTTTCAGGATGATCTCGCAGCCCAGGTTCACGCAGTCGGTTGGCGTACCGTCGACCGCGTAGACGCCCTCGCTGATGGTTTCGATGCGCAACGGCCGGCGCAGCGTGAGGGCATGGCCGATCGCGCTCGCTTCCTGCAGCGGACCGACGACCACGACGTCGCCAAGCGGTTTCATGGCCGCGGCGAGGACATGAATCCCCTCCGACTGCACGCCATCGTCATTTGTGACCAGAATCAGGGGCATGGAACCACTGATCATACCAGTCCGTCCAAGTTATCGATATAATCCCCACTATGGAATGGTGGCTGTGGCTCGCTGGCGGACTTATGTTGGTGGTGGCGGAACTGGTCACGCCCAGCGGCTTCTTCATCATCTTCTTCGGCATTGGCGCCCTGGCCGTGGGCGCGCTCGCGCGACTGGGCATCGTCGAATCGCTCGGGATGCAGGGCCTGCTCTTCACCGTGTTGTCGGTGGCCGCGCTGCTCGTCTTCCGCGGGCGGTTGCAGACCACGTTCCAGGCGCCGGCGCCCCCCAACATCGATTCGTTTGTCGGCGTTCTCGCCGTGGTGCAGGAGAGTCTGCCGCCCGGCTCGGTCGGCCGCGTCGAAGTGCGCGGCGCGTCGTGGAGCGCTCGTAACACCAGCACTGTTACGCTCACAACCGGTCAACGCGCGCGGGTGGCCGGCATCGATGGCCTGCTGCTGACCATCGTCCCTGAGTAGGCTCAAGGCTCAAGCCTCAAGTCCCAAGTCTCAAGCCCAGAAGGAGTGCAGTCATATGGAAGGCGGCCTGTTCGTCATCGTCCTGCTCGCGATCATCACGCTGGTTATTCTGGCGAAGACCGCGGTCGTCGTCCCGCAACAAAGCGCGTTTGTCGTCGAACGGCTGGGCCGCTTCGCGGGGGTCCGCGACGCCGGCTTTCACATCCTGGTGCCGTTCATCGACGTCATCCGCTACCGGCACACGCTCAAGGAGATGGCGATCGACATCCCGGCGCAGGTCTGCATCACGCGCGACAACGTGCAGGTGCAGGTTGACGGCGTGCTCTACCTCAAGGTGCTGAATCCGGAACGGACGTCGTATGGCATTACCGACTACATGTTTGCGATCTCGCAGTTGGCGCAGACGACGCTGCGCAGCGAGGTCGGCAAGATCGATCTGGATCGCACCTTCGAAGAACGCACCAACATCAACATCTCGGTTGTGGCTGAACTCGACAAGGCCACTGAGCCCTGGGGCGTCAAGGTGCTGCGCTATGAAGTGAAGAGCATCACGCCGCCGGCCGACATTCTGGCTGCCATGGAAAAGCAGATGCGCGCCGAGCGCGAGAAGCGCGCGGTGATTCTCACCTCGGAAGGCCAGCGCGACGCGGCCATCAACTCGGCCGAGGGCGAGAAGCAACAGGTGATCAAGGCGTCGGAAGCGCGCCGCCAGCAGCAGATCAACGAAGCCGAAGGCCAGGCGTCGGCCATTCTGGCGGTAGCGACCGCGAATGCCGAAGGCATCAGGCGCGTCGCCGAAGCCACCCGCGCTCCGGGCGGTGCCGAAGCGATTCAGTTGAAGGTGGCCGAGCAGTACATCGCCGAGTTCGGCAAGGTGATCAACAACGCCGACACCATCATCCTGCCGTCGAATCTGAGTGACATCGCGTCAATGATCACGACCGCCATGAGCGTCATGAACCAGGCCAAGAAGTAACGCTGCAATCAGAGCCAAGGCTGGGCCGGCCAAGCCGGTCCGACAGCGCGCCGCCCGTCATCGACAACAGCGCCTTGATGGCGTGCTGTGCGCTCCAGAGCGCGGTCAGGCCCATCAGCGGCACGCCGGATTGCGAGAGTTGCAGCAGCAGGAATGCGTCAGAGGAATTGCCGAGGGTGAAGACCGAGAGGATCCAAAGGTAGCGCTTCAGCGGGGCGGGCAGAGGTGCTGAAGTGCTGGGGTGCTCGGGTGCTGGGGTGCGCAAGGCTGACGGCGTCTCGGGGACGCGCAGTAGCGTCATTACGGCGAGGGCGCCGGGGATGATAGACGGGGGTCTTGAGGGCTGGAGATCACGGTACGTAAGCAATGCAGTCGATTTCGACCCGCAATCCAACCTCGGGCAGCCCTGCCGCCTGAATCGTGGTACGCGCGGGACGATGGTCCCCAAACACGCGGGCGTAGACGCCGTTCATCTGCTGAAACTCCTTCATCTCGAGCAGGAACACGCCGCAGCGCAGTACATGCTGCAGATCGGAGCCGCCGGCCTTGAGGATGGCCTGCAGGTTCCTGAGGCACTGCTCGGTCTGGGTTTCGACGTCGGCGCCGGCGAGTTCGCCAGTGGCTGGGTCGGTGGCGCCCTGGCCCGACACGAAGATCAGGCGGTCGAAATTCATGCCTGGGGAGTATGGACCGACGGGTTTGGGAAGATTTGCAGCGTGAACCGGCTTGTGAATCGACATGCCGCATTATCATGAAGGCGCGTGCCCAGATTCAAGCTCACGATCGAATATGCGGGGACGCGCTACAGCGGCTGGCAGAAGCAGAAGAACGCGCGCACCATCCAGGGCGAGATCGAACGGGCGGTCGCCGAGCTGACCCGCGACAAGACGTTCGAGTTCTACGGCTCGGGCCGCACCGACGCGGGCGTGCACGCGCTGCGGCAGGTCGCGCATCTCGATCTGCGCAAAGCTCTGCCGGCCGAGACCATCAGGCGGGGTCTCAACGACGCGCTGCCGGCCGACATCCACATCCTGACCGTGGACAGCGTTCCGCATCGCTTCCATGCCCGTCACAGCGCAGTGGCACGCAGCTACGTTTACCAGGTCTCGCGGCGGCGCAGTGCGTTCGCCAAGCCGTTTGTGTGGTGGGTGCGCGAGCCGCTGGATGTCGGCCGAATGACACTGGCAGCCGGCCGGCTGACCGGCATGCACGACTTCCAGGCCTTCAGTGATGATGACCCGGACGAGAAGTCCACGGAAGTGCTGGTCGAAGACGTCACGGTGGCCGACGCCGGCGACCTCATCCTGATTCGCGTGGCCGGGTCGCACTTCATCTGGAAGATGGTGCGGCGCATGGTCGGCGTGCTGGTCGAGATCGGCAAGGGCAGCATGGCTGTGGATGAGGTCACTGCCCTGCTGACCCAAGCCCGCAGGACCTCAGGACCTCAAGACCCGTCAGCCGGGCCGACACCGGCGGAACTTACTGCGCCGTCATCAGGCCTGTTTCTAGAGCGAGTGTTTTACGAGGGCGACGCGCGACAATGGCCGCTGCGTCCAGCAGTGGGGGTGCCATCTGCGCGTGGGTGATGTAGCGCTGGTAGCACTTGTAGCAGAGCGCGTAGTACGGGTCCCACGTGGCGATGCCTTCCTGGCGGAACAGGCTGCGGCGATTCGCGCAGTGCTGGCACACCTTCTTGGCGGCGGGAGCGGGTTGGCGGAAACGAATGCGAATTGTCATAACCACACCTTATTTGCGGGGCGTGACAGATCAGGTCAGCTGGGTTACCGTTGCATGGCGTTACACATCACTGCCTACCTATGCATACGTCGTACCGGACGCTGAAGTTCGACTGTTCGCCTGATTTTCGCCTGCCATGGAACGCCATACCGAAATAGTTCGCCAGTGGCGCATTTTGCTGACACTTGAGGGCCGCGCCCGAGGGCTCACCTTGGCAGAAGCTCAGGACGTGGCCGGCGAAGGCGTCTCCGATCGAACCATCCGCCGCGACCTCGATGCCTTGACGCAAGCGGGCTTCCCCATCGAGACCATCAAGCGGGATGGGAAGACGGCATTCGTCCTCAACCGGGACGTGTTCAAGGGCGTGGCCGCCGCGGGATTCTCGCTGTCTGAGCTGTGCGCGCTCTACCTCAGTCGAACCGTGCTGTCGGCCGTCACTGGCGGCCCGTTCCAAGACAGCCTGGCGTCGGCGTTCGACAAGCTCTACGAGGCGCTGCCGCCCTCCCTCTGGAAGTTCATCGAGAGCCTGCCAGATGCGCTGGGCGCCAAGGAACACGCATCGCGCCCGCTCGCCGGCGGCTCGGCCAAGTCGGTGGACACCGTGATGTCGGCCATTCTCGGCCGCCGCCGTTTGCGGATGCGCTATCACTCGTTCTCCAGCAAGAAGCTCAAGGACTACATCGTCGAGCCCTACCGCCTGGCCTATGCGCAAGGCGGGCTGTACCTGCAGGCGTTCGTACCCGACTACGCCGAGATGCGAACGTTCGCCGTGCAGCGAATCGAACACGCCGTCGCGCTTGAGGAGAGCTTCAGCCCGGTGGCCGACTCCCCTGCCGATGTCTTTCCGCACTCCCTTGGGGCGTTCTCCGGCACGCCAGAGGCCGTCGCGATCGAGTTCACGGCCGCTGAAGCACCGTACGTGCGCGAACGCCAATGGCACGCGTCGCAGGCCATCGAAGAGCTGCCCGATGGGCGCATTCGCCTGACGCTGAACGTGGTGCTCGATTGGGAACTGCAGGCGTGGGTGATGGGATTTGGACCGGCGGCGCGGGTGATCACGCCGCAGGTGTTTGCCGACCGCATTCTCGACAGCCTCGAAGAGGCGCGCGCGACTTACCTTAGAACGGTATAGGGATCGATTGGCGTCCCCTTCCACCACTGCTTCTCGGTGGTCATCTGAATGTCTCGCTCTGGGCGCAGCGGCGCTATTTCCCCGCCGAGCGGCTCACGGCCGCGCCGGCCTGAATGTCGGAACTGGTGGCATGCGGGCGAATTACGCGGTAATATGCCCGCATGCTTACTCGCCGTCTGGGCCCGGTACTCGCCAATGCGACGAAGAGCGTCCTTCTGCTCGGCCCGCGGCAGACCGGCAAATCCACTCTGATCGCGACGCTCGCTCCCGCCCTCACCATCAATCTCGCGCACGAACCGACGTACCTCGAGTTCGCCCGTAACCCGGGCGAGTTGGAGGAACGGCTCGCCGCGCTTTCGGTCCGGAAAGGCCCCCAGTCCATTTTCATCGATGAGGTTCAGCGCTTGCCGAGCCTCCTCAATACGATTCAGGTGCTGCTCGACCGGCCCGCAAACCAGTTCCGATTTCTGCTTACGGGCTCGAGCGCCCGCAAGCTTCGCCGCGGCAATGCCAACCTTCTGCCCGGCCGCATCCACACCTACCATCTTGGACCGCTCGCCGCCGTCGAGTGCGGCTACGCCCTCGATACGCGTCAAGCCCTGGCCACCGGCACTCTGCCCGGCATCCTCACGGATCCGGACCCCGCGAGTCGCCGAAAAACCCTGCGGTCTTACGCAGCCACCTACTTGAAGGAGGAGGTGCAGGCGGAGAGCCTTACTCGTAACCTGGAAGGATTCGCGCGCTTTCTGCACGTCACGGGCGAATGGGCCGGGCACCACTTCGATCTATCCAAGCTCGCTGCGGCGGCGCAAGTCGCTCGACAGTCGGTGACCCGGTACGTGGAGATTCTCGAAGATACGTTGATCGTTCAGCGCGTCGACCCGTTTGCCAAGAGCGCCGTCCGCCGCCTCGTTCAGCACCCGAAGTTTTTCTTCTTCGATGTCGGCGTCCGCAACGGACTTCTCGGCAGCTTCGACGTTTCCGCCGATCGCATCGGCGCGTTGTTCGAGCACCTCGTGTTCTCCCAGCTCGTCGCGGGCATGGCCGCCGCCGATCGGGATGCCCGGATCGCGAGTTATCGCACCGAACACGGTTCCGAAGTGGATTTCATCGTCGAACGCGGCAACGAAGTGTGGGCACTCGAAGTGAAAGCCTCACGCAACGTCGGTGCGAACGATCTGCGCGGTTTGCGTGCGTTCGCCGGATTCTACGGCAAGGCCCACACGCCGATGGTTCTCTACCTGGGCGACATCAGGCGGCAGGTCGACGGCATCGATGTTCTACCTTGGCAGGAAGGGTTGCGGCAGATGGGGATATAGCTGCCCGGTGAAGACGGTCGAGTCGAAGGTTCGGCCCAGCGTCTTGCTGGCGAAGTTCTTCATCTCCATGCCACCCGGCCATTCGACCACGTCACCAACCTTGAGCTGGGTCTGGGGACCGGCGATCCACTTCTCGCCGTCCGGCGTCTCGACGCGCACGTAGGTGTAGTTGCCGGCGTTCATTGTCTCGAGCACCTTGCCGCGCATCATCGCGGCAGCGGGGCTGAGGTTGGCGGCGGCGGGCTTGCCGGTGGGCGCCCCGTGCGGCATCGCCTTGGCCGCGGGCTCCGTGGCACGCAGTGGCGCAGTCTCCGCGAGGGCGGAAGAAGCTGCGATGGTGCAGCTGCGGTGGTGCCCGCGAGCAGCGTCGAGAGCGCAAGCGTGAAGGGGCGGGAACGAAGAAGGGTTGCAGGTTTTACTTTCAAGGGCGTTGTCTCCGCGAAGATGCAGGCGCCGCAGCGCGGCGGGTGACCAATTTCGGTCCAGACGCTCGGTCCGGGGTTTCGGACGAGATGAAACCTCTACCGCACGGGCGCTCACACAAGGGGAGGGGGACGGCACAATCCGCTGCATCAGCGACGGGGTCGGTACAACCGGGCAACACGGCCCAGGGTTTGTAGTTGCCGGTGAAGTGCGGAACTTTCGGGCGACAGCGGCCCAGCACTCCACTCGCCAGCGTGATGTCGTTGACCAGCACGTTGAACATCGGGTCGAGGTCACCGCTGTCGTAGCTGCGCGCCGGACCGTCGACGAGGGTGTTGATGACGCCCTGGTCGCCGGCATCGAGGCCGTTGCCGGCTCTCGCGAGTGCGAGGGCCAGGGCGTAGGCGTGACCATCGAGCATCGGTCGGTTGAGGACCATCACGCCCGAGTTCAGGTGCCCGATCATGGGTGCCCCCCCTCCGTATTCGGCTTCCTCACGTACCGCATAAAACGGCTTGTCGGCATAGCGGTCGGGGTCCCAGAGTTCGCCGATGTCCGCGACCGGAAGGGCATCGAGATCGAGGTAGACGATGCGTTCGAAGTCGCGAAGGTCGAACAGCGCGAGCTTGGGACGATTGCGCGGTTCGGCTCATGTGCTGGGTCCAACGGTCCTTATGATGACTCACAGCGGCACCCGGTGAGGCCGCTAATGCGGACTATCGTCCACGCCCTGCTTCAGGTTCTCGATACCCAACTTCACGCAGCCGGTCGGCGTGTTCACATCGGCGGTCGAGTACCCGTTGTAGCCATGATGGACTGGTCGATGGCGGCCTTGAAGCGTTGCCGGAGGCCGTCAGGACTCGCCGGTACGTTCTGCGAAAACAACATGACGACGAGTTGCCGCACCGGATCGATGGCGAAAAAGGTTCCGGCGGACCCGTCCCACCCGTATTCACCGGCAGCGGTCAGATAGCCGCGCGGGCTCGGTGTCACCACGACATCGACGTTGCCGAGTCCCCACCCCATGGCGCCGCCGCGCTGCTGCAGCACTGGCATCGACAGGCCGTTCTTCGTGATCTGCTCCACGGTCTTGGTGCTCAGCAGGCGGACGCCGTTGAGTTCACCCTTGTTCAACAGCATCTGGCAGAAGCGCAAGAAATCAGGAGCGGTCGAGACCAGGCCGACGGCGCCTTCAATCAACGCCGGGTGCCGCGTGAACGGCACCTCCTCTTCCATCTCGAACCGCGTCAGGCCGCCCGTCGGTGCGACCTGATAGACGGTGGCGAGACGGGCCTGCGCCTCCCCTGCCACCCAGAACGATGTGTCGTTCATGCCGAGCGGCGTGAGGATGCGGTCGGTCACGAACGCGTCGAACGGCTGGCCCGACACCACCTCCACCAGCCGGCCCAGCGCCGTCGTCCCCTCGCTGTAGCGAAAGCGGGTGCCGGGATCCTCCATCAGTGGCGCCCGCGTGATGTTGGTGACGAACTGCGGCAGCGCCTGCGTGCGCACACGCACCTGGCGCGCACGGTAGAGATCCGACGATCGATGGCTCAATCCCGAGGTGTGCAGCAGCAGGTCTTCCACCGTGATCTCACGGGACGGTTTCCGCGAGCCCTCCGGCGTCTGCACCATCACGTTCTTGAATTCGGGCAAGTGGACCGACGCGTTGTCAGTCAGACGCACCTTACCTTCCTCCACCAGCATCATCACCGCGACCGCGGTGACCGCCTTGGTCTGCGAATAAATGCGGAACAGCGTCCGCTCGCTCATGGGCGTACGGGTCTCGAGGTTCTGGAGGCCGACCGATTCGAGGTACGCGATCTTGCCGTGACGCGCCACCAGCGCGACCGCGCCGGCAATCTTGCGATCGCTGACCGCCTGCCGCAGGACCGCGGTGGCGTTCTGCAGACGTTCGGCAGAGAGGCCCACCGAGTCTGGCGTGGCGCGCGGCGTCGCTTGGCTTGCCCCCCGAAGCTCGGAGAGCGAAGGTGGGGCATCGGCCAGGATGCCCGCCATGAGGACAAGGCCGCAAAGGCCGAGCGTGCTGGTGAGTGGTGTCATGTCGTTACCATCCGATTCTACGCACTTTGCCCCGAAGCGACGTCCTCATTCGCGGGTCACCGCGGTCAGGTTCATCGTCAGGCGGATGCCGGGTTTCGGCGTGCCCGGCGGTGTATAGGTATCGACTCTGGGCATGATCACCCGCTGCACCTCTGCACCCGAGCACCCAAGCACCTGAGCACCCTGCATTCGTATGATACGCTCGGTTGGATGGGCAGCGCGACACCTGTGGATGATGAGGTCGCCCTCATCGCTCAGCTCCGCGCTGGCGACGAGACGGCGTACGAGCAGGTCGTGCGCACCTATGGCGGCCGCCTCCTCGCCGTCACCCGGCGCATCGTCGGCTCCGATGAAGACGCCCGCGATATCGTGCAGGACGCGTTCCTCAACGCCTTCAAGAGCCTCGACCGTTTCGAAGGCAACTCGAAGCTCTCCACCTGGCTGCATCGCATTGCGGTGAATGCCGCGCTCACGAAGCTGCGCTCGCGCAAGCGCAAGCCCGAGCAGTCGATCGAAACGCTGCTGCCCGCCTTCCTGGACGATGGCCATCACGAGGAGCGATTCAAGAGCTGGGACGAGCCGGTCGACAAGGTCATGGAGCGCGCCGAAACGCGGCAACTGGTCCGGGCGAAAATCGACGAGCTCCCCGACAGCTACCGTACCGTTCTCGTGTTGCGTGACATCGAAGGATTAGATACCGAGGAAACCGCCAAAATGCTTGGGCTGTCCGTCAACGCCACGAAGATTCGGTTGCATCGTGCCCGGCAGGCGCTGCGGACGATGCTGGCGCCGCATTTCGGGAGTACGGCGCCGGGAAAGGCCGCGTCATGAAGTGCCGCGAGCTGGCGGAATTCCTGATGGACTACGTGAGCGGCGAGCTGCCCGAAGAAAATCGCGCCCACTTCGAGCTGCACCTCACTCGCTGCCGCAACTGCCGCGAGTATCTGGTTCAGTACGAAGGCACCGTCAAGGCCGGTCGAATCGCCTGCGGCGAGACCAGCGACGAGCTGCCCGACGACGTGCCCGAGGACTTGGTGAAAGCGGTCCTCGCCGCCCGCAAGCTCGAACCCTCCAGCTAGCTTCGTACCGCCCGCACGGTCCGCACCCCAATCTAGACGTGTGAACACCCCGTGTCCGGGCCTACACTTGATCCTGTGTCAACTCAGAGCCTGATTCTCATCCCGGAGGCGTAGCGTGGACTTCAAGGACTACTACACCACGCTGGGTATCGCGAAGACCGCCTCCGAGAAGGAGATCAAGCAGGCGTTCCGCAAGCTCGCGCGCAAGCACCACCCCGACCTGAACCAGGGCAACAAGGCCGCGGAGGCCAAGTTCAAGGAACTGAACGAAGCCAACGAGGTGCTGAGCGATCCGGCCAAGCGGAAGAAGTACGACGAGTTGGGCGCGAACTGGCGCGCCTATGAGAACGCTCCCCCGCCGGGCCCCGGCAGCCCGTTCGGGCGCGGCGCGGGTGCCGGCGCCGGCGGCTTCCACACCATGTCCCAGGAAGAGATGTCGGACATGTTTGGCGGCGAGAGTCCGTTCTCCGACTTCTTCACGACCTTCTTCGGCGGCACGGACGGACAGGAACCGGCGAGTGGCTCTCGAGGCGGGCGCACTCGCGCTCGCCATCGCAAGGGCCAGGATGTCGAGCATCCCTTCGAGCTGGACCTCGAAGAGGCGCTGCGGGGCAGCGTGCAGCGGTTGCAGTTGCGACACGATGGCCACGCGCGCAGCGTGGAAGTGCGCATCCCACCCGGTGTCACCGACGGTTCCCGCGTGCGCGTGGCCGGCGAAGGCGGCCGCGGCACGGGCAGCGGGCCGAGCGGCGATTTGTATCTGCGCGTGCAGTTGAAGCCGCACCCGGTCTTCGAGGTGAAGGCGCGCGACGTCTACACCAAGACCCGCGTGCCCATCGTCACCGCGGTGCTCGGCGGTGAAGTGGACGTGGTGACACCCGAGGCCAAGACGCTGCGCCTCAAGGTGCCGGCTGGCACGCAGAGCGGCCAGCGGTTCCGATTGCGCGGCCACGGCCTGCCGTCGGTTGGCAAGCCCGACGATCGCGGCGACCTGTACGCCAACGTCGAGGTGGATATCCCGAAGACTCTGACAGACGAGCAGCGCGCCCTCTACGAGTCGATCAGGAAGATCGAAAGTGAGAAGTCGGAAGTGAGAAGTGAGAAGCGAGAAGTGAGAAATCATGAATCTCAATAAGTTTACTGAGAAGGCTCAGGAGGCCGCACTGGCGGCACCTCAGTTGGCGGCGGAGTTGAACCACGCCCAGGTCGAGCCAGAGCATCTGTTGGTCACGCTCGCCGAACAGCCGGACGGCGTTGTCCCCAGCGTCATGCGCAAGCTGAACGTCGAGCCCTCGGCGGTGGCCGGCGCATTGCGCGCATTCCTCGCCAAGCAGCCCAAGGCGCACGGCGGCGCGGAACCGAACCTCTCCCCTCGCCTGCGCGTGGTGTTCGATGCCGCCCAGGCGGAAGCCAAGACGATGCAGGACGAGTATGTCAGCACCGAGCACCTGCTGCTTGGCCTCCTGAACGAGACCGTCAAGTCGATGGCGGTCGATCGGTTGAAGGCCGACGGCATCACGCGCGAGAAGGTGCTCAAGGCGCTCACCTCGGTGCGCGGCAGCCAGCGGGTCACGGACCAGAGTCCCGAAGGTAAGTACGAGGCGCTCGAGAAGTACGGCCGGGATCTCACGGAACTGGCGCGCAAGGGCAAGCTCGATCCGGTCATCGGCCGTGACGAAGAAGTCCGCCGCGTCATCCAGGTGCTGTCCCGGCGCACCAAGAACAACCCAGTGCTGATCGGCGAGCCCGGCGTCGGCAAGACCGCGATCGTCGAAGGCCTGGCCCAGCGCATCGTCCGCGGCGACGTGCCCGAAGGGCTCAAGAACAAGCGCATCGTCACGCTCGACATGGGCGCACTGATCGCCGGCGCGAAGTATCGCGGCGAGTTCGAAGATCGCCTGAAGGCGGTCCTGAAGGAAGTGTCGGACGCCGAGGGCCAGATCGTACTGTTCATCGACGAGCTCCACACGGTGGTCGGCGCCGGCGCCTCCGAGGGGTCGATGGACGCCTCGAACATGCTGAAGCCGATGCTGGCGCGCGGCGAGCTGCACACCATTGGCGCGACGACGCTCGATGAGTATCGCAAGTACATCGAAAAGGACGCCGCCCTCGAACGTCGGTTTCAGCCGGTCAAGGTCGGTGAGCCCACCGTCGAAGACACCATCAGCATTCTCCGCGGCCTGCGCGAGCGCTACGAGATTCACCATGGTGTGAAGTTCAAGGATGCGGCGCTGGTGGCAGCGGCGGTGTTGTCCAACCGCTACATCGCCGACCGCTTCCTGCCAGACAAGGCGATCGATTTGATGGACGAAGCCGCGTCGAAGCTCCGGATGGAAATTGACTCCATGCCGGTGGAACTGGACGAAGTCCGCCGGCGCATCATGCAGCTCGAGATCGAGCGCGAAGCCCTGCGCAAGGAGAAGGACAAGGCGTCGCGGGAACGGCTGGCCAGACTTGAGAACGACCTTGCCGACCTCAAGGAGCAGGACACGCAGCTCCGCTCGCACTGGGAGCAGGAGAAGGAAGCGATTCAGGCCGGCCGCCAACTGAAGGAGCAACTCGAGCGCGTGCGCGTCGAGGTGGAACAGGCGCAGCGATCGGGCGACTATGCCGTGGCGTCAGAGCTTCAGTACGGCCGCGTGCCCGAGCTTGAGTCGAAGATCAAAGACCGGGAAACGCGTCTGCAAGGCCTGCGGCAGGTCAAGAGCATGCTGAAGGAAGAGGTCGACGAAGAAGACATTGCCGAAGTGGTCGGCAAGTGGACGGGCATTCCGGTGAGCCGGCTGATGGAGGGCGAAGTCCAGAAGTTGCTCAAGATGGAAGAGCGCCTGCACCAGCGCGTGGTCGGACAGGACGAGGCGATCATCTCGGTGTCCAACGCCATTCGCCGCGCCCGCGCTGGCCTGCAGGATCCCAACCGGCCGCTCGGCAGCTTCATCTTCCTGGGGCCGACCGGCGTCGGCAAGACCGAGCTGGCGCGTGCCCTGGCCGGATTCCTGTTCGACGACGAGCACGCGATGGTGCGCATCGACATGTCGGAGTACCAGGAGAAGCACACCGTGTCGCGCATGATTGGCGCGCCGCCGGGGTACGTCGGCTACGAGGAGGCCGGACAGTTGACGGAAGCCGTTCGCCGGCGGCCGTACGCGGTGGTCCTGTTTGACGAGGTCGAGAAGGCCCACCCCGACGTGCTGAACGTGATGCTGCAGTTGCTGGACGACGGCCGGCTGACCGATGGCAAAGGCCGGATCGTCGACTTCACTAATACCGTGATCATCATGACGTCGAACCTGCGGGACCTGGATTCGTTGCGCGGCCACTTCCGGCCGGAGTTCATCAACCGCATCGACGACATCGTGTTCTTCCACTCGCTCGACCGGGAGCACATCCGGCAGATCGTCGACATCCAGCTGGGCGGCCTGCTGAAGCGGCTCGCCGACCGCAAGGTACACATCACCCTGAGCAACGCCGCGAAGGACTTCCTGGTGCGCGAAGGGTATGATCCAGTCTATGGAGCCCGGCCGCTGAAACGGGCTCTGCAACGGCTCCTGCTCGACCCCCTGGCGCTCCGCGTGCTCGAGGGCGAGTTCCGCGACGGCGATACGGTCGTGGTGGATCTGGCTGCCGACAAAATCAGCTTCGCGAAAGGTCAACCGGTCAATGTCTAGCTCTGCCACGCCGCCCGGCGGCTCGCAAGATCGCCGCCCTGCGACTCCCAAGCCCACGGCCCTCTGGTGGGTGCTCGGTGCGCTCACCGTGCTCGCCATTGGCCAGGCGTTCTTCCTGGCGCCGGCGGGCCGGCAGATCCCGTACAGCGAATTCAAGGGGCTCGTGCGCACCGGGCAGGTGGCCGACGTTGCGGTCGGCGACTCCATCATTCGCGGCACGCTCAAGAAGGCCGGCGACGATGGCCTCGCGAGCTTTTCGACCACCCGCATTGCCGATCCGAAACTGGTCGAGGAACTCGATGCGGCGAGCGTCAAGTATTCGGGGGAGCTGGTGAGCCGCTGGCTGCCCGAGGTGCTGGGCTGGGTGATTCCCCTGCTGCTGCTGTTCGGCTTGTGGACGTTCTTCTTCAAGCGCATGGGCGGCGCCGAAGGCGGCATCATGTCGTTCTCGCGCAGCAAGGCCAAGCTCATGGCCGAAGACGACGTCAAGACGACCTTTGCCGACGTGGCCGGCGTGGACGAGGCGGCGCAGGAGCTGCGCGAGATCGTCGAGTTCCTGAAGACGCCGAAGAAATACACCAACCTCGGCTGCAAGATTCCGAAAGGCGTGCTGCTGGTCGGCCCGCCCGGAACCGGCAAGACGCTGCTGGCTCGCGCGGTGGCCGGCGAGGCGAAGGTCCCCTTCTTCAGCCTGAGCGGCTCCGAGTTTGTCGAGATGTTCGTCGGCGTCGGCGCGGCGCGGGTCCGCGACATGTTCGCCCAGGCCGAAGCCAAGGCCCCGTGCATTGTCTTCATCGACGAGCTCGACGCGCTCGGCAAGGCCCGCCAGCAGAGCGCGTTCGGCGGCCACGAGGAGCGCGAGCAGACGTTGAATCAGTTGCTGTCGGAGATGGATGGCTTCGACGCGCGCAAGGCGATCATCATCATGGCCGCCACCAACCGGCCCGAAGTGCTGGACCCTGCGTTGATGCGGCCCGGCCGCTTCGACCGCCAGGTGCTGGTCGACAAGCCCGACGTCAAGGGCCGCGAGGCGGTGCTGAAGATCCACGCGCGCAACGTGAAGCTCAATCCCGCAGTGGACCTGCGGACGGTCGCCGCGCGCACGGCTGGCTTCGCCGGCGCCGATCTCGCCAACCTGGTAAACGAGGCGGCGTTGCTCGCCGCCAGGCGCGATGCGGAAACCGTGGAGATGTCCGACTTCAACGAGGCGATCGACCGTCTGGTGGTCGGTCTCGAGAAGAAGCGCGTCATGAGCACGAAGGAGCGCGAGATCGTGGCGTACCACGAATCGGGCCACGCGATTGTGGCCAGCGTGCTGCCCAACATGGATCCCGTGCACAAGCTCTCGATCGTGGCGCGCGGGTTTGGCGCCCTCGGCTACACCATGCAGTTGCCACTCGAGGAGCGCTACCTGATGCAGAAGGGCGACCTGCTGAACCAGATGGCCATGCTGCTCGGCGGCCGCGCGGCCGAAGAGATCGCCATCGGCGAAATCTCCACCGGCGCGCAGAACGACCTGCAACGCGTGTCGGATCTGGCGCGCTCGATGGTCACGGAATGGGGCATGAGCGAACGCCTGGGCACGATCAACTTCGACCCGCCCCGCCGCGGCCGATTCCTCGACCTGGGCATGCCCATAGAACGCGGCTTGTACAGCGACGACACCGCCCGGATGATCGACGACGAGGTCAAGCAGATCATCACCGGCGCGCACAACGAAGCTCGTCGCGTCCTGCGCGAACACCGCGAGGTCCTCGAGCGCGTCACCCGTCGTTTGCTCGAGAAGGAAGTGATGGAGGGCGACGAGCTGCGCGAGTTGATGGCGGCCCTGCCCGAGCCCGTCCCGCCCGAGCCCGCCCCGCCCGAGCCCGTCCCGCAGCCAACCTAGCGTATAGTGTCGGCCGAGGTTCTTTCTTGACCGAACTCTTTCATCAGATCTACAACCCCGTCGCCGGCAGCGTCCTGCTGTCGGCGCTCGTGGCGTCGATTCCGCCGATCCTGCTGGCCATCTGCTTGGCCGTGCTGCGCATTGCCCCCTGGAAGTCGGCCATCGTCGGCGCCGCCAGCGCGTTCGTGCTGGCGTGGGTGGTCTGGGGTATGCCGCTCGGCCTGACGTTCGCGGCCGCCACCCACGGCATGGCCTTCGGACTGTGGCCGATATGCTGGATCGTCTTCAGTTCGGTGATGTTCTACAACCTGTCGGTCGAAAGCGGCGACTTCGACGTCATCCGCCGCTCGCTGGCGCGGCTGACGACCGATCGTCGCATCCAGATTCTGCTCGTGGCCTTCTGCTTCGGCGCGCTGATCGAAGGCATTGCCGGGTTCGGGGCGCCGGTTGCCATCACGGCGGCCATGTTGGCGGGACTCGGCTTTGAGCCGATCATGGCCGCGGTACTGGCGCTGATTGCCAACACGGCGCCAGTCGCGTTCGGGTCGCTGGGCATTCCAGTGACGACGCTCGGCGGCCTGCTGGCGCCGATGCTGGGGCACGACACCCAGACGACGACGCGCGCGCTGTCGGCGATGGTGGGACGGCAATTGCCCTTCTTCTCGCTGATCATTCCGGCGTACCTCGTCGTGCTCTATGCCGGATGGGGACGAATGCTGGCGGTGTTCCCTGCCGTCTTCACGGCGGGTCTGTCATTCGCCATTGGCCAGTTCCTGGTGTCCAACTACGTGGGACCAGAGCTCACCGACATCCTCGCCGCGTTGTTTTCGCTGGCGTCGGTGGCGCTGCTGCTGAAGTTCTGGAGCCCCAAGGACGCCTACGTCGACGACCGCCCGGCCGTTGTGGAGACCACCGTCGACGCGGCGTCGCGCGTGGGACGCGCGTATGCCACCTACAGCATCCTGATCGTCACCGTCCTCATTGGTCAGGTTGGCAACTTTGCCGGTATGTCGCAACTGCAGCCGCCGGCCAACGTCACGGCGCTGCTTCGTTGCGGACAGATTGGCAATCGCCTCTGTCCCGACCCCTGGGTTGGTGAACCGGCCTCGGTGGATCCGCAAGGCTTCCGCTTCCCGGTGTGGGAGTTCAGTTGGCCGGGCGCGCACAACATGGTGGATGGCAAGCCAGCACCGCTGGTTCAGCGCGAAGCGCCGGTCGTGGCCTCGACCTCTCCGTACGCCTTGACCTATCGGCTCGACCTGCTGGCGACGGCGGGCACGTTGGTGCTGTTTGCCACCTTCATCGCCTTGATCCCGATGGTGGCTGCGGGCGCGCGGCCGCGCATTCTCGGCGTGGCCTTCAGGAAGACCGCCGCGCAGTTGCGGCTGCCCATCATCACGATCGCGTTCATCCTGTCGATTGCGACGGTGATGAACTACTCGGGGATGACTTCGTCCATGGCGCTGGCACTGGCGCAAACAGGATGGCTGTTCCCGTTCTTCTCAGCGTGGCTTGGCATGCTCGGCGTGTTTCTCACAGGCAGCGACACGTCATCCAACACACTGTTTGGCCCGCTTCAGGCCACCACGGCGAAGGTCTCTGGACTTGACCCGATTCTCATGGCCGCGACCAATAGCTCCGCGGGCGTCATGGGCAAGATGATCAGCCCGCAGAACCTGTCGGTCGGCGCCGCCGGCGTTGGCGCCGTCGGCCGGGAAGGCGAGATCTTCTCGAAGGTGATTTTCCACAGCCTGTTCCTGACGAGCCTGATGGGTCTGCTCGCGATGCTCCAGGCCTACGTCGTGCCCTGGATGGTGCCAAAGCTTTAGGGAACCTGTCGGGAGGGAACCTCTTGTCGGGAGGATTCCCTCCAGTCGGGACTATGTCGTAACAGGCGGCGCCGCCGGAATCGCTTTCGGTCCCGGCGCGCCTTCGTTGCCGACAAATCCGCATGTCTTGTGCGTGCCGTCGCAGAACGGCTTCTGCGCCGACTGGCCGCAGCGGCACAGCGAGAACGGCTTCTTCGGCACCACGTACTCCGCGCCGGTCCAGTCCACCAACTTCACGTCCTCGCCCTCGACCAGCAGCGAGCCATTCTCTCGAACCTTGATTGTGATCATTTACCCTCGTTGCATCGCCGAGAGGAACTCGGCGTTGTTCTTCGTTTTTGCCATCTTGTCCAGCAGCAGCTCCATGGCTTCTACCGGTGACAGCGGGTTGAGGACGCGCCGGAGCACATAGATCCGGTTCAGGTCTTCCTTGGGCAGCAGCAGTTCTTCCTTGCGCGTGCCGCTCTTGATGATGTCGATGGCCGGGAAGGTGCGCTTGTCCGACAGCTTGCGATCCAGGTGGATCTCCATGTTGCCGGTGCCCTTGAACTCCTCGAAGATCACGTCGTCCATGCGCGAGCCGGTGTCAACGAGCGCGGTGGCGACGATGGTCAGCGAGCCGCCTTCTTCGATGTTGCGGGCGGCGCCAAAGAAGCGCTTGGGCTTCTGCAGCGCGTTGGAGTCGAGACCGCCGGACAGCACCTTGCCGGACGCCGGTATCACGGTGTTGTAAGCGCGCGCGAGGCGCGTCACCGAATCGAGCAGGATCAGCACGTCCTTCTTGTGCTCGACCAGGCGCTTGGCCTTCTCGATCACCATCTCGGCGACCTGCACGTGGCGCTGCGCGGGCTCGTCGAAGGTCGACGAGACCACTTCTCCATCGACCGACCGCTGCATGTCGGTGACTTCTTCCGGACGCTCGTCGATCAGCAGGACGATCAGGTAGATCTCGGGGTGGTTCTTCGCCACCGCATGTGCGATGGCCTGCAGCAGCATGGTCTTGCCCGTGCGGGGTGGCGCCACGATCAGGCCGCGTTGGCCCTTGCCGAGCGGTGTCATCAGGTCCATCACGCGGGCCGACAGGTTCTCGGCTTCGGTTTCGAGCTTGATGCGCTCGAGCGGATAGAGCGGCGTCAGGTTCTCGAAGAAGAGCTTCTCGCGCGCCTGGTCGGGCGCCTCGAAGTTGACCGCCTCAACCTTGATCAGGGCGAAGTAGCGCTCCCCTTCCTTCGGCGCCCGGATCTGGCCCGACACGGTGTCGCCGGTCTGGAGGTCGAACTTGCGAATCTGGGAGGGGGAGACGTAGATGTCGTCGGGGCCGGGCAGGTAGTTGTAGTCGGGGGGCCCGGAGGAACCCGAAGCCGTCGGGCATCACCTCGAGCACGCCTTCCGAGAAGATGAAGCCGCTCTGCTCGGTCTGGGCCTTCAGGATCTGGAAAATCAGCTCCTGTTTGCGCATTCCGGTCGCGCCGGCAACCTCCAGGTCCTTGGCGACCTGAGTGAGATGCTGGATGCTCATCTCCTTCAGTTGGTTGATGTTGAGCCCGGGTTTCTTGCTCTCGTTCAGGGCATGTTCGGCCGACTCGGCAGCTACATCTGGCTGAGGGGGCGGCTGGTGACCGCCACCGCGGTGGGGACCGTGACGCTTGTGACTGGGCATGCAGGTTATTCCAAAGAAGGTCTGGCTCGGGTTGTCAGGTTCTGGGAAGCGGCGGAGCGATGTCCGCGAGAACGAAACGGAGGCAAAACCGCGAGAAACTGCCGGTAGTATACCAGAAGTGCATCGCATCACGCTTCCCCTGCTGCTGCTGCTGGCGGCGGTCACGTTCTTCGCCGGCCTCGGGCGAGGGGCCATCACCGATTCGGACGAAGCGTTCTACGCCGACGCGGCCCGCGAGATGGTGGCGTCGGGCGACTGGGTCACCCCCCAGTACAACTACGAACCGCGGTTCCAGAAGCCGGTGCTGTACTACTGGGTCACGGCTGCGGCCTCGCTGGTGCTGGGCGAGAACGAGATGGCGGCCCGCTTCTGGGCGGCCATGGCCGGTCTCGGCCTGGTCCTGGTCACGGCGGCGGCCGGGCGACGTTGGTACGACGAGTCCACGGGACTGCTCGCCGGGGCGATTGTCGCCACCAACTTCGGTTACTTCTCCATCGGCCGCATGGCCCTGCCCGATCTGCCGCTGGCCTTCTGCATTTCGCTGGCGATTTGGGCGGCGCTGGTCGCGACGCTCGAGCAAGAGCGCTCGCCACGCAAGTTCGTGCTGCTCGCGGCGCTGGCGCTCGGCCTGGGCTTCCTCACCAAGGGGCCCGTGGGCCTGATCGTTCCGGCAATCGTCATTGTGCCGGTGCTGCTGATCGAACGCCGGTCGATCGCGTTGACGACACCCAGCGACCTCGTGCTCGGCTTCATCGTCATGGCCGGCGTGGCGGCGCCGTGGTACGTGGTGATGTGGCTGCGTCACGGCAACGAGTACCTGCAGGGCTTTTTCATCGGCGACAACTTCGAGCGCTTCGTGACCGACCGCTTCAACGATCCACGGCCGTGGTGGTTCTACTTCCCAATTGTCGCCGGCGGACTGCTGCCGTGGACGCCGCTGGCGCTGGTGTGGCTCGGACCGCTGACGCAGTGGGTGCGGCGCCGCCGCGACCTCGGCACCATCGACCTGCGGCTGCTGTTGTGGGCGGCGCTGCCGCTGGCGTTCTTCTCGCTGTCGGTCGGCAAGCAGCCGCGTTACATCCTGCCAGTGCTGCCGCCGCTTGCCCTGCTGCTCGCCTCGTCCATTGTCGAGCGCACGCAGGAATGGCGTGGACTCGATGGCGCGCGGTCGCGACCGCGCCGCGCCACCGGTGTCGTGGTGGGATCGCTGCTGAGCGGTGCTTTCTTCATCCTGCTGGGCGGGTTGCTCTACCGCGTTCAGCCGCTGCTGATCAACGTGGCGCCGATCTTCACACAGGTGGCCGCGGGCCTGATCGCCGTGGCTGGACTCGTGATTGTGGTGGTCGCCCTGTCGAGCCAATGGCGCCTGGCGCCCGTGGTGATCGCGCTTGCCGCCGCGGTCACTCTGCCTGCCCTGCAGTTCGGCGGCCTGTCGAGTGGCGGCGAAGATACCGTACGGCAAATGGCGCGGCTGGTGCAGGAGCATCGGACCTCGCACGAGGCCGTCGGCACCTATCGCGTGTTCGTCCGCAACCTGGTGTTCTACGCGCACATCAAGACCACCGACATCATCACCGATGAACAGGCCTTCCAGTTTTTGTCGCAGCCGGGCCGGGCACTGATGGTGGCGCCGGCCGATGTCATCGACGGTCTCGAGCGGGAGCGCGGCCTGCGCCTGGTGCGGATCGCGGAGCTGCCGTATTTCAACGAGGCGGGGGTGCGCGTGCGCACGCTGTTGTGGCCTGACCCCGCGCGCGATCTCACGCGCGTCGTGCTGGTGGCGAATCGGTGAATCACCAGCATCCGTTCCAGGCCACACCGGGTCCGCGTCCTGGCATAAGATCTCCGCAACCATGACTGCGATCATCCCCCCGCGACCGGCCGACACCTCGGTCGAGGCGGAGCGGGTGCAAATCGATCTGATCCGTGCGGCGCCCGTGTCGCGACGTTTGCAGATGGCGTGGTCGCATTCGGCCACGGTTATCGGCCTGGCTCGGCGTGCCCTGGCAAGGGCGCGGCCCCACGCGACCCAGCACGAGCTCGATCTGCAATTCGTTGAGCTGCATTACGGTGTGGATCTGGCGACGGCGCTGCGGGCCGATTTGCTCCGGCGCGCGGGCGACACGCACTCCCCATGACGGAAACTGACCTGGTGGCCGCGCTCCGGCCGGTGGCTGAGGCGTTTGACGCGCTTGGTATCCGGTATTTTCTCGGCGGCTCGGTCGCCAGTTCGGCCCACGGCGTGGCGCGAGCGAGTCTCGACGCGGACGTGGTGGCGGAGCTCGATCCCTCGAAAGTCGACCGGTTAGCGCACCGGCTCGAGGGGGCCTACTACGTGCCCGTCGACCAGATGCGCACGGCGGCCGCTGACCGGCGGTGGTTTAATCTCATTCATCTGGCCACCATGTTCAAGATTGACGTGTTTGTGTCGAAGGGCCGCCCGTTCGACCGGTCGGCCGCGGAGCGCGCGCGGCGGCACGCAATCGGAGAACGCAGCGACTGCCAGTTCTTCGTGGCATCAGCTGAAGACACCGTTCTCGCAAAACTTGAGTGGTTTCGGCTCGGGGGAGAAACCTCTGAGCGCCAGTGGTGGGACATCGTCGGCGTGCTCAGGGTGGGTGCCGACACCGATCGCGCGTACCTGCGCCGGTGGTCGGCGGCGCTTGGCGTCAGCGACCTGCTCGATCGGGCCTGGATCGACGCGGGCCAACCTTCTTAGCGCGGCCGATGTGGGGTGCGCGGAGTGCCAAGACCGTCAGGATGATGATTTCCGGAAAAGCGCCACCGCTTCGGCATGTCGTCACCCGACATCGTGGGCGTGCCTCTTGACGGGCTAACGTGCTGCCACTCAGCCGCGAGCCGGCTTCGCGCGCTTCGCCTTCTGTCGGCGCGTCGGCCGCAGCGCCTTGATCGACACCTCGTCGCGCTCGGACAGTTCACCAATCTTGTGGTGCAGTGATGCCGGGAGGCGAAGACTGAGCGTACTCATAAGGGTATCCGTATGTTCGCGAGAAACGCCGCCGTGGTCAGCACTTGCGGTTTGAACTTCTTCGTGCTGACGAAATCACGCACATTGTGCGTGATGATGGCCTCACAACTTGCCGCGACCGCCAGTTCCAGAACGAACTCATCCCGCGGATCGGACAAACTCGGTCGCCAGAGGAAGTGAATGTCCTAGTCAAACGGC
>JBCKZH010000037.1:0-29861 GCA_038919385.1 Vicinamibacterales bacterium | reverse complement strand
CCAAATCTTGGAAGTCACGGGCGAAGGTGCGAAGTATTGGTCCCGGTGGCGCGGGCCATCGGGTCAGGGCCAGGTGCCCGCCGGACAATACGTCGACCGCTGGTCGCCCACCTCGGGCATCCAATGGAAGGTATCGGTGCCCGGGCGCGGCAACTCGTCGCCCATCGTCTGGGGCGACCGCATCTTTCTGACCACCGCCCGCGATCAGGGCCAGCGGTTGTCGATGCTCGCGTTCGCTCGCAAGGACGGCGCAAAGCTCTGGGAAACCGACATTCCGCAGAACGGCGTCGAGTATCCGCACGAGAAGAACGGCTACGCGTCGGCGACCGCCGCCACCGACGGCGAGCTGGTCTACGCGTCGTTCGGCCGCCACGGCCTGGTCGCGTTCGACTTCAACGGCAAGATCGTGTGGCACCGCAAGTTCGGCGTCATCGACAACTATCACGGGCCCGCGGGGTCGCCGGTGCTCTACAAGGACCGCGTCTTCATTTACCAGGACGCCAACCCGGCGCCGGCGCAGCGTGCCTTCGTCGGCGCCTTCGACAAGAAGTCGGGCAAGACTATTTGGGAAACACCGCGCAGCGAAACGGTGGGCTGGGGCACCGCGGTGGTGATCAACACGGGTGAACGCGACGAGTTGGTCGTCAGCAGCCAGCGGCGCGTCGCGGCGTACGATCCGGATTCTGGCAAGGAACTCTGGACGGTGCGCGGCATGACGTTCGAGGTCATCCCCACGCCGGTCGTCGGTCACGGTCTCGTCTTCGCCTCATCCGGCCGCGCGGGCCCGACCATGGCGATCCGGCCCGGCGGCTCCGGTGATGTCACCGCCACCCACGTCGCCTGGACTTCACCGAAGGGTTCGCCCTTCGTGCCATCCGGCATCGTCGTCGGCGACCTGCTGTACCTCATCAACGACATGCAGAGCATCCTCACGGTGTACGAAGCGGCCTCCGGCAAGCTGGTCTACCAGGATCGCCTCGGCGTGGCGCAACGCGAGGGGTTCTCCGCATCGCCCGTCCATGTCAACGGCAAGATCTTCTTCACCAATGACGATGGGCAGACGTTTGTGGTGGAGGCGGGGCGGACGTTCAAGTTGTCGCATGTGAACGAGCTTGGTGCGCGCACGCTGGCATCGCCCGCACTGGTTGATGGAACCTGGTATTGGCGGACGGATGAGGGGTTGGTCGCGATTCGGTAGAGCCGC
This sequence comes from Vicinamibacterales bacterium, assembly GCA_038919385.1. Lineage (GTDB taxonomy): Bacteria > Acidobacteriota > Vicinamibacteria > Vicinamibacterales > UBA2999 > 12-FULL-67-14b. The sequence goes on along the minus strand of JBCKZH010000037.1, from coordinate 28,657 downwards.
GCTACGCGTAAAGCCGGACGAACTTGAGCTTTGCCATGCGCTCGAAGTCGGTGTCGAGCGTCCATACCAGTGCGCCTAGTTCGTCGGCAATGGCTGCGATCAAGAGGTCCGGCAGACTGAAACGTTCTCCGGCGTTTGCGGCCTGGTCCGTCCAGGTCTCAACCCGTTTCCATGTGTCATCGGTCGGCATTCCGGTTGGAAGGGCCGCCAGCAGGGTGAGGACCGCTTTGCGCTGGTGGACGGGGAGTCTCCCCCGTATTTCCTGACGAACCACTACCGGGATTGTCATCAGGTCAGCGTCGATCAGCTGCCGGAACACCGTCGTCTCCGCCGTTGGCGCCGCTCGGAGGATCGGCACCAAGATCGAGGTATCGACAACTATCACTTCAGTCGACGCGGCGGTCTGATGGTTTGCCACGCCAGGTCAAGGGATCGCCCTCGATCTGGACCTTCCCGAACATGGCCTTGAGGTCGTCCAGCTGACTGCGCCGGACGACTTCTCTCAGGGCGTAGACGATCGTATCGGTCTTCGATTTGTAGCCCAGCTTCAGGCGGGCTTCGTCGATCAATTCTTCCGGCAAATCCAGAGTGGTGCGCATACTATTATTCTAAATCGTATGCACCCGGTATGTCAACGTCTGCTATTTCATCTGCACGCTGAGGTCGGCCGGCTTGCCCGCCGTGACCGTAATCTTCTGGGGTGCGCTCTTCAGCGATTCGTGCCAGATGCGCAGTTCATAGGTGCCCGGCGGCACGTTGTCGATCGAGAAACGACCGTCCGCGCCTGTAATCGCCGCGGCCTCGTCGGTCACCACCATCCATCCACGCATCCAGGGATGGGTATTGCACATCAAGCGCACGGTCCCGGCAGCGCCAATCGGCTTGCTGATGGTCAGTCCGGTGATCGGCAAGGCCACGTTGAACAGGGTGCGGCCGTTCGCGAGCTGCGCGTTCGTCGTGTGCAGAATCGGATCCTTGCTGGTGGTCTTGACCGTCCCGTTGGGCCGCACGATCTGCACCCGCGGTGCAAACGAGCACTTGTCGTTGGTGACGGTGCTTTCCGCCGGCGCCATTCGCTTCAATCCCGTCAGCACGACGACAGCGTTCGCCAGGCGGCCCTGGGCATCGACGACAACGGAGTGATCGGGCAGCTCGCCGCCGCAAACTTTCTGATCGATAGTCACGCGCACCGGGGCAAGCCCTTTGGCGGTGGTGGTAATCGTGCCGGTGACGCTACCGGTTTGCGCCTGTGCTAGCGTCGCGCACGCAACGGTTCCAAGAATTCCCAGAGCAAATAGCCGACCCATGACACAACCTTTTCGCCGCGGTATTTGACCGGAATTGAAACGCCGAGCGAGGCGGCCAGCGCGCCCGTGCCGGTGAGGCCTTTTCGAACTTGCGGCGCGATCGCGAGCTTGCGATTCTCGCCATTCAGCTCGACGCCCAGCGTCCAGGTGTCGGGCGCATTGCTGACGTCGCGACCGATATAGAGATTGTAGCTGTAGGCCCGGTCGACGAGAGTGTCGACCGGCAGTTCGACCTTGCCCTGAGTCTGGACGTACCAGTTGCCAACCATCGCGCCGGCCGCGACGTAGGGCTCAAACACGACGGTGCCCTTGCCGAACTCCTTGTACCGCTGGCCGGTCGGCAGTGTGGCTTCGAGGCCGAGCGAGAGAATGCGCGGCTGGGTGCGGCTGACATACGCGGCGTACTTGAGGGCCACCGTCACATCGCCCAGCCCCGTTTCGCGTGACGACACGAAGTCCAGGTTGGAGAGCGGCACGCCGATCTCATACATGGCGCGCTTGCCGAGGCGGCGTTCGTAGACGGCCTTGAACTTCACGTCGGTCTTCGACGCCGACTGCGGCTCGGTTTCGTGGCTGATGACCGGCAGGATCAGGAACTCGTTTTCGGGGAACGCCTTCTCGGTGATGATCGGCCGCGGAAAGTTGGTGTTGCCGCTGGGCCAGCCGGTTTCCTTGCAGAAGCCCCGCATGTGCGAGACGAATCCCGAGATCTGCGCGGGCGTCAACGAGTCTTCGAACCCGGGCATCTCCGGCGACAGGCCGACACCCGGTCCGCCCTTGGCGATGGCGCGTTCCCAATCGGCATCCGGCTCTGGCGTCGCCACCTTGCACTCGGTGAAGTCCATGGGCACCACCGTCACGGTGGGCTCCATCACCTTGCCCGAGCCATCGTCTGCATGACAGCGAGCGCACCAGGCGCCCCACATTTCCGGAATCGTGGTGGGTTGAGCGATGGCTTGGCCTAGGGCCAGGACGGTCGCGAGAAGAAGAGGAGTCAACCTCTGAGACTATGCCGGATCGGGCCGTAGATCGCCAAAGATGAGACGGGTTCACAGCATCGGTGCCCGTCCGTTCATCGGCTTGAAACGACCATTCATCGGCCTGCAAGCGTCGGCCAACGGCAATCAGTGGCAGAGCGACACGGACGGGGCTAGTCTGGAGAGGTCATGTTCCGTTTCCGATCTGCCGTCCTGGCCTGTGCCCTCGTGGTCGCGACCCTGGTGGTTACGCCCGCTCTCGCGCAAACCGGCACCACCTTGCGGGGCAAGGTCACCCAGGGCGAAAGCAACCTGCCCATGGCCGGCGCCCTTGTGGTGATCGACGAGTTACGGCGCGAAGCTCGCGCGGACGCTGAGGGGAGCTATGTGTTTGAGGGCGTGCCGCCCGGGCAGTATCACGTGGGCGTGCGCGCCGAGGGCTACACCACCAAGCGCACCGAAGTGACCGTGGGCACGACGCCGGCGACGCTGAACCTCTCGATCGACTTCGATCTGCATTTCGCCGAGGTGCTATCGGTCAGCCCCAATGCCCGGCCGCAGTTCGAGTCGTATCAGCCGACGACCGTGCTCGATGGTCAGGAGCTGACCAAGACGCTCGAGTCAACGATCGGCGCCACGCTCTCGGAGGCGCCGGGTGTGGCGATACGCGCGTTTGGTCCAGGCCCCGCGCGGCCGGTGATCCGCGGCCTCGACGGCGACCGCGTGGCGGTGCTTGAAGACGGCCAGCGGATGGGCGACCTGTCGAGCCAGTCGGGCGATCATGCAGTCCCCACCAATCCCGCCGCCGCAACGCGCATTGAAGTGGTGCGGGGTCCCGCGACCCTGCTCTACGGCGCCAACGCGATTGGCGGCCTCGTCAACGTGATCACCGACTCGATTCCCTCCGAGAAGACGCAAGGCACGGCGGGCCGCTTCACCATGGACCTGACCAGCAACGGCGGACAGGCGGGCGGTGCCGGCGACGTTCACGTCGGCAACGGCAAGTTCGCGCTGCACTTCGGTGGCGCCGGCCGTCGCGCCGGCAACTACACCACGCCCGAAGGTGAGGTCGACAACTCCCAGTCCCGATCGGCGCTCGGCCAGGTGGGCGCGGCCTGGACCGGCGAGAGGTCATACGCCGGCGCCAGCTATGGCTACGACGACACCAACTACGGCATCCCGATCGTCGAAGGTAGCTCTATCAGCCTGACACCGAAGCGCCACTCATTCAGTGCCCGCGCCGGCGGCAAGAACCTGGGTGGGTGGCTGCAGTCGTATCGCGCCACGCTCGGCGTGCGGAGATACGAGCATTCGGAACTCGAGGGCGATGAGGTGGGCACCACCTTCAACAACGACACGGTTGAAGGCGAGTTGTTGCTGTCGCACAGGCGCACCGGCAAGCTGGTGGGCAGCTTCGGCGGCTGGTTCATGAACCGCGCGTTCGCGGCGACCGGTGCCGAGGCACTGTCGCCGCCGGTCGATCAGCGGGCCTTTGCGGCATTCTTCTATGAAGAGGTCGAATCGCCGCACGCCACGCTGCAGTTCGGCGGACGGCTGGACCATGCGAGCTACGAGCCCGAAGGCGGACTGCGCGCGCGCGACTTCAACGAGTTCTCAGGATCGGTGGGCTTGCTGCTCAAGCCGCGGGCGACAAACGACAATTTCGTCGTCGCCGTCAACATCGCCCGCGCCGCCCGGTATCCAGCGCTTGAGGAGCTGTATTACCTGGGCCCGCACCCGGGCAACCTGGCCTTCGAAGTCGGCAACCCCGATCTCGAGGCTGAGCACGCGCTCGGTCTCGACCTCTCGCTGCGCGCGCGAGGCAAGCGGTTCGAGGGGGAGGTCACGTTTTTCCGGAACGACATCAAGAACTACATCCTCCGTGAGCCGACGGGGGAGATCGAAGACGAGTTCCCGGTCGTCAACAACGTGGCGGCCGACAGCGTCTTGATGGGCATCGAGGCGCACGGCGACCTCAAGCTGACGAGCGAGCTAACCGCGGAAGTGACCTACGACTGGGTGCAGGGCGAGCTGAAGGCATCGGGCGATGCGCTGCCGCGCATTCCGCCATTTCGTGTGCTTGGCGGCCTCACCTATCAGAAGAACGCCTTCCAGATCGGCGGCAGCATGCAGGCGGTGTCCGAGCAGACGCGGGTGTTTGGAGAAGAGCTCCCAACCGGTGGCTACGTCACGGCCAAATTCTTCGCGGCCTACTCCTTCGATCGAGGAGGGGTGCTCAACACGATCACAGCGCGCCTCGACAACGCGGCCGACAAGCTGTATCGCAACCACCTGAACTACCTGAAGGACGTGCTGCCGGAAGTGGGACGCAGCTTCAAGCTGGTCTACGCGCTGGGCTTCTAGGCCACCGATTAGACACTGATTGGCGCCGATTACTCGGACACTTGCCTACAGAATCTGGCGGGCAATGCGCAGGCGTCGCTCGCGCATGTCGTCGCCCCTGATCTCCTGCAAGGCATAGGTCACAAGCGACCGCACCATCTTCTTTCGCCACACCAGCTCGAAGTCGGTGTTGTCCATCGGCTTGGCGATCTCGGCGGCCGCCGCGGCTGCCAGCGCGATCACCTCGTCATCGAGCGGCTGACCTTTCAGCAGCGCCTCGGCTTTGGCGGCCGCGAGCGGCCGGGACGAGACAGCCCCCAACACGATCCGGATCTCATCGACGCGTCCCCCGTCGAGTCGCGCCGCGACCGCGGCCGCGGCGACGGGAAAGTCGAAGGCGCCGCGGCGCCGCAGTTTCCAGTACGAACTGCGCCATCCGTCGGCGTCGGGCAGCGCCACCGCCGTCACGATCTCACCGGGCTGCTTCGTCAGATAGTGCATGCCGTCGTTGGCGAAAAATTCCGCCACGGGCAGCGTCCGCTGGCTGCTCGCTGACACCAGCGTGACCATCGCGCCGAGCGCCTCCAGCATCGGCGCGGTGTCCGTGGACGAGACGGCCAGGCACTTGGGACTCGACGTCGCCACCCAGCAGGTGTCGCCGTCCTTCTTCATGCAGAAGTCGATCGACTTCCGCCATTCGTAATTCTGGTCGTAGTAAGTGCAGCGCGTATCGAGGCAGAGGTTACCGCCGATGGTGCCCATGTTGCGCAGGTGAGGTGTCGCGACCTGCGCGGCCGCTTGATACAAACCGCGATACCACTGCCGTACGCGCGCATCGCTCAGCATCCGCGACAGCGTCACGCCCGCGCCGATCGTCAGGCCGCGGCCGTTGCCGATCTCGCCCAGCGCCGCCACCGACCGCAGGCCGACGAGCGTCGTCGGCGTTTGCTGACGCCGCTTCATGTTCGGCAGCAGGTCGGTGCCGCCGGCCAGCAGCATGGTGTTGGCCGGGTCGTCTGCCAGCCACGCGGCCGCCTCTTCAACGCTGCGCGGCGCGCGATAGCGAAAGCCGGGCAGCCGCATCATGAGCGCACCCCCGCGGTGGCTTCGACGCCGGCGTCGGCCTTGCGGCGGGTGCCGCGCTCCGGCTCGTTCGAGGCGCGGCCGTCACCACCTTCCCAGGGCGGGCGCACATGCAGCGTCTCGGGCCACGCGATGTCGGGGAATGACGCGGGCCCCGACCGCGCCGGCTTGCCGTCGGCCTTGGCTTGCAACGCGCGCAGGATCTTCTCCGGCGTGATCGGCACCTGATCGACACGCACGCCGACGGCGTCATACACGGCGTTGGCGACTGCCGGCATGATCGGCAGCAGGGGACCCTGACCGACCTCTTTCGCGCCGAAAGGCCCATTCGGGTCCGGATGCTCGATCAGATCGGTGAAGATCTCGGGCATGTCGAGGCTGGTCGGGCTCTTGTATTCGAGCATCGACGGAAACTTGTGCACGAGCGCGTTCGACAGCTTCGCCGGCAATCGTCGGAACGCCTGTTCTTCCATCAGCGCCTCGCCGAGGCCCATGTAGACGCTGCCTTCGACCTGTCCGCGGACCAGGGTGGGATTGAGCGCGCAGCCAATGTCGTGCGCAATCCACACCCGCGGCACCGTCACCCACCCGTTCTCGGGATCGACCTCCACTTCGACCACCGCCGCGGTGTACGAGTAGGTCGGCGACGGACCGACACCGCCACCCTTGAACAACGCCGCCGACTTCGGCGGTGTGTAGGATCCGGTCGTGCCGATCGTGCCCACCCGCGCTTCGGCAATGCACACCGCTTCCTGGAAGGTGACACCGCTCGCGGGATTCTGGCTGTCGAACACACGGCTATCGGCAAACACCAACCGGCCAACCGGAATGTCCATCTTGGCGCTCACCGCGGCAGCGAGAATGTCGCGCGCCCGCTCGGCCGCCTGGATCGCGGCGTTCCCCATCATCAGCGTGACGCGGCTCGAGTAGGACCCCAGGTCGACCGGCGTGAGGTCGGTGTCGCCGGTGACGGCGCGCACATCGAACGGCTCGATACCGAGCACCTCGGCCACCATCGCCACCAGCACGTCATCCGATCCCTGGCCGATCTCCGTGGCGCCGCAGAAAGCAGTGACGCCGCCACTGCGATCCAACTTCAACTGCACGCCGGAGTGCGGCAGATCGTTCCAGTTGATCGGCATGCCGGCGCCCGACAAATAGGCCGAGCAGGCGAGGCCCAGGCCTCGGCCAAGCGGAAGCTTGCGGAACTTCTCGTTCCAGCCCGATCGATCGACCACCTTGCGGATGCAGTCCGCGAGCCCGATTGTGCCGATGCGAAGGTAGTTCGCCGTCAGCGTGTCTGGCGGCGCCACGATGCCGAGGCGCAACGCCGCCGGATCCATGTTGAGGCGCTCGGCGATCTTGTCGAGCTGCACTTCCTGGCCGAACCGAGACTGCGGCGTGCCATGTCCGCGCTTGGGTCCACACGGCGGCTTGTTGGTGAACACGCGACAGCCGCGGAAGCGATAGCGCGGGATGTCGTAGGTCACCGTCTGCAGCGCACCCGTGTAGAACGTGCTGGCCACGCCGTACGATCCGTACGCGCCACCGTCGAGCAGCGTCTGCAGGTCGAGGCCGGTGATCTTCCCATCGTTGGTCACGCCGGTGCGGAACCGCATCAGCACGGGATGACGCCCGCGGTGGCAGTAGAACACCTCTTCGCGGTTCAGGCAGATCTTCACCGGCCGGTCGAGAATCAGCGCGGCCTTCGCCACCACCACTTCGTGATTGAACGGGTCGCTCTTGCCGCCGAAGCCGCCGCCGTTGGGCGTGGCGATCACGCGGATGTGCGCGGCCGGCATGGCCAGCGCCTTCGCCAGGGCGCGATGCAGGTAGTGCGGCGTCTGCGTGCTCGAATACAGCACCAGCTTGCCGTCCGGATCCTTCAGCGCCACCGACGCATGCTGCTCCAGTGGCAGGTGCGTGCTCCCCTCAAAGAAGAACACATCGTCGAAGACATGATCGGCGCCGTCGATGGCCGCGTCGACGTCGCCAAACTGCAGCGCCACAGCCTTATGCACGTTGCCGTGGTCGCCGTAGTCGTGAATGCGCGGTTCGGGGTACGCCAGGCTCTCGGCCGGCGTGGCATAGGTCCGCAGCGCTTCGTACTCGACTTCGATCAGGTTGACGGCCTGCTCCGCGGTGACTTCGTCGCGCGCCACCACCGCCGCGACGGGATCACCGACGAACCGCACCTTGTCACGGCACAGCGCGTGCTCGTCGTGGCTGACCGGCAGAATGCCGTAAGGAATCGGGAACATCTCGCCCGTGAGCACCAGGTGGACGCCATCAACAGCCGCCGCCTTGCTGGTGTCGATGCGGATGATGCGCGCGTGAGGAACGGTGGAACGCAGCAGCCGGCAGTGGAGCATCCGCGGCAACATGATGTCGTCCGCAAATCGCGTCTGCCCAGTCACCTTGGCGCGGCCATCGACGCGCCGCCGCGGCTGGCCAACGATGCGGCGGGCTTGAGTCATCGCCTCGGCTCCGGCGTCACGGCCGGCGTTCCGACCCTGGCCGCGGCTTCCACCGCCTCGACGATCTGCAGGTAGCCCGTGCAGCGGCACAGGTTGCCGGACAGCGCCTCGCAAATGCGTTCGCGCGACGGGTTGGGCTCGGCGTCGAGCAAGGCTTTGGCCGTGATCAGGATGCCGGGCGTACAGTAACCGCACTGCGCCGCGCCGAGGTCGGCGAAGCACTCTTGCAGCGGATGCAGCCGTCCATCGTTGGTCAGCCCCTCCACGGTGATGATGTGCCGGCCGTCGCACTCCGCCGCCAGCAACAGGCATGAGAGCACTGGTTGCCCGTCGACGAGGACGGCGCACGCGCCGCATTCACCAAGTTCGCAGCCGTGCTTGGTGCCCGTGAGCTGCAGGTCTTCGCGCAACACTTCGAGCAGCGTCTTGTAGCCGTCGGCCAGCAGGTCGGCGGCTTCGTTGTTGACCGTGCAGGTGAATCGGGACTTCATGGGCGAATGGGAACTGCCGTTCGGGTTTCGAACTACGGTTCGCATTATGGTCCCCGCGGTGCCATGGGGACAAGCCGGAGGGTGGGCGGCGCCGGGTGACCGCGCCCCGCCTCAAGAGAAGTGGAGGCAACCCGCCATGGGTTGCCTCCAGCCATGCAATTAGAAGCGGTACCGCACGCCCAGGCGGAACACCCGCGGTGCGATGATCACGGTCGGCGCCAGGTAGGTCGACCCGCTGCGGTTGGTCTGCGCCGTGATGGTGTTGGTGTTCAGCGAGTTGAACAGATCGATGGTTCCCTCAACCGACTGGTTGCCGAAGGTCTTGAACCGCTTCGAAATGCGGTTGTCCCAAATCTTCGTCCACTCGTAGCGGCCGGCCTGCGACTCGACGCGGATGGCGATGTTGGTGTTGCTGGCATCGCGAATCTGCACTTCGCGGAAGAACGGCTCGCCACTCTGCGAGAGGAACGACGTGGCAAACATCAGGCCCCAGGGGAGCTGGTAGCTGCCGCTCACGCGCACCGCGAAGTTCCACGACGACTGAGCGAACTGGAAATTTTGCACGCCGTAGTTGTTGCCGTTGGTCGTGCCCGGACCGTACAACGCTTCGTTGGGGTTGCGCGGCGCGTTGTCGCGGAGGTCGCGGTAGTCGGCGTCGAACGACACCAGGAACGAGTAGTTGTTCGAGAGCTGTTTGTTCAGCGTCGTGCCGAACGCGTGGTAGCGGTTGTTGCCCTCGGCCTGCACGATCCGCTCGATGTTCCGGCCGAAGGTCGGATAGGTGCTGGGCACGGAGTAGACGATCAGCGTGCGATCGTCGGCCGTGCCGGTGACGTTGTCGCGGCCCGGATCGATGCCGGTCCGGGTCACCGTGTAGGCGTCGTACGGAAGCGCCAAGTTGGTGGTCTTGCTGCTGTTGCCGTCGATCTTGCGGACGTAGTTGAACTGCACCGTCATGACGCGGCTCAGGCCCAGGTCGAGGCCCGCCGTGTACTCATCCACGAACGGCCCCTTGAGATCAGAGTCGATCGACCGGTTGCTGCCGCCTGCCGTGGTGGTCAGGTTGGCCGCAATGGGCAGGTAGGGAATGCTGCCGTCCCAGCGGGTGTAGGTACGCGTGATGATGGCGTTGGAATTGATGTCGGCGCCGCCCGGTCCAGGATTGGCCGAGGCGCCGGAACTGCCACCGACGTAGCGGCCGTAGCTGGCGCGCAACGCCACCCGGCCTTCGCCGGTCAGGTCGTAGACCGCCGAGATGCGGGGCACCAGGGTCTGGTAGATCGGGAAGTTACCCTCACCCTTGTATTCGAAGATGTTCTTGGTCGCGAACGGGCCGGTCCCCGGATTGCCTTGTTCGGGCAGGAAGCTGGAGTAGCGGTCGAAACGTACGCCGACATTCAGCGTCAGCTTGCGGCTCACGGTGATCTTGTCGTTGAGGTACATCGAGTTGTACCACTCGCCAGACGCCGTCGTGTTCGGGTAGTCGTAGACCAGCACCGAGTCGGGACGCGTGAAGCAGCCATCGTAGTTCTGCGCCTCGTTGCATCCCGGATCGCCGGGCAGGCTGCGGTAGCGGTACTCCTGCTGGTTCGGGTAACCGATGTTCTCGGTGGACACGATGTTCCGCCAGCCGAGATATCCCGATTTCAACTCGTGGTTCCGGCCCCAGAAGTTCGCGAAGTACGCAAACGTGGCGCCGTACTGCCAGCGCCGGGGCGTGCGATCCGTCTCGAGGAAGGCGCCGCGTGTGGGACCGTTGGTCGTGGCGAGATCGGTCTTGCGCACATCCGTGGTCCACGGCACGTCGGGCCACCAGTAGCCGCCGCGCTGCAGGCTGGCGTCAAAGGTGGCGCGCGACGACAGAATGGAGAGCCACTTGAACGACGGCCCGACCAGCGACCACGAGTCCTGGTTCTGCGTCGATTCCAGGGGCACGAAACGGCTGGCCGTGCGATACGGCTGCCACTTGCGGCCGACCTGGAACATGCCCTCGAACTTGTTGTTCTTCGTCATCTGGTAGGTGACCTTGCCGGTCGGATCCTGCAGCTTGGTGTAGAACTCCACCTGCGAGCGGTCGGCCAGGGTGATGAAGCCGGGGATCAGGTTACCGGACGATGCATCGCGGTGGCTGGCGTAGAACCACAGGCGATCCTTCAGGACCGGGCCGCCGACCTCGCCGTAGTAGTCCTGGGACTTCGTGAACTTGTTCACACCCGGCGCGTAGCCTTTGGCGAGCAGCTCCGGCGTGATGTTCTGGCCCTGGAAGTCGCCGGACTGGTAGTTCGCGGAGCCGACGCCCTTGAACGTGTTGCTGCCAGACTTGAGCACAAAGTTCATCGTCAGGCCCGGGTTCATCGAGTCGGCGCCCTTGGCGGCCGTCGTGATCTGCGCTTCCTCATACGTGCCGAAGTCACCGTAGGTCTGGTCCCAGATCATGCCGTCGTAGCTCACCACGCCGCCGCCGGCGCGGCCGAAGGTGCGCGCGGTCGGACCGGAACCGGTGCCGAAGTTGGAACCGCCGACGTCGTAAGAGGTGGCGTAGAGGCCGGGGATCATCGACACCAGCGCCGTCAGGCTGCGGCTGGACGGCAGGTCATCGAGCTTCTGCTGATCCCAGTTGACCGCGACGCTGGCCGACTCGAGGTCGATGGTCGGTGACTGGCTGGTGACCGTGACGCTTTCCTGCAGCGCCGCCACATCCATCTTCCCGTTAATCGTCGCCGTCGCGCCGGCGTTGAGGTTGACGCCCTCGATGTTCAGCGTCGCGAATCCCGGAAGGACAAATGAGATTACGTATTGACCGCCGCTCAGCAGCGTGAAGCGATACACGCCTTGTTCATCGGTGACCGCGGTGCGCGCACCGCCAATCATGTTCGGGCTGGTAATCGACACGGTGACGCCCGGCAGGGTGCCTCCGCTGGTGTCGGTCGCCCGGCCGGTAATCGCACCTGTCTGTTGCTGCGCCCCGACCGAACTCCCCAGCGCCACGGCCAGCGCCAGCGAAGTCAGCCACACCACACTCCAAGACTTCCAATTCATACAAGGCTCCTTGGTCGCGGCCTCACCCCTGAAAGAGAAGGGACGGTCCCAGAGTATGGACGCGATAACCGGGAACTTATAGCACCGATGCGCCCCAGGCGTCCACTGGGTTGCACTCTTCGCCGACCGGCCGCCGCCTATAATCTACCAATGCGTCGAGTGACCAATTTCCTCCTGCTCCTATCCGTTGCCCTCATCGCTTTCCCTCACGCCCAGGGCCGTCCGGCCTGGCTCGATCCGTATCGCGCCAACGCCGAACGGCTGATCACGGCGGCCACCGCCGATCAGTTCGCGTGGGATCGCCTCGCCGAACTCACCGATACCTACGGCCAGCGGATCAGCGGATCGGACAACCTGAATCGCGCCATCGCCTGGGCGGTCGAGACCATGAAGAAAGACGGCCTCGAGAACGTCCACACCGAGCGCGTGATGGTGCCGAAGTGGGTGCGCGGCGCCGAGAGCCTGGAGATCACCAATCCGCCCCATCACGTCGTTCCCATGCTGGGCTTGGGCGGCAGCATCGCCACGCCGGCCGCCGGCATCGAGGCCGAAGTGATGGTGGTCGCGAGCGGCGACGAACTCACAAAGCGAGCGGCCGAAGCCAAAGGCAAGATCGTGTTGTTCAACGTGCCGTACACGAACTATGGCGAGACCGTCGCTTACCGCTCCGGCGGCGCGCGCATGGCGGCGCAACACGGCGCCGTCGCGGCGCTGGTGCGGGCGGTGGGCCCGATCGGGCTGCGCACGCCGCACACCGGCGGCATGAACTACGGCGATGACACGGTGGTGAAGATTCCGACGGCGGCCATCCCGGTCGAGGATGCGCTGCGCATTCAGCGCCTCGCCAACCGCGGTATCAAGGTGCGCCTGCGCCTCAAAATGGAGGCGCACTTCGAACCCGACGTCGAATCGTTCAACGTCGTCGGCGAGATTCGCGGCAGCGAGAAGCCGGACGAGATCGTCCTGGTGGGAGGCCATTTCGACTCATGGGATCCTGGCACCGGCGCCTCGGATGACGGCGTGGGTTGCGTGGTGACCTGGGAGGCCGCGCGGCTGATGAAGAAGTTGAACATCCGGCCGAAGCGCACCGTGCGCGTCGTGTTGTTCACCAACGAAGAGAACGGCATGCGCGGCGGCAATGGCTATCGCGACCAGCACCTGAGCGAGGCGGCGAACCACGTGATGGCGTTCGAGTCCGACTCGGGCGTGTTCGCGCCGGCGCGCCTCGGCTTCACCGGATCCGACGCCGCGCGCGCGCTGATCAACGACATTGCCACGCTGCTCGCGCCGCTCGGCCTGCACGATGTGGGGCCCGGTGGCGGCGGCGCCGATATCGGCCCGATCGCGGCCGCTGGCAAGGTACCGATGATGGCCTACTCCGGCGACTCGACTAAGTACTTCACCATCCATCACACGCCGGCCGACACCGTCGATCGCATTGCCCCCGCGGAAGTATCGAAAGCGGCCGCCGCGATCGCGGCGATGATCTACGTCGTCGCCGACATGCCGCAGGCGCTGCCGAAATGACTGCGCAACTTCTCGCCGCCATTGGCCTGTTCGTAGTGACGGCACAGCCGGCCATCACCGCCTCGGACGCGACTGTGGTGGTGGCTGGCGCGACCGCGTCGGTCTACCTGGTGATCAACAACCCGACGATGTACGACAGCTATGTGATGTCGGCGACGAGCGACGCGGCGGGGAAGGTGGAGCTCTATTCCGGCGACAAGCCGGTCGCCAACCTGACCGTGGCGGCGTACGGGTCGCTGGCGTTGAAAACCGGTGGGATGTTTCTGCGCCTCTCGGATCTGAAGCGCGCGCTGAAGGCGGGAGAGTCGATCACCGTCACGATGATGACCGACGGCGGGGTCACGATTGTGGCCACCGCCGTCGTCAAGGCTTAACCCTTCTTCCGCTGAGGGCGGCGGCATGAGGCTATAGTGTGCCCATGACGAAACACCTTCTTGGCCTCACCCTGCTTCTGACCCTGTCGGCGTCGCTCACACCGGCGGCCCAGGGCCGCCGGGCGCTGGTGTTGGACGACCATTCCAGGATTGTGGGCGTCGGTGATCCCCAGCGATCGCCCGATGGCGTGTGGGTGGCGTACACCGTGACGACCATCGATGCCGAGATGGACAAGCGCAACACCGACGTCTGGATGGTGAAGTGGGACGGCACGGAGCAACTGCAGCTCACCTCGTCTGCCGACAACGAATCGTCGCCGCGCTGGAGTCCCGACAACAAGCACCTCGCGTTTGTCGCCTCGCGCGGCACCGAGGAAGAGAAGAAGAAGGGTGGCCAGATCTGGCTGCTCAGCCGGGCCGGCGGCGAGGCGCAGCGCGTCAGCGACTTCAAGGGCGGCGTGTCCGACATCCAGTGGTCGCCCGATAGCACGCGCATCGCGTTTGTGGCCACCGACCAGGATCCCGCGGACGAGCCAGAGAAAATGGACGGCTGGAAGCGCAAGACCGCGCCGCCGATCGTGATCGATCGCTACCACTTCAAGGAGGATCGCACCGGCTACCTGAAGGATCTCTACCGCCACATCGCGGTGTTCGATCTCGCCAGCAAGACGGCCACCGTCATCACCAAGGGCAACACCGATGACCTTAGCCCGTCGTGGTCGCCGGATGGCAAGCAGATCGCGTTTCTCAGTAAGCGTGGCGCCGTGGATCCCGATCGCACGTCGAACGAGGACCTGTGGGTCGTTGACGCGACACCGTCCGGCACGCCGAAGCCGCTGACCAGAACACCGGCCGGCGAGGGTGGCCGTCCAGCGTGGAGCCCGGACGGCAGCCGCATCGCCATGTTGATGGGCGACAACGATCAGAACACCGCCTATGGCATGAACAAGCTGATCGTCGTGCCGGCCAACCCGCCGGCGTCGGCAGGTCCGGCCACCAAGCCACCTGTCTACATGCCGGCGCTCGATCGCGCCGTGTCGAACGTGGCATGGTCGGCCGATGGCCAGAACCTCTCGTTCCTCTTGCAGGACGATCGCACCAATCACGTCGCGACGGTCCCTGCCGAGAATCCGAACGGCACCGCGCAGCGCAAGTCGAACGGCCGCCGCGTCATCAGCGCGCTTAGTCCCGGCAAGGACGGCAACTTCGCGGTATTGACGACGTCGCCGACGCAGTTCGCTGAGGTCTACGCACTCGAGGGTTCGAACCTGCGTCAGCTAACGAAGCACAACGACAAGCTGGCCGGCGAGCTGCAACTGGCGACGACCGAGGACTTCAGCTCGAAGAGCAAGGACGGCGTCGAAGTGCACGGCTTGATCGTGAAGCCGGCCGGCTTCAAGGCCGGCACGAAGTACCCGACTCTGCTGATCGTGCACGGCGGCCCGAACGGGCAGGACCAGCACGCGTTCAACTTCGACCGCGAGTTCCTGGCCGCCAATGGCTACGTCGTGCTGGCGATCAATTATCGCGGCAGCGCGGGACGCGGCAACGCGTGGCAGAAGGCCATCCACGGCGATTGGGGCAACCTCGAGGTGGTCGACCTTTTGGGCGCCGCCGACGAAGTGGTGAAGCAGGGCATTGCCGATCCGAATCGTCTTGGCATTGGCGGGTGGAGTTATGGCGGCCTCTCGACCAACTACACCATCGCCACCGATACGCGCTTCAAGGCCGCCATCAGCGGCGCCGGCAGCTCCCTGCAGTTCACGATGTACGGCATAGATCAGTACATCGTCCAGTACGACCAGGAGATGGGGCAGCCGTGGAAGAGCAAGGACAAGTGGATGAAGGTGTCGTATCCGTTCTTCAATGCCGACAAGATCAGGACGCCGACGCTGTTCATGGGCGGCGAGAAGGACTTCAACGTGCCGATTGCCGGCGGCGAGCAGATGTACCAGGCGCTCAAGAGCCTGGGCGTCGATACGCAGCTGGTGATCTATCCCGGCCAGTTCCACGGCCTGACGATCCCCAGCTACGAGCGCGACCGCTTACAGCGGTATCTGAACTGGTTCAATAAGTACCTGCAGCCCGCCGCGACGACGACATCGCAGCAGCAGTTAAGTGGAGGCAACCCTTCAGGGTTGCCTGGCAGGCTTACCGATTGCATCAACTCCGGGTATGCCCAATCGGCCCGGACGATTGCGAGAGTTCCAGTACGTCGGCCTCAATACGTATTTCCTGACCATCTGCGTAGAGCGGCGCCACCGCGCCTTCGAAGACCTGGCCTTCGGCCACTGGGCCGTTTCGCAGTGATTGCGTACTGCCTGATGCCGGATCATGTCCATCTGCTCTTGCAGGGAAAGACCGATGACGCCGATCTTAAGAGGCTGGTTCTCAGTTGGAACACCCTGACCGGGTACGCATGGAGACAGCGTACGCGCCAGCGGTTATGGCAGCGGGGCTACTACGATCACGTATTGCGAGATGGTGAGCGCCATCTGGCCGTTGCGCGGTATGTGTTGATGAATCCCGTTCGGGCCGGGTTGGTGATCGAAGCGGAGCAGTACCCGCTCAGTGGCTCGACTGAGTTCAAAATCTCCGACATTCTCGCGGCTGCTCAGGATTGGAAGCCTTGGTGGTGCTAGGCAACCCTGAAGGGTTGCCTCCACCTCATGCAGTTGAGCCATAATTCGTCCATCATGCGTGCTGTCTCATTCGCCCTTGCCGCCATCATGTGTGCCGTGTCTGCCGGTTCTGCCCAACAGCCCGACCTCCGCACGCGCGCCGAGCTGACCAACTACGAGGAGACCAGCAACTACGCCGACATCCAGCGCGTGATCGACGGCCTGGTGTCGTCGAGCCCCCTGGTGCACACCGAGAGTTTCGGCAAGACCGAAGAAGGCCGCGACCTGCCGTTGCTGGTGATCTCGGATCCGAAGGTGACCACGCCCGAAGCGGCGCGGAAGCTGGGCCGCCCGCTGGTGTTCGTGCAAGCCAACATCCACGCCGGTGAAGTGGAAGGTAAGGAAGTCGTCCTGGTGTTGGCGCGGCGGCTCACCTCCGGAGATCTCAAGCCGCTGACCAGGCAACTCGTCATCCTGATCGCGCCCAACTACAACGCCGACGGCAACGAGAAGGTCAACGTCCAGAACCGCACGGCCCAATACGGCCCGGTGGCCGGCGTCGGCACGCGCGAGAACAGCAAGGCGCTCGATCTCAATCGCGACTACATGAAGCTCGACTCGCTCGAAGCGCGGTCGCTGGTCGGGTTAATGAACAAGTGGGACCCGCACGTGCTGATCGACCTGCACACCACCAACGGGTCGTATCACGCGAACCACCTGACCTACTCGCCGATCCTCAACCCGAACGCCGACCCGCGGCTGATCGAGTTCACCCGCGAGCGCATGCTGGCGCCGATTCGCGCCGCGATGTTGAAGAACCACAACTGGCGCACCTACTACTACGGCAACTTCGCGCCCGAAGACGGCGGCGGTCGTGAGAGCTCACGGGTCGATCCGGCCAATCCCGGCAACGTCACGTGGCGCACTTTTGACCATCGGCCCCGCTTCGGCAACAACTACGCCGGGCTGCGCAACCGCATCGCGATCCTGTCGGAGGCCTACAGTTATCTCGATTTCAAGGGCCGCGTCGATGTGACCGAAGACTTCGTCGACGAGATCTGGAAGTCGGTCGCGGCCAACGCCAAACAGATCATGTCCCTCACCGCGCAAGCCGATCGCCAGTTCACGGCGCCGGAGAATGCCACGCCCGTGGAGCTTGGGCTCGACTTCGAGATTCGCGCGCTGCCCGAGAAGGTCGGCGTGTTCGTCGGCGACGTCAAGAAGGTGCTGAACCCGCGATCGGGCAAAGAGATGCTGGCCATGACCGACATGGCCGTGCCCGTCTCCATGAAGGACTACGGCGTGTTCGCGGCCACGCGGTCGGCCGCCATGCCAAAGGGCTGGTTGATTCCCACCAACCCGCGTCTCACTGCGGCGATTGAACGCCTGCGTTGGCATGGACTGAAGGTCGAAGAAGTTACGACATCGGCGCAAGTGTCGGTGGAGCGGTTTACGATCGCCGACTACGTGCGCGTCGAGCGCGTGTTCCAAGGCCGTCGCGAAGCCCGGCTGAAGGGGATATTCGAGCAGGCCCAGTTGTCGGTCACGCCGGGCGCGTTGTTCGTGCCGGCCGATCAGCCGCTGGCGCGGCTCGCCTTCTACCTGCTCGAGCCCGAGAGCGACGATGGGCTGGTGACGTGGAACATCATCGAAGAAGGGCTGGCGGCCGGTCAGACCTACCCGATCTACCGGGTGACCAACACGACCGCCTTACGGCTCAAATAACTACTTCACGCCTTCCTTGAGGTACGCGACAAGCGGCGGAATCACCTTGTCAGGAGCCTCGAGGTGCGGCACGTGGCCGAGCCCCGGAATCAGCAGCACCCGGCCGTTGCCGTTCGGCACGGTCTTGGCGATGTAGTTCATGCGCTCCTGGAACGCCGCCGCCGTCCCCAGCAGCATGTCCTCGGCGCCGCCGAACGCGAGCGTCGGCACCTGGATGTGCGCCCAGTCGTAGACCACCGGATCCTGGTACAGCATCTGGCCGATCAGCGACTGCACCATGGCCAGCCGCGGCCATTCGGCGCTGAGGGTCCACGAATAGCGGATGCGCGTGTAGGCTTCGAACTCCTGGTTCCACGCCTTGGGGTCGTGCACGACGTAGCGGCTCAGGCTGTTGCGGATGCCCTGGTAGTCGGACTTGAGCGTCTGCTTGTAGGAATCATCAATCGCCGGCATCGGCCGGCCGAATCGGCCGTCGGTGAGGCCAATCGGGTTGTAGAACACGACGCGCTCGACCGCTTTCGGATACTGCGTCGCAATGCGGGCCGAGAGCATGCTGCCCATCGAATGGCCCACCAGCATCGCCCGCTCGATCTTCAGGTGCTGCAGCAGCAGCCAGGTATTACGCGCCTGCGTGTTGAAGTTGTACGGGGCGATCGGCTTCGACGAGCGGCCGTAGCCGATCTGGTCGGGCACGACCACGCGGAAGCCCTCCTTGGTCAGCGCGTCGATGATCGCCTTGAAGTAGAACCCGCCGAAGTTGTTGCCGTGCAGCAGCAGCACGGTATGGCCATTGGCAGCGGCCGTCGGCGCGACATCCATGTACGACATGCGAACGTCCTGGCTGTAGACGCTGATGTCCAGGTACTTGCTGGGATAGGGATACGGACACTCATCACATGTGAGGCTGCCCGGCTTGACGTCGGTTGGTGTCGGCACCGGTGGCAGGACGGGTGCGCCCTGCGCGGATGCGAAGGTAGCGGCGCCGAGGATCAGCAGCGAGAACGTGAGCGATCGCAAGTGTGTATGCATCTCAATCAGGAATTCTAGTCGATCCATCAGCCAGTCGACGCGCGAGTCCCGAGGCGATCTGCCCGGCGATGGCCGTTTGCAGGCGTGAACGCACATCATCCGGACCGGCGCTGGTGGGGCGCTCCGCGTCGGCGCCGAGCCGTGCCCCCGCGTCGCGTGGCTGCTCGCCAGGTGGTCCGCCGGCCAACACCTGGGCGCGAATGCCGGCCTTCTCCAACTGCAAGACGAGGTATTGAGCGAGCCCCGGTTCGAGTCCTTTGCCCGCCACGGAATCCACGACAGTGAAGGGCATCACGACGACCGGCAAGTTCCGGCTGGAAACAACCCAGTCCTTCTTGGACAACGGCGGCGGTACGTTGCCCCCGCCGCCTCCGCCGCCCAACCACAAGATGGTGGCCGTCACGGTCACCGCCTCCACAGCCGATCTCGTCGGCGTTACCTCGCTCAAGATCATCTCCGCCACCAGCAGCGAACCCGACAACGGGCTCGGTGACGGCGACACCGCGGGTGACACCGCGATCACCGGCGCGATGACGCTCAATCTCCGCGCCGAGCGCAGCGGCAAGGGCAACGGCCGCATCTACACGATTACCGTCGAGGCCAAGGACGCCGCTGGCAACGTGACCACGAAGACTGTTACTGTCTCCGTGCCGAAAAACCAGAGCGGCAGGTAAGCGCCAGCTCCGGTTTCCATTGTTCGAGAGCCCGCCCGAAAGGGCGGGCTCTTCACTTTTCAGGGGGCACGGAAATCTGGTAGACGCGCGGCCACTTCTTGCCGGTCACGAAAATCCGGCGCGTCGCCTTGTCGTAGGCGATGCCGTTCAACACGTCAGCCGGCGGCATCCGCTGGTTGAGCGGCCAGAGCGTCGACAGATCGATCCACGCCTTGACGTCGCCGGTGACCGGTGAAATTCGCGCCACGCGATCGGTCATCCACACGTTGGCCCAGATTTCGCCGTCGATCCATTCGAGCTCGTTCAGTTGCGACACCAGTTGCCCGGCATCGCGCACGCGAATCGTCCTGATGGCCGCCTGCGTTTTCGGATCGAGGAACGTCAGCGTGTCGCTGCCGTCGCTCATCACCAGACCGCCGGCCGCGTCGTAAGCAATGCCCCAGCCTTCGCTCGTATACGGGAACGTCCGCTTCTGCTTGAAGGTCTTCCGGTCGTAGACGAAGCCGCGCTGATGCTTCCACGTGAGCTGCAGCAGCTGGTCGCCGACCAGCGCCAGTCCCTCGGCGAAGTATTCCTCGGGGACTTTCACCTCTTGCAGCACCCTGCCGGTGGCGATCTCCACGCGCCGCAAAGACGACTCGCCGTTCAGCCCGGTGCTCTCGTAGAACTCGCCATCCGCGAACACCAGACCCTGGGTGAACGCCTGTGGGTCGTGTGGAAACGTCGCGATCAGCTTGAACCCGTGCACTGGAGCCGCCTGTCGTTGTGCGCCCGTGGAGGACACGTATGCGCCAAAGGCAAGGGAAAGGGCCATGGCCGCCACCAGCTTCATGCCGCCACTATATCCGAGCGTGCCGGCGAGCGGCCCGCGGCCGCCCGCCCGTATGTGTGTGTGGCTCTCGGAGCGTGTCCGAGTATCGGTGTCCAATCGGTGTAAATCGGTGGCCTAGAAGTCCACCTGCAGCGTGAACTGCACCGCCCGCGCCTGAGACACTGAGAGCCTGAGCAAAAATTGATGGCACGGCGGGTGCATGGCGACGGCGCACGGGCGCGACGCCGCCGCGCCGCACAGTCCTGGGGCATCACGAGCGGCGGCGTAAGGCGTGCGCGGCCCG
Source organism: Vicinamibacterales bacterium (assembly GCA_038919385.1). Lineage (GTDB taxonomy): Bacteria > Acidobacteriota > Vicinamibacteria > Vicinamibacterales > UBA2999 > 12-FULL-67-14b. The sequence continues at coordinate 7,875 of JBCKZH010000037.1, read as the reverse complement.
GAGCCCCAACGCCTGTAGCCGACTCAGGATCTGGTCGGCGCGGCGCCTGTTGCGACTCCATGGCTGGCAGCGTGCGGCGTGCGCCGGGGACAGCACCACATTGACGGTCTTGCCGGCGACCTTGCGGGTCCAGACGTAGTACGGGCCGTGCAGCGTGGGAGGGTTGGCCTTGCAGCGGCACGTTGGTTGACCACAGCGGGTGCTGCGCGCGGCGATCGAACCACGGAGCACGATGCCGGTGTCCGCGAGTTGGTGCATCAGGGCTCGGTGGCGCTGCTCGATGCGAGCGAGCGTCGCGTCGAAGGAGACGGGGGTGCGTTGTCTGGTGGCGGTTCTCATTCCGATAGTATATATACATGTGGCATGAGCGATGACACGTCCCTGGCCGCGCCCGCCGACCCTACCCCCGCAGCCGGCGACACCCCGACGCTGTTCCCCCTGCCGCCTGTGGACGCCCCCGCGGCTCGTCCGCCACGGATCGACCCCAAACGGGGCGCGCGTATTCGACAGGCGCAGCGCTCGCAGCTGGAATGGGGACGCATCGATCTCGAGGCGCTGCTGCCCGAGGAGCATCCGGCGCGCGCGATCTGGGCGGTGATCGAGCGGCTTGATCTCTCGGCTCTGTATGCCCAGATCGAGGCGCGCGACGACGTCGCGGGCGCGTCCGTTATCGACCCCAAGATTCTGCTGGCGCTCTGGGTGTATGCGACCAGCGAAGGTGAGGGCAGCGCGAGAGAGATCTGGCGGCTGACCGAGAGGCACGCCGCGGATCGCTGGATCCGCGGCGGAGTCGACGTCGGCGACCACACGCTCAGCGACGTTCGCAGCCAGCAGGGCGAGATCGTCAACGCGCCGATCACGCAGGTGCTGGCGCTGCTGCTGAAGCAGCACCTGGTCGATCTGAGCCGCGTCGCCCAGGACGGCACTCGGGTGCGGGCCAGCGCTGGCGCCGCGTCGTTCCGACGCGAACCCACGTGGCAGGCGCGGATGGCCGACGCGCGAGCGCACCTGGAGCAGGTGACGCGAGAAGCGGCCGATCCCGCGATCGGCGCGCGTCGGGCCGCGGCGATCACGCGGGGCGCCAAGGATCGGCTGACGCGCCTGGAAGCCGCGTGGCAGCAGATCCCCGAGGTGGTCGAGACCAAGACACGCAACGGTGCCAAGGAAGCCACGGCTCGTGTCTCGAGCACCGATCCCGACGCGCGGGTGATGAAGATGAGCGACCATGGATTTCGGCCCGCCTTCAACGTGCCGTTCGCCACGACCACCGATCGGGCCCGCGTCATCGTGGGCGTCGACGCGAAGGCCCATCGAGGGCTCGACCACTTTGTCGTTCGCGGCCGGCCCAAGGTGCTGGGCACTGCGTCACTCTTCGCGCGCACCTACAACGTCCTCCGACTCATCACGCTCCGCGGCTGACTCGTCGCGAGCCCCCCCGCCGCCCGCCTCTCGCGGCAAGCAGCCCGCACCCAGCCTGAACAGGTCGCCGCGCGCCGCCCGGCGGCGACGAACGGGCGTCCCGAAACACCGGTGGCGACCGGGATCCTGCGCTCAACTCTCACGCAAGGGCGATTTCTGCTCAGGCTCTGACGTGCGTCCCTGCACACGATTCAGGGTCGGATCAGGTAGAACGTCTCCTGCCGCCCGTCGATCCAGTCCCACTTGCCGCCGGGCATGATCGCCGCATCCTCTTCCAGCGCGAAGCGCACGGGCTGGTTGCCCCACTCGGGCACGTTGTACGTCACGTTCAACTCGATCGAGTGCCAGGTGTTCGGCCGGAACACGTAGTCGCCGCGCACCGGCACACCCTGCTGGTAGTCGGTCATGCCGATCGGCGGGCCCGCCCCGTGGCCGTGATAGCCAACCGGGTGGCAGTAGATCGACGGCACGAGGCCCTCTTTCTTCGCCTGCGCGAGCGCGTCGGCGAGGGCCTGATTGCCCGTCCGCTCCAGCCGCGCGTACTGCATGGTCAGGTCCTGCAGGCGATTGGCGGCCTTGAGTCCGGCCTTGAGGCCGGCCGGTGCGTCGGTCTCACCCGGCTTCAACACATACGCGTTGTGCTGCGTGTCGGTGGAGAAGCCCATGTAGACGATACCGAAATCGGTGTGGAGCATGTCGCCGGGAAGAATCACGCCGCGCGGGCTGGTCTTCTCGCCCTGGCGGAAGATCGTGACCGAGGGCTGGAACCATTTGCCCAGGCCCATCTCGACGACGCGCTGGCGCATCCACCACACGACGTCTTCATTGGTGGTCTTGCCCGGGGTGATGACCTTGTTGGAGAAGGCCTCGCGAATCACCAGGTGCGCCACCTTCATGGCGTGGCGATACGCGTCGAGCTCCTCGGGAAGCTTGACCTCGAGCCAGCCGACCGCCAGCATCTCGGCGGACTTGATCTTGGCGGCGTGGGCCGGACCGAGCGCCTCCACCAGCCGCCGCTTTTCGTTCGCGGTGATGCCGTCGGCGTGGTTCCAGGCGTCCGATTCGTTGATGCCGATCACTTTCGGGTTCTTCTCGTCGACCAGCTTGCGCAGCCCTTCATGCTGCCCGTCGTTGGTCGTCGGTACTATCGGGAACAGGCCGTCGTAATCGAAGCGGCCAAGGGAGTAACGCTCCGCCGGTTTGCCGCTGCCCGGGTTGTAGAACACCAGGATCGTGCGGCGGCGCGACGCGTAATAGGTGAGCGGCGACATCGATGCGAACACCGGGTCTTCGTTGTACTCGCGCGTGGGGATGATCCACATGTCGATCCCCTCTCGGGTCATCAGCCCGGCGAGCAGCGTGTCGAAGCGCTTTCGGATCCAGGGCGTGACGAGCGCGTTCTGCTCGCGGTGCGTGAGCACGCGCTGCGTCGGGTCGGGATAGGTGATGGACTGCGCATCGCCCGTCAGCGTGGCAATGGCGACGACGAGACAAATGGATGCAACCAGTCGGCGATTCATGCCGCCTAGTTTAGATCACGAAACGTGGGCCACAGAGAGCACAGAGAGCACAGAGTTCACAGAGTAATCTTTTCAAAATGCACCACAGCCGCTAAGCGGCATGCACGCATTTAGAAAGCACTGACTCTGTGTTCTCTGTGTCCTCTGTGGCCAATGTCTTATTGGGCGCGGGCCGCTAACTCTTTCGCCATCGCCTGGTAGTAGGCCAGCCGTGTCATCTGGTCCTTGGTCGGCGCGCCGGTCCAGCGGCTGATCGCACCGTAAAGCCCCGAGATGCGCGACAGCAGCTCGCGCGACTGGCGCTTCAACTCCGTGGCATCCGCCGCCGTGTTCGGCAGCTTCTGAATGCGATCGTTCACCGGCCCATACATCCGCGCCAGCGCCGCCGCCTGCGACTGCGCGTCGGTCCACAGCTTGCGCTCCACCGGCGTTACGTCGATGCGCGGGTCTTCGCGTACCTCGACCTTCTGGTCCAGCGTCTTGCCGCCAGAGACGAGCCGCACGGTGTAGGTGCCGGGTGCCACGTAGGGTCCCGGCGTGTTGCCGCCTCTCGCTGCGTCATCGTCGCCACCAGACCCGCCACCGCGAATGGGAAGATCCGTGTGACGCAGGTTCCACACCACGCGGTTGACGCCGCGCATCACGCCGCGCCCCGCAGTGGGTGGGATGGTCCGCACCAGCTGACCCTGCCCATCGTGAACCGTGATGCCCACCTGCGTGTCGGTCTTCGCCACCCAGAAGTCGATGATGGCGCCGTTTGGTGGGTTGTCGCCGCGGAACCACATGTCCCCGGTGTGCGCTTTCAGGTTGGTCTGACGAATCTGATAGGCCGGCGCGACGGTGAAGAGATGCGCCGGCGATGCCATCACCAGCGGCGTCAGCTCCTGCAGCGCGTTGATCTTGTCGAGAATCCAGATGCCGCGCCCGTGCGTGGCCAGCACCAGGTCGTTGTCGCGCGGATGGATCACCAGATCGTTGTGCGGCAGCGTCGGCAGGTTGTTCTTCAGTTCGATCCAGTTGGTGCCGCCGTTGGGTGAGAAGAACAGGCCGATCTCCGTCCCCGCGAACAGCAGGTTGGGGTTCTTCACATCCTCGCGGATCGTCCGGACGACGCGTCCCGGTGGCAGGTCGCCGCTGATGCGCGCGAACGACTTGCCGCCGTCGCTCGACTTGTAGATCCAGTTGTCCAGGTCGTTGCTGCGATGGTTGTCCATAGCCACGTAGACGGTGCTTGCGTTATGGCGCGACGCCTCGATGCCGCCGAACCACGACGACCTGGGAGCGCCGGGCAGGCGATCCTGCAGGTCGGTCCACGTCTTGCCGTCATCCGTCGACACGCGCAGCCGCCCATCGTCGGTGCCGACGTACAGCAGGCCCTTGGTCAGCGGCGACGGCGCAATCGCGACGATGCCAGGGTAGAAGGGCACGCCGTCGTCCACGGAGAGCACGTTCTCGTCAGGCATGCGGCCCATCAGCGGCAGCGTGCTGCGATCGACCCCCGTTGTCATATCTCCAAGATCGTCCCACGTGTTGCCGCGGTCGCGCGAGCGGAACAGGTGTTTGCCGCCGGCGTAGACGGTGGCTGCATCAAACGGCGACAGCGCGACGGGCGCATCCCAGTTGGCGTAGTGCCACTCGTTGCCGAGCACCTGCTGCGGCACGCCCTTGCCCCATGTGTTCCAGTTGCGGCGATCGCCGATTGCGCCCTGTGGATCGCCGGGGCGAATGTCCTGTGTCGTCCACGTCCGTGTGTCGTTGCGTTGGATGCCGAGAAACTGGCTCGCCGAGAAGACGATGCGCGGGTTGCTCGGATCGGGCACCGTGAAGAAGCCGTCGCCGCCGCACAGGCGCGACCAATGCTCGTTCAGAATGCCGCTGGTCGTCCAGCTCGCGCTCGGACCCTTCCAGCAGCCGTTGTCCTGCATGCCGCCGTAGATGTTGTAGGGCCGCTCGTTATCCACGGCCACCCGGTAGTACTGGGAGACGGGGATGTTCTGGACGTAGAGGAACTTCAAACCGCGATCGAACGAGATGCCGATGCCGCCGTCATCCAGCTTGATGACATGGCGCGAGTCTTTCGGGTTGATCCAGACAAACCGATCGTCGCCGTGGGTGGTGGTGTTCGGGGCCGTGAACGACTCCCCGCCGTTGTCCGAGAACGAGTAGGCGTTCAGCATGTAGACGCGGCGATCGTCCTGCGGATCGATGGTCGGCTGGCTCGCATACATCGGCCGCGGGTTCCAGTTCGACATGAACCGCCACGTCTTGCCGGCGTCGTTGCTGCGATAGAGGCCGCCGCGGCGCTCGGTGTAGGCCGTCGAGGCGTTGTAGCGGAAGCCCTGTTCGATGCTGACGATCACGACGCGCGGATCCTTGCGATACACGGCGATGCCAATGCGGCCGTACTCGCCGTCGGGCAATCCGTTGCCGGTCAGCTTGGTCCAGGTGGCGCCGGCATCCGTGCTTTTCCATAGCGCGCTGCCGGGGCCGCCGCCGTTGAAGCCGAAGGCGCTGCGCCGGCGTTGATACGAAGCCGCATACAACACGGTTGGATCCAGCGAATCCATCGCCACATCGGTGACACCGGTGTCGTCGTCCACATGCAGCGTACGCTGCCAGGTCTTGCCGCCGTCCATGGTGCGATACAGGCCACGCTCACCGCCGGCGCCCCACACCGAACCCTGTGCCGCTACGTAGACGATGGCAGGATTCGACGGATGCGTCACGATGCGGCCAATGTGCATTGACGTCTTGAGGCCGACGTTGGTCCACGTCTTCGCGCCATCGGTCGACTTGTAGAGGCCGTCGCCCCAGCCCACGCTTTGGCGATTCGCGCGCTCGCCGGTGCCCACCCAGATGATGTTCGGGTCCGGCTGATAGATGGCAACGTCGCCGATCGAGTGCACCGCCTCACGCTCGAACACCGGTACCCACGTGATGCCGTTGTCGGTGGTGCGGTACATGCCGCCGGTCGCCGACGCGACGTACATGATGAAGGGATTGGATTCGACGACATCCATGTCGACGAAGCGGCCCGACATGGTGGCGGGCCCGATGCTACGCAAGCGAAGGCCAGAGAGGTCAGTCGATTGGAGATTGGGCGTTTGGAGAGCGATGGCTTTAGCCGTCGCTGGCCCGATCTGCGGAATCGCCGCAATCGTTAACGCAATGACAACTAGAGACAAAAATCCGCGTCGAGTCATGCCGCCGATACTACTACCGCGCGGTCACTTGACGGGCACGCGCTGCTTCAACTCCTCGAACCAATTGAGCACCACCCTGGCCGGTCACCCCTCGCCAGGCGTCAGGACCATGCGGTCCATCCCGTCAATGCGCTCGAAGTCGCGATCGAACGTGAGCAGCGTGCCGCCGCAGTCGAGCGTGGCCGCGGCAATCCAGATATCGTTGACCGGCACCGGCGTGCCGCCGCGCTTGAGGGCGGCGAACACGCGTCCGTAATGACGCGCCACCGAGGCCGTCGTGTCGATGACATCAACGTAGGTTTCGGCCAGAAAATCGTCCAGCCGCCGGCGATTCTCGCGGACACGGCCTCCCAGCTCGAAGGCCGCCTCGAGTTCGCCGAGCACCGTGACGGGAACGAGCACGCGCTCCGCGCGGGCGAGGGCGTCGAGGACGAGGGCATGACCGCGCCGAAAATGAGAGTAGGCGGAGGTATCAAGGACGAGACGGCTGACCCGCTCAGCGCCAGAGGCCGGCATCGATCACCCGTTGACTCGCGAGGGCCTCGTCAAAGGCCGTCGCGTCCGCTTCAGTCCAGGTCGCATAGCGCTCGAGCCGCTCGCGCCGGGCATCGACGCCAACGCTCTCGGTCAGGATGCCGACGACCACCGTGTTGAGGCTCTTGCCTCGCTCGCGACTGAGCCGATCCAGTCGTTTACCGACCTCGGCCGGCACGTTTCTGATGGTGAGCTGACGGGCCATGCCTGCATGCTAGCACGAAAGTGCATTCATGCATCGCGACGCTCTCGGCTGGCCGAGTCATAATGGTGCGGTCGGTGTGTCAAGGAGGAAGTGAATGCGTGTACGGTCCCTGCTTTCGGTTGCGGTAATGTGTGGCGCGCTGGGCGCGCTGTTGTCGGCCCATGCCATTCCCGATGTCAAGCTGCCGCCTTCTCCGCTCGGACAGGCGGCGATCCAGGTGGCCGGCACCTGGGCCAAGACGCCGGAGGGCGGTCAAACCTATCGCGATGGCAAGTGGATTGTCGTCGACTACAGCCGCCCGCTCTTGCGCGGGCGCAAGGAGATCTTCGGCGCCGGCACCGACTACGGCAAGACCGTCAACGCGGGCGCCCCGGTCTGGCGTGCTGGTGCCAACAACACGACCCGGCTGACGACCCAGACGCCGCTCACGATTGGCGGGAAGACCCTCGCGCCGGGCACCTACAACGTGTTCGTCGATCTCAAGCCGGGCGACTGGACGCTCGTCATGAGTAACCAGCCGGTGCAGGAAACCTTCGATCCGAACGACAAGGTGCGGCTGTCAGGCGCCACCAACTACGACCTGAAATTTGACGTGCTTCGCGCGCCGATGACGGTGCGCATCGGTGATGCATCGGTCGAGCAGTTCACCATTGGCTTCTCGAACGTCACCGACGCCGGCGCGACGCTGTCGATGGCGTGGGAAAAAACGGTGGCCACCATCGACATCAAGGTCGCGGCCACGAAATAGACCCCCACTCGTCACGTAACGGCGGCGCGACTATAGTTGCCCGGGAGGTTTCATGAGCAGCCGCCGTTCCACCTTGACCAGGCGCGAGTTCAGCACGGCGGTGGCCGCCCTGGCGCCGGTAGTACTTGCGTCTCGCGTCCGGGCGTCGCAACCCACGGCTGGCGGCCCGATCGGTCCGCTCCGCCCAGAGGTGTTGCCGCCCGGCATCCGGTCCCGATTCGTGGACGCCGTCAACGGTCTGCGCAT
>JBCKZH010000036.1:0-31309 GCA_038919385.1 Vicinamibacterales bacterium | reverse complement strand
ACCATCTCAACGGCTTCGTGAAGATTGGCGCGCGCTTCTTCGAGCGTGGCTCCCTGGGTGTTCGCACCAGGCAGTTCCTCGACAAATCCGATGTACCCCTCGGGGACTTTTCGAAACACCGCCGTAAATTGGAGGTCCATGTCGCTATGATACCCGCCATCGGCCTCGAGCCCTAGCACCGATAAACTATGGGAATCGCACACGAACAATCATGCGGTCATGCCCGTGAACGGAATGTTCCAACCTTTCGCATAACCCCGTAGCGGTACCACACTCCCAACTCAGCCGGTCCCTCGCTCCCGCCGACGCACTCCGGACACGACGTGCGATGCGGCGCGGTCAGCTATAGCAAGCCAGCCGGCACAGCGTTGGTCCGTTTGTCGAGCGGCAACACCTGCTGCGAGAAGCACACCACGGCGCCAGCGCCGCGCTTGAGCGGCAGCCGGTCGAGCGCCTGAAAGCTGCGCGCCACGGCCGGGGACGGCTGCGTGGTCTTCTTGATCTCGATTGGGTAGATCGTCCGATCTTTCAGCAGCAGCAGATCGATCTCGCGCCCGTCGCGATCGCGATAGTAATAGGCGCGCGGCTCCTGCCCCTGGTGCCACCAGCTCTTGAGGATCTCCACGAACACATGCGTCTCCAGGATGGCGCCCGACATCGCGCCGGCCTCCAGGGTTTCCGGCGACGACCAGCCGGTGAGATAGGCACAGAGCCCCGTGTCGAGGAAGTACAGCTTGGGCGCTTTCACCAGGCGAGACGTGATGTTGGTGTGGTACGGAGGCAGCCGCACCACCTGGAAGCTGCCTTCGAGAATCGACAGCCACGCCTTCGCCGTGTTCACGCTCACGTCCGCATCGCGCGCCAGGTCCGACAAGTTCAGTAGTTGGGCGGTTCGCGCCGCGCACGCGGTGAGGAATCGCAGGAACGCCGACTGGTCGCCTACCTGCGCCAGGTCGCGGACGTCGCGCTGCAAGTAGGTTTGCACGTACGAGCGGTAGAACAGATCGTGATCGGTGACGTCGCCGACGGCCAGGGCCGGAAAGCCGCCCATCCAGATGTCGCGGAACACCCGCTTCAATTGCGACGTGGCATGCGATCGCACTCGGGGCGCCAGCGCGGCCGGCGTCGGCAGAAACGGCGGCACGTCGAGGTCACGCCGATGCCGCTCGCGGCGGGAGAACCCCAGCAGGTTGAGGATCGCCACGCGGCCGGCCAGGGTTTCCGACACCCCGCGCATCACCTGGAACTGCTGCGATCCGGTGAGCCACACCAGCCCCGGCGTCCGAGCCCGGTCAACGATCGTCTTGATCACCGGCAGCAATGCCGGCGCGTACTGGATCTCGTCGATCAACACCGGCGGTTCGAAGCGCTCGAGGAACAGCACCGGGTCGTTCTGCGCCAGCGCCCGCAGCGCCGGGTCGTCCAGGCTGACGTAGGTGCGGCCGCGCCCGCACAGGTGGGCCAGGACCGTGGTCTTGCCGACCTGCCGGGGGCCGGTGAGCAGGACGACGGGGAACTGCCGCGAGGCGGCCATCCAGGCCGCCTCAATGGTCCGGTGGAGCATGATTCAGTATCGGCTATTTTGCAGTCAGACTGCAAACTAGCCGGTCAGTGAGACGGTCGACAAAACGCAGACGCGCTCGCGAATCGGGGTATCCTGCCGCGTTTTCCATGCTGCTCTCCCCAGGCGCGCGTCTCGGCCCGCACGAAGTCGTCTCTGCGCTTGGCGAAGGGGGCATGGGCGAGAAGGTGTATCGCGAGTGTCGCTGGCGCTGGCCGCGATCGCTCAGGCGTATCTCTGGGACCTGCTCGACGCGGATAAGGGAGTTCACCGTCGGCGTCGCGCTTGAGGACTGCCTTCGAGACCGCAAACTTCAGCTTGCGGTCGAGTGAGCCATAGAGATCATTGGCGAGGCGGCACGACTCGTGTCCCGAACTGATCGCATAGGTACAGGCATCGTTGCCGCCAGCGGACACCGCCGAATAGGTCGGTCTCGTCCCTCGCGACAGGTGGGTGCATCGCAGGTTCTGAGCTGCCGGACAGCTCTCGCGATCTACATTTCTGCGATCGGGAATGCGCCGTCGTTCGGTAAGTCGTTGACGCTGCAGTGATGAGTCGTCAGGCACGCGCCTTGCGCTTCCTGGCGGCGTGGCGACTGCCTCCGCACGGTTCCGCCGCGCCGGCTGCCGGCTGGATCGGCTGGTCCCGTTCTCGTGCAAGGGGCGTGGATTCTGTCCGAGCTGCGCAGGCCGGCGGATGACCGATCGCGCGGCGCACCTGGTCGACCACGTGTTTCCTGCCGTCCCGATTCGACAGTGGGGCTCACGCTGCCGCCGCGTCTTCGATACGTGCTGGCATGGGATCAGAGCTCTGTCGCGCGCTCGTGGCCGTCTATGTGCGCGCCGTGCTCGGCGGGCTCCGCCGCCACGCAGGCCATGCCCGTCAGCAGGGGTTCGATCTCCACGCGGGCGTGGTCGTGCCGGCGGGTGCGCGTGAGTGCCTGGAGCGGTTGTGCCGGTATGCCCTGCGGCCGCCGGTCGGGCAGGACCGGCGGCAACTGACGCCGGATGGCAAGGCGGTGCTGGAATTGAAACGCCGGTGGACGGATGGGACGACGCACCGCGTGTTCGAGCCGGTGGAGTTACTGGTGCGCTGAGGCTGGTTCATGGGCGCTGGGTCCGAGAACGGTCCTTACGTTACCCGGGGAGGCCGCTAATACGGCCTATCGTCGTTAAGGAGTTGACTGCGTCGCACATCAAGGGCTTGCCGGCCCAGTTTTTCCCTGAAGGTAAGTGGTTTGCCTTCGATCGCATCCTCGTAGACCGGAGCGTACCCGAACGACTGTATGTCGAACTTGACGGGCCAAAGTTTAGATTCTGATGGACTCAGCGGAGCGGCATCAGAAGGTTCATGATTCGACCGATGACGATCAGAAATCACGATCGGAGCCGTCCCCGCCAGTCGCCCTGCACTCCCGGCCTCCCTTGAGGCGCTCCTCATCGCCACAGGTGGTGCTCTCGCGGATCTCTTCCAGGCTTTGATTGGCCGTCCGACAGCTGTTGCTCCCATGATGGGAGCACGATATACTGGCCGCAGTGCGGATCATCGCTCGCCGGACCCTTCGGGCCTTCTGGGAACGATACTCTGACGCGGAACAGCCGTTGCGAGCCTGGTACCACGACGTGCGAAAGGCTGACTGGCGAACGCCTGCGGACGTAAAACGCGTTTATGCGAATGCGAGCGTCGTTGGCGAGAACCGCGTGGTGTTCAAGATCGGCGGAAACAAGTACCGCCTGGTGGTCGCTATCAACTACCCGTTCCGAATCTGCTACGTCAGGTTCATCGGCACCCATAAGGCGTACGACGACGTAGACGTCGAAACTGTCTGAGGCTGAACATGGAGATTCGACCGATCAAGACTCGAGCTGATCATCGAGCCGCGATGAAGGAAATCGAGCGTCTCATGGACGCCAAGCCCGGGACGCCCGCAGGAGACCGACTCGACATTCTGACGACTCTGATCGAACGATACGAGTCGCAGCATGAACCCATTGACCCGCCTGACCCGATCGATGCCCTTCTCTACTACATGGAAAGCCGGGGGCTCACCAGACGGGATCTCGAACCCTATCTCGGGAGCCGGGCCAGAGTCGCTGAGGTGCTCAATCGGCGACTCGCTCTGACGATCGACATGATTCGCAAACTGCACGCCGGGCTCGGGATCGCAGCGGACGTTCTGATTCGTCCGTACGTCAGGAAGGGCTCCGCCGCGTAGTCGCTTGTGACAGCCATGGCGAGAGTCCTGTTCCGCCTGCGCGAGTACGACGAGTCCTTTCGTGACGTCTTCCAACGCGTCATCCGCGCTCACTCGGAAGAGGCGTTCCCATTGCTCAAAGACATCCCGTCGGAACCGCGTGCGGCTATCCATACCTCACAGGTCACCCTGCCGTCAGGTGAGGCACTCAAGAATGAGCCCATGGAGATGAAGGTGCCTTTCCGCTTCAATCTCTCTGACATGGTGACCGGTGATGTCGACGCGTTTACGGCGTCGGCGGAGGCTTCCGGGCGAGAGTATGGTGAGCAAGCCATGCGGCAGCTGTTGAATTACAGCGGCACAATCAGTGCGGCCATGGGCAATGCAGTCGACGGCAAGGGAAGGCAATTCGGGTGGCCTGTGATCATGGAAGTCATAGGGGGAGTTGAAATTGATTTCGACCAAAGCGGCGAGCCCGAGCTACCACAAATGATCAGTGATAGTGACATCAGCAAAGTGGTGCCCTACCCGCCCATCACCGACGCTGATCGGCCCGCGTATGAGGCGTTCATCGCCCGGAAGCGTGAGGAGTACGATGCTCGTCGCCGTCGTCGAACACTTTCTTGATCGTGTAACAGAGCGCGGCTTCGATGCTCCCTTCATTGCTCTGCTCCTGAAGCTTGGCTTCACGGAGATTCACTATTTGCATGGGCAGTACGAATTCGGGAAGGACTTCATCGGTCAGCTGGCGGAGCCAGCACAGAGGTTCCAGTTCGTCTTTCAGTCGAAAGCAGGAGACCTAAACCTAGGGGATTGGAGCAAAGGCGTGCCGCAGCTGGAGTTACTGCGAGCCAATACGCTCGCGCATCCCGGCTTCAACCCCGTGCTGCCTCGACGAGCGGTATTGCTCTTGACGGGCCGCCTCGTTGGTGGCGCCCCACTCGCCGCTCAGAACTACTGCGATCAGGCGTTGACTTCCGGCGTTCCGCTGGAAGTCTGGGATCGGGAGTCACTGATCCAGCGGATTACTACTGCGCTTGAGATCGGGGTCGCGGGCCGGACTGAGGGTCCACTCTTTTCGCTCATCGGCTCAATCGACGATGGTTCGGTCAATGACATCGCAATCGAGCGCTTCAGCCGCCGTTGGATGTCGATTGATGTGGACCCATGGGCCTGCACCTTGGAGGCAGCAATTGTCGCGGAACGATTGGCGGGGACGGATCGCCTCGATACGGCCTGCGACACCGCTCTTGGACTCGTGCGCGCGGCTTGGGCTCGTCATCACGGTGAGTTGCCGCCTCATTCAACCAGTCTCACGCTGTCCGAAGTCGGCCGATTGATGTTCAGGACCTACGCGGCAGCACTTTGGGAACGGGGGTCGCAGTCGCTGCCTGATCCCATTGAATTCATCCGCCAACATGACGAGCCGTCGGGATACGTTACTTATCCGGTACGTTGCATGCGTTACGTGGAACTCCTGAGCCTCCTCGACCTTCTGCCGGAAATAGCCGGCATGGAATCCGTCTCCGATCGCGCGGACATCCCGAAGCACATTGGCCACGTGATCAGCGAACACCCAGGGTGTGGTCATCCCATTTCCGATCGTTGGGCAGTATCCATCATTCCCGCAGCGCTCGTTTTGCAGCGAACCGGACAACAGGAACTTCTATCCACGTACCTGATTTCGCTCACGAAGTGGATTGCCGACAGGTATGACGGAGAACACGTCGGCCTCGGATCACCTGTCGGCGAACCCCTCGAAGAAACGGAGTATCTATTGGGGCGAGGGTTCCCCGTGGGCCAGCGTCGAGGCCGTCGGTCAGAGTCTTACGTCTCGACGATCATCCTTGATCTTGCCGCGCTCTCTAGACTGTCGGACGTGTATCGGGTTGCACGCAATGAATTCTTGGCTGTACGCGCCCTGGCCTGCGTCTTGGAATCACGCGACGACGCCTCCCAGTATCGAGCCGACGATTCCTCTCTGAGCTTTGAACCAAACGTGCCTTACAGTGACGAGTGCACAGACGATCTTTTCGCAGTGGCACCCACCTACGCCAGACAACTTCCCGAGCGTTACCTCCAGCGGATCGACCGCTCGTGGGATCACTTGGCGGTTAGTGCGTTTCTGAGAGATCGCCACTTCTTGTCAGCAGTTCAGTCATTCCGCAGCACGTAACGTAGGCTCGTAGCGACTGAATCAGCTTACATTCATGGTCGGGGCCAGCATGAACGCGACAACACGTAAGACCATCGAGGGTTGGGTCGACAAGGCATCGACTCATCTCTCTGTCGCCAAGGACCATCGGCCGAATCAGAACCGATGGATGGAAGGGCTACTCTGACGCTGCGCTTGAAGACTTTATCCACCACGTTCGACTTGTGGGATCAGCGCAGCGCGCTCACAAACGATTTCCCCACATCCACAGGGTTTTCTGGAACCTCAAGACTTGGCTCAACGGCACTCACCACGGCGTTGATCCCAAGTATCTTCCGAGCTATTTGGACGAGTTTGTTTTCCGCTTCAATCGTCGCCAAACACCCATGGCCGCCTTTCAAACGCTGCTGGGAATCTCTCTCCAGAAAAAGCCGTTGACCCTGGAAAATCTACGCAGCTGAGTCAACCGGGGAAGCATTATACGGACTATCGTCCTCTCGTGGCGGTGATCGACGCAGACGTGCGTTTCACGCCCGCTGCGTGCAGGCTCTGAAAAGGATCCGCGAGCCGCTGTTCACTGTGTGGCCGGTGATGACCGAGGCGATGCATCTCGTCGGCTCGTTGGTAGCCCAGGAAAGGCTATGGGATGTCCTGGAGGAGGGACGCCTGGGGCTGCTGCCGCTCGACACGGCCGACATGTCCCGCATGCGGGTGCTCATGAAAAAGTACGCCGATCTCCCGATGGATCTCGCTGACGCGGCGCTCGTGCGCGTTGCGGAGCGGGAGGGACTGCAGACGGTCTTCACCATCGATCGGTCGGACTTTGGCATTTACCGTCTGCAGGGCGGGAAGAGGTTTCGCCTCCTTCCGTGACGTGCGTTCTGGCGGTCCGAAAGGACCCGCCCTACTTCTGCAAAAGCGGAAGGCTCGCGACCGGCGGCGACGCGGGTCGCGACTGCAGGTACGCGTAGATGTGCGTCAGGTCGCTGTTAGAGACGACCTTCTCCGTGTACGGCGGCATCTGGTTCGTCGGCCGCCGCACGTACGCCGAGAAGCCCGCAAACGGCAGCAGGCGTGAGGCGAGCCGCGGCCCCGCCGCGCCTCCCTGGCCTTCGTAGCCGTGGCACTGCCAGCAGCCGTAGCTGACGTTCAGCTTCTTGCCGGTCTCGGCGTTGCCGGCCGGCGTTGCCTGCGACGGTGCGGCGGGCGGCGTCGCAGGGGCTGGTGCCTGCGCGCGCATTGACGCTACACAGGTCAGCATCGCAACCAGCACGAGTTCGGCGAACCAGAAGGCCCTCATTCGATCCTCCACACGGTCCGGCTGAAGCCGGACACTACGTACGCCACGGTTCTACCGCGGCTGCGTGACGACGTCGACGAGCGCCGGCTCGCCCTTCCTCACCACCGCGAGCGCGCGCTGGAGCGCCGGTCCAAGGTCGCGCGCGTTGGCGATCGGTCCTTCCGCGTAGACGCCCATGCCCTGTGCAATCTTCGCGAAATCGATGTTCGGATCGTCGATCGTCGTGCCGATGTTCCAGCGCGTGATGCCGCGCTGATGGCGGTTGGCCATGCGCTGGATGTGCATCACTTCCTGGTGATACGCGCGATTGTTGTGCATCACCGTGAGCAGCGGGATGCGGTGATGCGCCGCGGTCCAGAGGACGCCGGGCGCGTAGAGTAAATCGCCGTCGCCCTGGATGTTCACGGAGAGGCGGCCGTACTTCTTGTTGGCGAGCGCCCCGCCCACCGCGGCCGGCGCGCCGTAGCCGACGCCCGCGCCGCCCGAGTCGCCGAGGTGCCGGTAGTGCTTGTCGAAGTCCCACAGCCGGAACGCCCAGCCGCTGGTATTGCCGCTCTCGGAGACGAGCGACCAGTCGTCGTTCCTGATCTGCGCCCAGATCTCGGCCACCATGCGTGCGGTGCTGACCGGCGATGCGTCCCACGCGTGCGCCGCTTCCGCCCGCGCCGCGTCCTGTGCGCGCGCGTGCGCCTGCTCCAGCCGCGTGCGCCGCTCCTGGAACGCGGTCCGCCGGTCGGCCGTGGTCAGCTTCCGAACCGCTTCGGTCAGCGCCGGCAGCGTCGCCTCCGCATCGGCCGCCATCGCGACGTCCACTTCGGGGTAGCGCTGAAAGTCCTGGAAGTTGCTCTTCGTGTAGAGGTCAACGGCCGTGATGCTGATCAGGCGCGTGCCCGGCCTGATGCGAGACCGCGCCGTCCGGTGCAGCGAATCGCGGAACGCATTCACGGTCCCCCAGAAATCGGTCAGCTCGAGTCCCAGGATGACGTCGGCGTTGGCGATGAGCTGTCCCGCGCTCTCGCTCTGATTCAGCGGATGGCGCGACGGGAAGTTCATGCGTCCGTGCTGGTCGACGACCGGCGCCTGCAGCGCCTCGGCGAGCTCGACGAGGCGGGCGATGCCGGCCGGCGTGCGCGCGAGACGATCGGCCACGATGACCGGGTTCTGTGCGTTGACGAGCAGGCGCGCGGCTTCGGCGACGGCTCCCGAATCGCCCTGCGGGGGCGTCGCGACCGTGAGCTTCGGCACGCGCAGCCGCGAGGCGACCTCCGGCGGAATCGGATCTTCCTGGAGCCCGCCATCGATGACCACGACGACTGGCATCATCGGTGGCGTCATCGCGATCTTGTAGGCGCGGACCGCCGATTCGGCGAAGTGGGGCAGCGACACCGGGTAGTCGTCCCACTTGGTGAAGTCGCGGACCATCGCCGCTGCGTCCTGCACGCTGTGCGCCCACTCCACGCCGGGCCGCCGCATCGTTGCATCCAGCGAGTTGCCGGCGAGGATGTAGACCGGCACGCGATCGCAGTAGGCGTTGTAGATCGCCATCGCGGCGTGCTGCAGGCCGACCGTGCCGTGGCAGAGCACCGCCATCGGCTTCCCCTCGACCTTGAAGTAGCCGTGGGCCATCGCCACAGACGACTCTTCGTGGAGGCACGTGAGGAATTCCGGCATCTTGTTGCCGCCGTAGTTGATGATCGATTCGTGGATGCCGCGGAAGCTCGAGCCGGGGTTCGAGGCGATGTACTCCAGGTCGAGCGACTTGAGGACGTCCACCATGAAGTCGCCGCCCGGCCGGTCGGTCGTGAGCGCCTCGGCGTCGAGGCCGGGGTCGGCCTCGCGCGGCGCCGTCGCGGCCGTCGCCGCGCGCGGTCCCTGGGCCGCGGCCGGCGGTGCAGGCGCCTGCGCGCCCACGGCGTTGGGGACGAGCGCCGCTGCGCCCGTCACCGCGGCGCCCTTCAGAAAGTCCCGACGATCCACGGAACGGTTCCTGGCCATCGCGTCTCCTCGGTTAAATGTTCTAGGCGCGAAGTGTACTACGGGGCGATATCTTCGAGGCGCCGATTGCGGGTTTCGAGCATGAGGGTCGCGGCAAGGGCCCCGATCACGCCGGCGGCCAGGCGCAGCCAGCAGGTCGCCGACCCGGTGCCGATCGCGCGCATGCGGGTCGGGTAGATCTCCGGGGTGTACAGGTAGAGCACCGCGTTGACTGATCCGACGATGCCGTAGCTGTGGCTGAGTTCATGGCCACTGGGTCCGAGAACGCGACCTTATGTTGCCTCAAAGAGGCACCCCGCGAGGCCGCTAATACGGACTATCGTCATTGCCGTTGTGACGCCCTGCCGAAGCCCGTCGCTGTGTTGACTAAGCCCATTAGCTAACATATTCTGGTTTCGTGAAAGTGCCGAAGCAAGTCAACGTTCACGAAGCCAAGACCCGGCTGTCGCAGCTGCTGGCCGAGGTCGAGCGTGGCCGCGAGGTGATCGTCGCTCGCAACGGCAAGCCGGTGGCAAAACTCGTCCCGTTTCCGGCGCCGGCGAAGAAGCGGTTGCGGCTCGGCACGTGGAAGGGCCGGATCTGGATGTCTCCTGACTTCGACGCCCCGCTCTCCGAAGAAGAGCTGAAGGAGTGGGGCTACTGAAACTCCTGCTCGACACCCACTGCTGGATCTGGCTGAAAGACGAATGGCCGCGGTTGCCGTCGCCGCTTCGCAGGCGGCTGCAGCGTGACCCCACCAAGCTCGTGCTCTCCGCCGTCAGCGTCATCGAGGTCGGTATCAAGCACGCGACGGGCCGGTTGAACCTGGGCGGCAACCTTGAACAGTTCGTGGCCGAGCTGATGGACGAGGGCGTGACGTCGCTCGGCGTCACCCTCGAACATGCCCTCCGTATGGCCACGCTCCCGCCGCTCCACCGCGACCCGTTCGATCGCCTGCTGGTCGCGCAGGCCCTGGTCGAAGGGCTCACGTTGGTGTCGGCGGACGCCAACGTCCTCGCCTACGACGTTCCAACCATCGACGCGCGCAAGTAGCCCGGGCGAGCCGTGACCATTCCCTTGGTCTTCTTCGTCCACATGACGGCCCCTGCCCAGGAGTTACGCGGCCTGGAGGGCATCGCGTCCGGTGCCGGTTCCGCGTCACCCTCAGACAGATCGAGCCGGGCGCTGCCGAGGCTGAGACGTCGTGGCATAGACTAAACGCCGATGCACAGACTCCTCCCACTCGCCGCCGCGCTTCTGGCCGGCGGGTTGGGAATGCTGTCGTTCTTCCGCAACATCGAGCTCGATACCTACGACCGCCGCGTGGCCGCGACCGCGCGGCCGTTGGCGCCCGCCGACCGCATCTCGCTCGTCCTGATCGACAACGACAGCCTTCGCCGCATGGAACCGCTGGTCGGACGCTGGCCGTGGCCGCGGCTCGTGCATGCCACCGCGATCGACTACCTTGCCGCCGCCGGCGCGAAGGTGATTGCCTACGACATCCTGTTCGCCGAGCGTGACCTCCGCAAGTTCATGGTTGGCGATACCGAGTGGACGGGCGAGGAATCGGACGCCGCGCTCGTGGACGCGACGCGCCGGGCCGGCAACGTGGTTCACAGTGCCGAAGCGTCGAGCGCGGAATTGATCGACCGGTCTCGCGCCCTGGCCGAGAATCTCGATGCGCCCGCGCTCAACATGAGATTGCCCGCGATGCCGTGCGTGGAGGCGCGCCCCCGGCTGACACCGCCCTTCCCGGCACTGGCGCAGGCGTCACGCGCCATCGGTCACACGTTGTTGATCCTCGATCCCGACGGCCCGGTGCGCCGGGTCGCTCCCATCGTGCAAGTGGGCCAACGGACGATTCCGTCGTTGTCGTTGGCCGCCACCATGGCGGCCGGCGTCAACACGATGCCCGCGGTCATGCGCGACAACGGCCAGTGCGCGGCGCTGGTGCCGTGGCGCGGGCCGGCCGAGAATCCCGACGGGGTGCCGACGTTCACCTACTACTCTTTCTACGATCTGTTTCACGCCCAGCAGGAGGTGATCGAAGGGCAGAAGCCCGCCCTTGACCCCGCGCTGTTCAGGGACCGGCTCGTCGTCGTCGGTGGTACCGGTGAGGGGCTGAGAGAAGCATTCACCACCCCGTTTCCCCAAGGGGCGATCATGGGGCCGGAAGTGCATGCCAACCTGATCGAGGCGCTGCTCGTGAATCGAACGATCACGCGGTCGCCGCCCTGGCTCACGACCGTGTTCGCGCTGGCCGGCGCCGCCGGCGTCGGCATCGCCGGCCTCTACCTGAATGCGTGGCTCACCGGCGCCGTGACCGCGGCACTGGCGTCACTGCTGGTCTGGCAGGCGTTCGCGTTCTTCGCGCGTGGCACGTGGATTCCCATCACGATTCCGGCACTGGCGATCGGGTTCGCGTTCGTCGGCGACCTGGCGTGGAAGTACTTTGTCGAAGGCCGCGAGAAGCGCATCGTCAAGAAGCTGTTCTCGCGCTATGTCTCGAAAGACGTGTTCGATCGGCTGGTGGCCGACCCCTCGCTGGCGGCGCTCGGCGGCGCGCGCCGGAGCATGACCGTGTTGTTCTCCGACGTGCGCGGGTTCACGGCGATGTCGGAGAAGGGTTCACCCGAGGAGGTCGTCGCCCAACTCAACGAGTACTTCTCGCGGATGGTGTCGGTGGTGTTCGCGCATCGCGGCACGGTGGACAAGTTCGTCGGCGACATGGTGATGGCGCTGTTCGGCGCGCCGCTCGATGACGAAGACCACGCGGACCACGCGGTGCGGACCGCGCTGGCCATGTCGGCGGCGCTCAACCAGCTCAACGCCGAATGGCAGGCCCAGGGCCGGCCGACGCTCGACATCGGCATCGGCATCAACACCGGCGACATGGTGGCCGGCAACATCGGCTCCGACACGATCATGAGCTACACGGTGATCGGCGACGCCGTGAACCTGGGCGCCCGGCTCGAGTCGCTCAACAAGGATTACGGGACGCGGATTATCATCAGCGATGCCACCCGGGCCCGTCTCAAAGGACGGTATGATGTCCATCCCCTCGGCGACGTCATCGTGAAAGGCAAGAGCAAACCGGTCGCGATTTTTGAGGTCAAAACACCATGAAGCGTACGACGGTATTGGTTGTAATCACCGTGTGGGCTGGTCTCGCCGTAGCCGCCGGGGACGCGCGCGGCGAAGGCGGACAACTCGGCCAGATCGGCAAGGGTATCTCGATCGCGAAGAAGGCGAACGAGGTCCGCGATCTGCAGATGACCGACGAGGAAGAGCAGGAGCTCGGCGCGGCGGTCAGCGAACGCATTCGCGGTCGCTACGGCGTGGTGCAGGATGCCGCGGTGCATCGCTACCTGGCGCTGGTCGGCACGGCGCTGGCGCAGGGCAGCACGCGTCCGGCGCTGCCGTGGACGTTCGTTGTGCTCGACACCGACGGCGTCAACGCGTTCGCCGCGCCCGGTGGCTACGTGCACATCACGCGCGGAGCGTTGGCGTTGATCGAGAACGAAGCGGAGCTGGCCGGCGTGCTCGGGCACGAGATCATCCACGTCACCGGGAAGCACACCATCCGCGCCATCCAGAAGAGCAAGGCGGTGCAGATGGGCGCCACCGAAACGCTGGCTGGCTCCTCTGCCCTCATGGAGCGCGTCGTCACCGCCACCTACGACAACATCGTCGAGCGCGGCTTCGGCCGTGCCGAAGAGAACGAATCGGACGAGATGGGCGTGACGCTGGCCAACAAGACTGGCTATGCGCCGAGCGGGCTGGTGGCGTTTCTGACCACGCTGAAGGATCGCAACAAGGCGTCCACGGAGAAGCGCGGCTTGTTTGCCTCGCATCCGGAGATGCAGCAGCGCCTCGATCGCATCACCAAGCTCGTTGCCGCTAAGAAGCTGACGGCGACGGCGACCGTGCAACCGCGCTACGCGAAGAGCATCAGCTACAAGCCCGTGCCGGTGACGGCGATTACGACGGTGGAGCCGGGTGCGGCCGGACTCGCGGGCGGTGACGCCAAAGCCGGCGAGAAGAAGGCCGATGACGCGAAGGCAGCCGACAAGAAGGAAGACGCGAAGACCGAGGAGCCGAAGAAGCGCGGGTTTGGCCTGAGCCGCATGCTGCCCACGGGTGGCGGCGAGAAGAAGTCGGCGCAGGTGACGGCATCGGGCGGCGCGCGAGGGGTCGATCCGGAGAAAGACTCGAAGGGCGGATCGAACCCGAAGGTGGTCCCGGTCAAGCTCGTCGCGGCTGACATGGCGGCGTTCAAGAAAGAGGGAGGCCTGCCGTAGGTCGCTACGTTCGCGGCCGGCTGCTGTTTTCGGCTTGGCTGCTGGCCGGCTACGTCCTGCTCGAAGTGGCGGTGTGGCAGGGGCTCGGCGATGTCGAGCTGCTGTCGGCCATTGCCAGGCTGGCCCTGGTGCTCGCGATCGTCAACGCCTCGATCGCGTTGCTCGCCAACAAGTGGCGCGACGATCGCCCGAGCGATCGCTTTCCAGGCATCGTGCAGGACGCCACCGTGATCGCCTTGTTCATGGCAATCGGCACGGTCCTGTTGCGCGAACAACTACTCACCACGTCGGCGGTCGGCGCGGTGGTCATCGGCTTCGCGCTGCAAGACACGCTGGGCAACCTGTTTGCCGGGCTGGCGATTCAAATCGAGAAACCGTTTCGCGTCGGCCACTGGATCCAGGTCGGCGAGCGCGAGGGCCAGGTCCAGGAGATCACCTGGCGCGCCACCAAGCTGCGCACCAAAGCCGGTCAATTCCTGGTCGTCCCCAACAGCGTGATCGGCAAGGAACCAGTCCTGAACTTTTCCGAGCCGACCGTACCGACGCGCGTCGAGGTGGAGGTGGGCGCCAGCTACGCCACCCCGCCCAACGACGTGAAGCGCGCCGTGCACGAGGCGATCGCGAACGCGCCACTGGCCATGCGCACGCCGGAACCGCAGGTGGTGGTCAAGGCGTTCGGCGGCTCGTCCATCGACTACCTGGCGCTGTTCTGGATTCAAGACTACGCCACCGATCGGATGGCGCGGGACCAGGTGCGGACCAATATCTGGTACACCTTCCGCCGCTACAACATCGAGATTCCGTTTCCGATTCAGATTCAGTACGAGCGCGACGAAGAGCCCGCGCGTAGCGACACGCAGGTTGCGGCAGCGGCGGACCGCTTGGGCTCGGTGGATTTGTTCTCGACACAGACGCCCGATGCGCGGCATCGCCTGGCCACCGCCGCGCAGCACCACTTGTTCGCGGCCGGCGAGGCCATGGTGCGGCAAGACGCCGAAGGCGACTCGATGTTCGTGCTGTTGAGCGGCCGGGCGCGGGTCACGCTCGAACCCTCGGGACAGGAAGTGGCCATCATTCAGGCCGGCGGCTTCTTCGGCGAGATGTCGATGCTGACCGGCGATCGTCGAACCGCCACCGTGCGCGCGATCGACGACACGCAGGCGCTGGAGATATCCGCGTCGGACTTCCGCGCCCTTGCGGTGGCGGATCCCGTCCTGCTCGACCACATCTCGGGCATCGTCACGGCCAGGCGCACCGGACTGGACGAGGCCCGCGCCACCGCCGCGGCCGTCGTCGCGCCAGAAGCGACGCAGACATTCCTGGCGCGCATGCGGAAGTACCTGCACGTCTGATACGCTAACATCCCGAGGCAAGAGGTGAGTGGTCATGAGCTGGACTCGTCGAAACTTCACGCGGGCATCGGTGCTGGGGATGGCCGCCGGTTTACTGCCACGCGAATCGCCTGCACAGCAGGCCCCGGCGCCGGCCAACGCCCCGCCACCTGCGCCACCGGTCTTTACGCCGTTGCGGCGCAACGTCGGCATCTTTCATCAGCGTGGCGGCACCATCGGGTGGCTGGCCAACGACTCGGCCGTGCTGGTGGTCGATACGCAATTCGCCGACACGGCGCCGTCGTTCGTCAGCGGGATGAAGTCGCGCACGCCGAAGGCGATTGACGTGGTGATCAACACGCATCACCATCCGGATCACACCGGCGGCAACACCGTGCTCAAGGCCGTCGCCCGCCAGTTGGTGGCGCACCAGCGCTCGAGCGAGAACCAGAAGGCCGCGGCCGAACGCAGCAAGTCGCAGGTCACGCTGCCCGATGTCACGTTCGCGGAAACGTGGAAGGTCACCGTGGGCGACGAGACGGTGAGCGCGCGCCACTGGGGCGCCGCCCACACCGGCGGCGATGCCGCCATCCACTTCGAGCGGGCCAACGTCGTGCAGCTGGGCGATCTGCTCAACAACCGCGGCTATCCGAACATCGACGCGCCCGCCGGCGGATCGGTGCACGGCTGGATCGCGGTGCTCGAGAAAATGGCGCCCCATTACCCGGCCGATGCGCTCTACGTGTATGGACACGCCGAGTCGGGCTTCCCGTTCATCGGCACCCGGCCTGACCTGCTGTACCAACGCGACTACTTCACCGCGGTGATCGAGGCAGCCCGGCGCGCGCGGCGCGAGGGCAAGCCGCGCGAGGAGATCGTCACGATCGAATCGCTGGCCTGGTTCGAGCACTTCGGCGGCACGAAATCGCGCCTGGGTCTGGCTCTGGGTATCGCCTACGACGAGTTGGCGAAGCGCTGAAGCGCCGCGGACAATATGCTTGTGCGAGACCAGGGATTCGCGGTGCCGCGGAGTGAAATGGTCGCGCGATGGCTACTCCGGCCGGGTGATGCGAGTCAGCAACCAGGTCGACGATGCACACGTCTGGGCCATCCTGCACCCGGAGCTCTGCGAACGCCCTTGAGGTGCGAAGGATTTCCGACCGGAGGCCTGCCCTCTGGAGCGTTGCCGCGACGTCGCGGGGCGTGTCGTCAAGACTCAGGCGTTCGCGCCAGAAGAGGTCGAGGTCGCGGGTGCCGCGATGTCCCGTGTGCACGCCTGCCAATGCGCCGCCTCCGGTCAGCGTCCATGGAGGTGTCAGGCCGCCGAGCGCAGCCAGGATGCGCTCTTGGAGCGGCGTCAGCTTACTGCCAGGTGCCAATGGCTTCCTAGCGTTCGAAGAGCCACGTCCAGAACGCGCGAGTGTGACCCAGGTGCGGCAACACTTTCGGCCAAAGGCGACGGATGGTCCCAGGGCGCACGAACGCGAACACATCGTCCGGCTTGGCCTGCCGCATGAGCTTGCCGATCAGTCATGTCGTTCATAGCGTCAGCTCCGTTCCCGCGCCGGTCTCGACGGCGCGGCGCAGCACCAGGTCCGCAGCCACCACGTCTTCGACGGCCATGCCCAGCGACTTGAAGATCGTGACGTCGCCATCGCTGGCGCGTCCCTCAACGCGACCGAGCACCACCTCGCCCAGCTCGCCGCGGATGTGAGCGGCGGTGAACAGGCCGTCGGCCATGCCCATCACCACGTCGCCAGATTCCACCAGCGCCGCGGCCCGCGAGTCGACGTAAAGGCGGGCTCGGGCGACGAGTGCCGGATCCATCTCACGCTGATCCGGCCGGCACGCCCCGACCGACACCACATGCGCGCCCGCATCCACCCACGCATCCTTGATCACCGGTGTCGTCGACGAAGTCGCGAGGACGATCAGGTCGGCGCCTCGCACGGCGGCCTCGGCCGTATCGGCGGCGTGAATCGCGGACGCGACGTGTCCGCTCATCTCGCTGACGAAGCGATCGCGGCTCGCCGCTTTCGGCGACCACACCCGTACGTCCTTGAGCTGCCGCACCTCCGCAAATGCCTCCAGGTGACTACGGGCCTGCACGCCGCTGCCGACGATCGCCAGCGTCGACGCGTCACGCTTCGCGAGGAACCGCGCCGAGACGGCCGACACCGCCGCCGTCCTGGCTTCGGTGATGTAGCGGCCGTCCATCAACGCCTGCAGCGATCCGGTTTCCGGATCCAGCAGCAGGATGGTGGCCAGGTGCGACGGCAGTTGCTTCGACGGATTGTCGGCGAACACGGTCACCAGCTTGGCGCCCAGGCTCGCGGGGTTGGGCACGTAGGCCGGCATCAACCCGAAGTACGCCTTGGTCGGCCCGACGGTCAACACCGACCTCACGGGTTGCAGTACTTCGCCCGAGGAGAATCGCGCGAGCGCCGCCTCCATGGCGGCGATCAGATCGCCCATCGGCAGGAGGGACTGGACTTGCTGTTCGGTCAGGAGGCGGAAGTGTTGAGCCATGAGCCACCGATTCGGAAACGCACCAGCCACAGATTAGACACCGATTAGACGTCGATTTGTCGGCAAACACGCACAGAGCGCCTCTACACTTCCGCAAGCCGCAAGCCGCAAGCCGCAAGCCGCAAGCCGCAAGCCGCAAGCCGCAACTGCGGCTAAACTCTTCAGCGTCACCCGCATGATTCATCGCATCAAGACCATTGATTCGCACACCGCAGGCGAGCCCCTGCGCCTGGTGACTGACGGGATGCCGAGCCCCGAAGGCCGCACCATGCTCGAGAAGCGGGCCTGGGCCATGAAGCGGCTGGATCACCTCCGCAAGTCGATCATGCTCGAGCCCCGCGGGCACACCGACATGTACGGCGCGCTGTTGACCGAGCCGGTCACGCGCGACGGCCACGCCGGCATTCTGTTCATGCACAACGAGGGCTGGAGCACGATGTGCGGCCACGGGATTATCGCCGTCTCCACCATTGCCATCGAGCGCGGGCTGATTTGGTCCAAACAAGAGGGCAAACCCGCGAAAGTCGAACTGCGCTACGACACGCCGGCCGGCCGCGTCGACGCGCTGGCGCACGTGACCTATCAAGGTGATGCCGTCCACGTGTCGTCGGTGGCGTTCCGCAACGTGCCGTCGTTCGTGTTTGAGCCGTCGCTGCTGGTGCCGGTCGGTACCCGGAAGATCCCCGTCGACATCGCCTTTGGTGGCGCCTTCTACGCCATTGTCGACGCCGAAGCGGCCGGCGTGCCGATTGACGCCGCGCACCTGCCTGAGCTCCGCAGGCTCGGCATGGTGATCGCACGGGAGGTGGAGCGGCTGCGTCGTGTCGTGCACCCGATCGACCCGGGGCTGGAGGGGATCTACGGCACCATCTTCACCGCGCCATCACAACTGCCAGACGCGCACCTGCGCAACGTCACGATCTTCGCCGATGCGGAGGTCGATCGCTCGCCCTGCGGCACCGGCACCGCGGCGGTGATGGCCGTGCTCAACGACATGGGCCTGCTCCTGGATGATGTCCCCTTCATCCACGAGAGCATCGTCGGGACGACCTTCACGGGGCGGGTGGTGGAGCGGATCACAGTAGGAGATCGACCGGCGATCGTCCCCGAGATTGAAGGCTCGGCCTGGATCACCGGCGAACACACGTTTCTGATCGATGGCGACGACCCGTTACGAGCCGGATTTCGGTTGTAGCGCGGTCAACTTACCGAAATCCATCTTCGACGCGAACTCGTGCAGCACCTTCGTGTCGGCGAGATCGCGTCCTTCGATCGTCACCATGAAGCGCTTGCCGGCAAAAATGTTCAGCTCGCCGCGTTGCGAGCTCTTGTCGAACTTCTCGAAGCCCGGGTTGCCGCCAACGGTGATCGACTTCTCGTAGCCGTCGCCGGTTTCCCGGCTGTAACCCGAAGCCAGGAACATCGACCAGGGCGCGATCAGCATCTGGGCGAAGCCGGTATCGACCACGCGTATCTCGATTTCCGAATCGCCTTTCTTGTAGTTGGTCTCCACCTGCGAGTACGCGATCGGCGACGTCATGCGCTCCGCTTCGGGCGCGTCCATATTCCAGCCCGATACGACAGGGAGCGTGCCCTTGAGCACGTCGGTGGCCACCGGTTCCACGGGCTTGCCGTCAGCCGTTCCGGCGCCGCCCAGTGCGGCCGCCATGCCTTGCATGGCCTTGACCATGTCGGCCATGCCCTTGGCAGCATCGCCGCCCTGCTGCTGTGCCTGTGTCACCGCGTCGACGGCCTTCTTGATGTCCTCCGCCGCCTGTTCAGCTTGTTTCTCGGCCTCCGACTTGCCGCAAGCCACGCTCGCACACAGAATCAAGGCCAGTGCTGCTGTTCGAACCTGCATGATCACTCCTTTGCCATTCCAGCACCAGAGCACCCAAGCACCCGAGCACCCAAGCACCCAAGCACCCTACCACCCTATCGCCAATCCGTCTTTACGAAGATCCGATCCGCCGAGCATCACACCAGTCTTCGGGTCGATGAAGATGGCCTGGTAGCCGCCCATCTGTCCACGGCCGTCCGCCACCGTGTGGCCCCTCGCCTCGAGTGCCTTCCTCACGTCGGCGCCAATGCCGCTCTCCAGCGCAAGCCGGCTGCCCATGTGGCGCATGCGCGCGGCATCGCCAGCCTCCTGCACGTGCATGCCGAAGTCGACAAAGTTCGCCACCACTTGCGCGTGGGCCTGGGCCTGATTGTCGCCGCCCATCACGCCAAACGCCACCCACGGCTTGCCGTCCTTCATGATCATCGCCGGCACCAGCGTGTGTAGCGGACGCTTGTGCGGACCAATCTGATTGGGGTGATTCGGCGTCAGCACGAAGCCCGAGCCACGGTTGTGCAACGTGATGCCGGTCTCGCCAGCAACAAACCCCGCGCCGAAGGCGCTGAACAGCGACTGGATGAACGACACGACGTTGCCGTTGCCGTCGGCCGCGGCCAGGTAGATGGTGTCGCCCAGATCGCGGCCGGCGAAGTCCTGCGTCGCCCGGCCCGCGCCCGCAGGCGTGCCGGGCGCGTAGCTCTTCGCCGCCTTCGTCATGTCGATCTCCTTGCGACGCGCGGCCGCGTACTCTTTCGACAGCAGCGTCTTCAGGATGTCCTTGGACATGTGATCGCGGTCGGCGAGGTAAGCCCCGCGATCCGCAAACGCAATGCGCTTGGCCTCGGTGACCACGTGAAGGTAGTCGGCGGAGTTGTGGCCCATGGCCTTGATGCCGAAACCTTCCATGATGTTCAGCATCTCGAGCGCGACGAAGCCTTGCGTGCTCGGTGGCATCTCCATGACGTCGTAGCCGCGGTAGTTGACGCCGATCGGATCCACCCAATCCGCCTTGTGATCGGCGAAGTCGCGCAGGTCGAGCAGGCCGTTGCGGGCCTTGAGGTCGGCGACGATGGCGCGGGCGATGGAGCCTTTGTAGAAGGCGTCGCGGCCCTCCTTGGCGATCAGTTCGAGGCTGCGCGCGAGCCGCGGGTTCGCAAAGATGTCGCCTTGCGTCATCGGCTTGCCCGCGGGCAGGAACGTCGCGGCGGTCGCCGGATCGCGCGCCAGCAGCTTCTCGTTGTCTTTCCACTCGTTGGCCATCAGTTCGGCCACCGGGAAGCCGTCGCGCGCATGAGCGATGGCCGGCGCCAGCGCCTTGGCGAGTGAGATGGTGCCGAAACGCGTCAGCAACTGATGCCAGCCCTCGACGACGCCCGGGACATCCACCGTCAGCGGACCGTTGCCCGGCATCTCTTTCAGCCCGCGCTTGGCGAATTCCTCCGGCGTCGCGGCGTAGGCCGAGCGCCCGGTCGAGTCGAGACCATAGACCTTCTTCGTCTTCGCGTCGTAGACGATCGCGAGCAGGTCGCCGCCAATGCCGTTCATGCTGGGCTCGACCACGGCGAGCACGGCGGCGGCGGTGACGGCGGCGTCGATGGCGTTGCCGCCGTCTTGCAACACCTTGAGTCCGGCCGCGGAGGCCAGCGACTGGCTGGTCGCGATCATGCCGTGGCGGCCAACCGTCGGCGACCGGGTGCCGCGGAGGTTGCCGGAGGGCCGATCGCCGGGCTGAATTTGTTGTGCGGACGAGGTGGTCATGAGGAGGAGGACTCCGGTGATCGCGAAGAGGAAATTTCGCATGGAGGGATTATAGAGGCGCCAGCAGGTTTTCCAGTTTGCCTGCTGGCCTGCTTGTAGAATGGCGCGGGATCCCCGAATGCCGCAGATTTTCGACAATATCGAGAAACATCTCCTCCCCACGCTGTCCGAAGCGATGGGTGTTTCCGAGCGGGGGGACTTCTGCGTTGGTTACTTCAACCTCTGGTCGAGGTCCACGCCGATGGGATCGTGTGCGGACACGGGCCGCGCGATGCGGATCAGCACCTCGGCAAAATCGGCATCGATGCGCCAGTCGTGCGTCTCGTTGGCGTCGGCGAGCGTGGAGCGCGCCACTCGTCCGCGGAATCCCCTGTGCTACAGCCTGGCGCTCATCGAACGCAGGCATGCCTCGACATCGCGCAGACGCTCACGGTCAGTCAACTGCGCGAAGGCCATCGCCAGATACGGGTCTCGACACGAGAATCCTCGCCCGTGAGACTCGACGCGATCACGTGCGACACACTTCTGAAACTCGTAGGAGGGCACGTGATCCCTGAGTTGGGAACATACGGTGTGGCCGGTATTCACCCCGCATTGTCGGTGGGCCCGGCCGCGCACTCCCTGGCTGGTACGGGGTAGAAACCGGCAGAACACATTTCAAATCGAAAATCTGAAATTGCCACTAACCTATTGATTCGGAATCGGTTATGCAGCGAGAAAATATTTTAGCCGGACAGCAGTGAAGGAGAATTGAATGAGCACACAAGGCCAGCCATCCCCCGAGGAGATTGAGGGCCTTGGCGGTGAGGAGGACGCCGGCTGGGGTGCCTACCCCATCGACACGGTCCTGATCCGGAACGAACAACGCACCGTGTTCGATGTGGTGCGCCGCATCGACAAGGCCTCGTTCGTCATGGACCCCGACTTCCAGCGGGCGTTCATCTGGAACGAGGAAAAGCAGAGCAAGCTCATCGAGTCGGTGCTCATGCGGATTCCGTTGCCGGTCTTCTACCTGGCGGAGGACGACCAGGGCCGCATGATCGTCGTCGATGGCCTGCAGCGACTGACCACGTTCCACCACTTCCTCAGTAACCGGCTCAAGCTCAAGCTGCCCAGCCAAGCCGCACTCCATGGGAAGCTCTTCAAGGACCTTTCGCCGAAGCTCCAGAACCGCGTCGAGGACTGCAACCTAATCCTGTACATCGTGGACACCAAGGTCCCCGAGCGCGCCCGCCTAGACATCTTCGAGCGCGTCAACGGCGGCGTGCCCCTGACCCGACAGCAGATGCGCAACTGCCTCTACATGGGGAACGCCACGCGCTTTCTGCGGGAAGAGGCGGCCACCGACCTCTTCGAGCAGGCCACGGGCGGGAGCCTGCGCAGCGACACGATGCGGGACCGAGAGTTCGTCAACCGTTTCTGCGCCTTTCAGTTGCTCGACATCGGAACCTACAGCAACACAGGCGAGATGGACGAGTTCCTGTCCCGCGGTTTGAAGCAGATGAACCAGATGGCCGATGTCCAGTTTCAGGCACTGTCCGCCGAGCTTAGCAATGCCCTCCGGAACAACCTCGCGCTGTTCGGCCAGCATGCGTTCCGCAAGCACCGACCCGGTCAGGACTGGCGCGGTATCGTGAACGCCTCCTTGTGGGACGTGATGGCAACTGGCCTCTCACGCATCCCTGAAAGCCGGGTCCTAGCCCGCGGGGAGGCGTTCAAGGAGCGTTTCTACAAGCTCATGGACGACAAGCCGTTCACCCAATCAATCACCTACGGTCCCAACAGCGCCAAGCAGGTCCGCCACCGGTTCGAGGTCATGACCCAGACGCTGCAGGAGGTCTTCGATGCTCACCAGGGTTGAGCTTCGGCACTTCAAGTGTTTTGAGCAGCTCGTCCTGCCCCTTGGCCCGCTGACGTTGCTCTCCGGGTCGAACGCATCGGGAAAGTCCACGGTCCTTCAGGCGCTGGTGCTCCTGCAACAGACGATCAGCGAGCACGAGTGGTCCACGCGCCTGATGCTCAACGGCGGCTCCCTGCAGCTCGGAACGGTCCTCGACGTCGTGGACAAGGTCCACGGGCGACAAACCTTCGAGATCGGCCTGGTCGACGACGCGACGGCGGTCCGGTGGGTGTTCAGCGGTGACCGAGACGAGATGTCGCTGGCTGTCGAGCGCGTGTTCCTCGACGGCGCGACGACGGAGAACCCCCAGACCCTTCGGCACCTCATTCCCCAGAACGCAAACGAGTCGGCTGCGGGACTGGCGCGGAAGCTCCGAGACCTGACGTACATCACGGCGGAGAGGGTCGGACCTCGAGAGGTGTACCCGCTGGAAGACCAGCAGGTCGCTCGCGTCGTGGGCCCCCGAGGCGAGAATTCGGTGAGCGTGCTCTACCGGGGAAGAGACGAAAAGGTCCGCGATTCTCTGCTCGTGAAAGATGTCGCTCCGACCCGGCTGCGCCAGATCGAGGCGCGCATGCGCCACCTCTTCCCGGGATGCAGTCTCGACGTCCAGTTGGTCCCCCAGGCGAACGCCGTCACGCTGGGCCTCCGCACCTCGGACGAAACCAACTTCCTCCGTCCGGTACACGTCGGGTTCGGGCTCACGCAGGTGCTGCCGATCGTTGTCGCAGCCCTGTCCGCCGGCGATCAGGATCTGCTGCTCATCGAGAACCCGGAGGTCCACCTGCATCCGGCCGGACAGGCGCTCATGGGCGTCTTCCTCGCCGAGGTCGCGGCGAAGGGAACGCAAGTCATCGTCGAGACCCACAGCGACCACGTTCTCAACGGCATTCGTCGTGCGGTCCGGGGCGGTGTACTGCCGTGTGGCGACGCGTTGCTTCACTTCTTCCGGCCGCGCGCGAAGGACCTCGATCAGGTCGTGAGCCCGGCGTTGGACGCGGCCGGGAACGTCGATGTGTGGCCGGACGGTTTCTTCGATCAGTTCGACAAGGACATGAACCACTTCGCTGGCTGGGGTAGTTGAGGTGGACTTCCTGGTCAACGACCTCTCTCTACATGGCCAGTTTGTCGATCTCGGCGCGTTCCGCGAGTCGATGAGCCGGGTCATGCAGATCCGCGAGGTTGCGCGCAGATACGGCCGGTCGGTCTATTGCCACCGGGCATTCGTCAACGGTCAGGTGACGCAGGAGGTCCAGATGCCAGAGGCCGTGCAAGCGTTATCGATCGAACAGCGCCGCGCCGTGATGATCTGGCTGACCCAACACGGCCCCTTCTGGGACGACCATCGCGAACACGATCGCGACGACTGGTACGAATGCCATGGTGAAATCGTGACGGACACCGCGGTCGGAGAAGCGGCCCACGGATTGCTCCACGGGATCAACAGGGGCCTCGTGAGCCTCTCACCCTCGAGCTACACGTTCGATCCCGTCGCAGCAGAACGGGTGTTGGCCGATGAAACGCGGCAGAGCGCCAGCATCCGCAACTACTGGGAGCCCACCGCGTTCGAAGCGTTCGTCGCATCTGCACCACCCGTCCTCAAATCGTGGGCCGGGCTCGCGGTGGTCGCCATCGCACGCTTCTCGGCGCTGACCTTCGCCAAAGGGGCGTTCGTTCCCCTGCAAGGCCATCCCTTCGTGCCCGGCGCGGCACAACGCATCGTCGTGCTGCTCGACGTGCTCCATCGGATGAAACAGTGCTTCAATGATGATGACGGGGGCCGCAGTAGGGAAGGCCATCGGCTCTACCAAGAGTTCTTCACGGGGACGGCGGGCGACGGTGGGCGTGGTGCCGCTTTCTCCGACAGCTCGGACTCTGAGAAGAACGCCTTCAAGAGCGATCTCACGTTCCCGAACCCGGTCGATCCGTCCGAGACCCTCTTCTGCACTTGGCACGGCAAGGTCCAGACGCCTCAATTTCGGATCCATTTCTCATACCCCATTCGCAGGGACGACCCGCTGTTCGTCGTCCACGTCGGTCCGAAGATCACGAAGAGATAGCGGAGCCCCTAAGGAAAGGATAGGAAATCCAATACTCCTTCGCCGCTCAGGGTACGCCGCCGCGCAGCCTTGGCAAGGGCTCGCGAGATCGCGTGCGGGCCTCGCGACGAGGCCACCCGCCACAATCTGACCAGCGCCACCCTGGTGCCGTCGTACAACGGTCCCTCGCGGCGTGTTTCGCGCGGCAGCCGCCACCAAATATGGGGACGGAGGCAATTATCACCTCGGCCAGTAAATAGTTGATATTTTCGATGAACCGGGTTATCTCGCGGTATGACCCCACGCGATGCGCGAAGCCTGCCGGCGGCGTCTCAGGAAGAGAAGCGACGCACGGCGATCGAGCTGCGGAAGGCGGGCGAGACGTTCGCCGCGATTGGCGCCGTGCTCGAGGTGCATTGGGCCACGGTGCATGGTTGGTGGCAGCGGTACGAACGCGGAGGGGTGGAGGCGCTGGCGGCCCAGCGACGGGGCCGTCGCCTGGGCACCCAGCGCACGCTGACGCCGGCGCAGGAGCGGACGATTCAACGGCTCGTAACGGACAAAACGCCGGACCCACTCAAGATGCCGTTCGCCCTGTGGACGCGCGCCGCGATCGGCGTGCTCATGCAAGAGCGCTTCGGGGTGCGGATGCCCGTGCGCACGATCGGGCACTACCTCAAGCGCTGGGGTTTCACGCCGCAGAAGCCGCTCACGCGGGCCTACGAGCAACGGCCCGAGGCCATTCAGCAGTGGCTGACCCACGAGTACCCGGCGATTGCAGCGCGGGCGAAGCGCGAAGGGGCGGAGATTCACTGGGGCGACGAGACGTGTTTGAGTACGAGCGACACCCGGGGACGTGGCTTCGCGCCGCGGGGCCGCACGCCGGTGCTGACGGTCGTGTCGCGGCGCAAGTCGGTCAGTGTCCTCTCGACGGTAACGAATCAGGGCAAGGTGCGCTTCATGGTGCTCGAGGGGCCGCTCACCGCGCCGATGTTGATCCGGTTCCTGCGACGGCTCATTCGGGACACGAAACGCCGCGTGTTCGTGATCCTCGACAATCTCACGGTGCACAAAGCGGCCCGAGTCCGCGCGTGGGTCATGGTGCATCGCGACACCATCGCGCTCTTCTATCTGCCGCCCTACGCGCCCGAGCTCAACCCCGACGAATACCTGAACGGCGATCTCAAACTCGGCGTCGCGAAGCGCGTCCCGGCGCGCACGAAACCCGAGTTGTCCAAAGCCACCCGCTCCCACTTGCGCATGCTCCAGTGTCGCCCAGCGCGCGTGCGTCGGTTCTTCGAGCATCCACGGATCAGCTATGCCGCCTGATATCGTCTATTTGATGGCCGGAGTAATAAGTATCGGGTTGGCGCCGAAGAGGACTCCGACGAGGAGTGAGCCCTATGAGCGAGCATGTGCGTGGCGTGCTTCCCGATTCGATGGCGGGACTGACCAAGATGCTGTCTGGACTGCGGCAACGGGAAGCGATCTTCGTCGGTCAGGCGGCCATGCTTCCCTCACGCATCATGATCCGAGAACTCGCGGACGACCAGCTACCGAAGTCAAACGACATCGACTTCGACAAGGGATGGCAGAGCGATGGTATGTCCGAGGACCAACTGAAAGTCGTCGCGAATCGCTGGCGCTACCAGAAGCGATGAACTCCACCTTCACCGAATCCGTCGTTGAAGACGCTGCCCTCGCCTGGCTCGAAAGCGTCGGCTGGTGGGTGCGCAGCGGCGCGGAAATCGCGCCCGGCGAACCCTATGGCCAGGTAGTGCTGGCGCAGCGGCTGCGCGACACGCTGCTGCCCAAGCTCATCTCCGGCGAGCTGCGAGTGCAGGACGCCGAACACTTCATCGAGGTTACCGAATGAAAAACACGACTGCCAAGCCGCACGCCCCTGCGCGCATCGAGTACCTCAAGGTGCAGAACGTCCGCGCGCTGCGTGAGGTGGAGTTCAAGGATCTCACGCCTTTGACGGTCCTGCTCGGTCCCAACGGTAGCGGCAAGTCCACCGTGTTCGATGTGTTCGCTTTCCTGGCCGAGTGCTTCGAACTGGGGCTACGCCGCGCCTGGGACAAACGCGGTCGCGCGAAGGAACTCAAGACCAGGGGAGGCGACGGGCCGGTATTAATCGAGATCAAATACCGCGAGCCGGGGTATCCGCTCATCACCTACCACGTGGCCGTCGACGAACGTAAAGGGGGTCCCGTCGTCGTCGAGGAATGGTTGCAATGGCGGCGCGGTCAACACGGAAAGCCTTTTCGATTTCTCGAGTACCACGAGGGTCAGGGCCGCGCGGTCAGTGGCGAACTGCCCGACGAGCAGGGCCAGCGGGTGGAGCTCCCGCTCAAGTCGCCCGATCTGCTGGCGGTCAACGCTCTCGGGCAGTTTGCTGAGCATCCGCGCGTGGCGGCGCTGCGCGACTTCGTCACCGGCTGGTACGTATCGTACCTGTCGGCCGACAGCGCCCGCGGGCAGCCCGAGGACGGGCCGCAGGAGCGATTGACCAAGACCGGCGACAACCTCGCCAACGTCATCCAGCACCTGGCCGAACAACATCCGGCGCAGCTCGAGCGCATCTTCGAGGTGCTGCGCCAGCGGGTGCCGCGCATCGAGCGTGTGCTGGCCGAGACCATGCCGGATGGCCGGCTGCTCTTGCAGATCAAGGACGCGCCGTTCAGCCACCCCGTGCTCGCGCGCTTCGCGTCCGACGGCACACTGAAGATGCTGGCTTACCTGATGCTGCTATACGACCCCACGCCGCCGCCCTTCATCGGCATCGAGGAGCCCGAAAACTTTCTGCACCCGCGCCTGCTGCCGGAACTCGCCGAGGAATGCCGTGCGGCGAGCGAGCGCACCCAACTGCTCGTCACGACGCACTCGCCGTTCTTCCTGAACGCCCTGCGACCCGAAGAGGTGCGCGTGCTGTGGCGTGACGAACTGGGCTACACGCAGACGCAACGCGCCAGCGACCTGCAGGGAGTGCCCGAGTTCGTCGAGCACGGCGCCTTGCTCGGGCATCTCTGGATGGAGGGGCAACTGGGCGTCGGCGATCCGCTGGTGAACCAGGGCGCACCCAGCCGGCCGCGGGCGAGGCGTTGATCATGGCGGCCACGCACCTGGTGCTGCTGGTCGAGGAGCCGTCGATGGAAGCCTTCCTGCGGGCTTTGTTGCCCCGGCTTCTGCCGCAGGACCGGACCTTCGAGGTGCACCCCTCTCAGGGCAAGCGCGACCTTCTCGGTAAGCTTGAGGCTCGGCTACGCGGGTATTCCGCGTGGTTGCCTGCGGACTGGCGCATCGTGGTCGTCGTGGACCGCGATGACGACGACTGTCGGGCGCTCAAGCGTCAATTGGAAAGAATCGCCCAACGCGTCGGCCTGCGGACGCGAACCTCCGCAGGCGATGCCCAGTGGCAACTCGTCAACCGCATCGCCGTCGAGGAGCTCGAAGCCTGGTACTTCGGCGATTGGGATGCTGTTCGCTCGGCCTATCCGCGTGTGACTCCAACCTAACCGCCAGGGGTTTCGCGACCCCGATGCGGTTGCCGGCGGCACGTGGGAGGCCTTCGAACGCGTCCTGCAGAGGCACGGCTACTTCAAGGGCGGACTGACCAAGATCGACGCGGCGCGAGCCATCGGCGCGCGTATCGACCCTGCGCGAAGCACTTCGTCGAGGGCGGGCATGTGGCCATCGGCTGGATGCCGAACACTGGGCCGTCGTCCGGCGCGAAATTGAAGCAGCACTTGGTGACCTGGCCGGTGCTGAGGTGCTGGTTTATGAACCAACCGACGCCTACCAGAATGCGCCGAAGCGAGCGGGCTTGGAGAAACTGACCCCAGCTCGCGCCCTGATTGCCGAACTGGTCCGCAGGTACTCGGTGCTGGGTCTCGAATGCACCAACCTCGAGGTCCAGAAATTGGCGTGGTTTCTTGTCGACTGGCTACGAATCGAGCGGGCGGCCGATCTGACGGTCGACTCGATGAAAGAAGCCTTGAGGAAGTGGCCCGGCGGCAGAGGTGCCGCGGCGCGGAAACTCAAGCTGTTCGACGACCGCCTCCTGGGCTTCGCGATCGAACGTCTCGCCGTGAACTGAGGTTCGCCGGCGGGTATTCCTTTCCCGCGCGCCCGGGAAACAAGTTCCGATGGGTAGCGGTTACTGAAGCCGCTCTATCTCTTTGGAATCAACTTGCGCGAGGTCTAGCGATACAGCACCTGGCACAGTTCCTGATACACCTGAACGAAATGGATTCTCTCCAGGTGTGTCGCATCACTCGCGGGGACGAGGGGTATCCCAGCCGAGTGAAGTCAGTTCTGGGCTCCAATGCGCCTGACTTTCTGGATTTCCTTGGCCCAACTCGCGTTCCCGCCACCGTGCATCTGGGCCTCGTCTGCTCGGTGAGTTGTCCAGGCTCCGTCATCATCCAGACCTACGATGCCATTCGCGCTCTGCGCGACGCCAAGGTGGTCGTTGCCGGCGGGTTTCACTCACCTATGGAGATTGAGTGCCTCGATTTCCTGCTGCGTGGCGTGCAGCCGGTGGTGTTGTGCGCGGCAACCGGACTCCCGCACCTCACACTCACGCCAGAACTCGCGCGCGCCTTGGCCGACCGTCGGCTCAGTGTGCTGTCACCGTTCGGCGCCGACGTGGTTCGGGCGACCTCCGCTGAAGGCGTGCGTCGCAACGAAATCGTGTCAGCAATCGCAGACGCGGTCTTCGTGCCGCACGCAACGCCTGGCGGACGGGCGGAACAGTGTGCCAGCAATGCGATCGCCAGAGGACAACGCGTACTTACCCTCGCTGACCCGGCGAACGAGCCCTTGGTTAAGGCTGGAGCCCTACCGGTGACGATAGGCCGGCTTGTCACCCTATGTGTCCAGCCACCGATTCACACGGATTAGACACAGACGGCGCGCCACTGGCCGGCCTCCGGCCGGCCGCCGCGAACCGGCCACTAACCGGAATGGCCGAT
This sequence comes from Vicinamibacterales bacterium, assembly GCA_038919385.1. Classification (GTDB taxonomy): domain Bacteria; phylum Acidobacteriota; class Vicinamibacteria; order Vicinamibacterales; family UBA2999; genus 12-FULL-67-14b. The sequence continues at coordinate 1,451 of JBCKZH010000036.1, read as the reverse complement.
CTGGCCAGATCCAATCTGTGACCAATCGGTGTCTAATCGGTGGCTGTCTTGATCCAACGTGGTGGATCCAACAGTCTCGTCACTGGCCCGATCGAATCAGCACTTTCAGTTCTTTGTACACAGCTTGAACGGCTTCTGGATTGGGAGAGTCCTCGACTTTGGCGTTGTAGATTGGCTGACGACCGAAGTCTTGACGAAACAGCGCGATAAGGCCGTCCTGCACTTCCTTGGCCTCCGCCTTCGACTTGGCTCTCCGCCACGCTATGCGAAGATCGCCCACAAGGGCGCCTTGCACGATGTCTCGAGCCATTCGCTCGGAGGCAGAGTGTGCAACATTGGAGGCGAGTCGCCCCCGAAGCCCACAAGGGGTCGAGTTGAGCCGCGGCCCGCATTCTCCGATGCCCACGATCGAATCGGAGATCTGACCCTGGCCGATGCGGAAAATGACGTAGGTTCCCGGCGATTCGGGCACGGACCGCTCGATCGAACGCGGCACGCTTGCTCTTTTCCGCGTGCGAGTGAGGTCGTAGGGAACTGGTTCGCTCCAGATCATCTCCATGCCCGATCTATTCAGGAACTTGTGAGCAGGTTGGCGGCATAACGACCTCCGCGTGAGCAGCGGCGGCCAATTGCGGGATTGTCCCACAGAAGCCCGCCGCCGTCGGCTCCACGCGGTGGTTAGCCAGCTGGCTCGGAGTACAACTTGTGCAACGACGAGAGGTGACTCTCGCACTGGTCGATGATGGCCATATCGAACACCTTACTGGCCGCTCTCACAAGGCCGACCAGCGTTTCACCCAGTACGAGAAGAGGCCCGTGAAGGTCCTCGACGTTCGGGACCGGTAGCAACTCAAGCTTCGCGTGGGTTGGATCTGGCTGGAAGTGTTGATCGAGGTCCCCGATTGTCGAATGGACCGCTCCGCTGAGCGACGAGTATGCGGTGAGGTAAAGATCTTCAAGGCCTGCCTTCTTCGCCATGTCGCGAACCTTAACCTCCCGGGCATCGACCTCCTCGATCTTGGCCAGGACCTCTTGGAGTATCTTGTCCAGATCCGCTCGGTCGAGCTTCGCTCTCGCGACTGGGTCCTGTACCAGCGACAGGTACTTGGCCCTCCGCTTTCGATCGACCTGATCGGAATCGACGAACGACAGTGCGGTTCTCCAGTCGGCCGCGCAGGCACCGAGGTTGAACAGACCTTCCAAGGCGCACCGAATCATTGCGCGCGCTGACGACGCCATTCCTCGTTCTAGCAGGATGATCGCTGCTTGGGAGTGCGCGAGGGAACGAACAAACAGTGCCGCGCAGGTCAACTCCTGGGCGCTTTCCTGGTGAATCTGGAGACCGTACTGCGATCGAGTCAGCAGCTGGTTGAGTGCCCTGATGTCTCTGAAGTGGGCGGCATATTTGGCGCGCACCACTTCGACCACACCGGATACTTCGTCAGCCAGGT
>JBCKZH010000035.1:0-32252 GCA_038919385.1 Vicinamibacterales bacterium | reverse complement strand
CGTTCCGCCGCGGCTCAATCGCAGGGCGTAGACCGCTGACCGGCCAGCTAGCCAATCAGCTCGAACAGACCCTCAACAACTTGGGCAAGCTCTTCGTCGGAGACTCTCCCGAGGCGTCGGCCGATGCGCTCGGTCGAGAGGGTGCGAATTTGGCTCGTCTTGGCCCAGGAGCGCTTGGGCAACTTCGCCGACGCCAGCTCCAGGGTCAGCGGGTAGCCGGCGCGAGGCTCTTGACTGGTCAGGGTAATCGCAATCACCGTGCCCGACCGCTCGTTGAACACGTCGTGGCTGAGCACCAGCACGGGGCGCTCGCCAGCCTGCTCGTGGCCGCGCACCGGGTTCAGATCGGCCCAGCGCACCTCGCCTCTCAGTATTCGGGCCATGCGGTGTCGGCGCCGAACGCCTCGTTGGCGAGTTGCTGTTCTGCCGCCGGGTCGAGCTTGGCGCATTCCTCGGCGAGTCGAGTGCGGGCGAGCCGGGCCAGTTTCTCCGCGAGGGCCGTTTCGATGGCCTGGCTCCGGTTCCGGAATCGCTCGCGCGCGACCAGATGATCGACGCGGTCGAGCAGGGCCGAGTCAAGTGTGAGGGCAACCTTCGTCTTGGGCATGGCAGTATGACAAATTATCCTACCATCGAGCGACGCGGTCAAGCGGCGGCGGTTGCAGCCGACAGCGGCTGGAGCGACCCGCGTCCCCTGATGCTGTATCCGAACCAGAAGAAGGCCTTGGCGGTGGACATGGCGGTCTCACCGGCCGGCAACGAGTTCTACTTCCTCGGCCAGCATCCGCATCAGCACTCGCGCGAAGCCCCTGGCCTCGATCTGTGGGTCAGCTACCGTGTGGCCGGGGAGTGGTCGACGGCGCAGGTAGTGCCGCCTCCGGTCACGACGTCCGCAACAGAGTCGTATCCGACCGCCGTGGCTGACGGAAGCTACCTGATCTTTGCATCTAGCCGCCCCGGAGGGTTTGGCCAGGGTGATCTGTACGTCTCCTTCCGACAGGCGGACGGCTCTTGGGGCGAAGGCGTGAACCTCGGCAAGCGCATCAACACTGACCAGATGGACTTCTGTCCGATGGTGACACCGGATGGCAAGTATCTCTTCTTTTCCAGACGCTGGGGAGCGTCCTGGGACGCGACGACCGCCGGAGACGTCTACTGGGTGGATGTGCGAGTCCTCGATCAGTTCCGGCGGTAAACACGCGTCGCAAAGCGTTTGTCGAGTCACGAAGACATCCGGCCGTAAGAAATAACGTCCGATGTGCCGCGTTCCGTCGTCAGTGCCGTCTTCGTTTCCAGCGCAGGCTCGCCGCCACGAGGGCCGGCGGACCCAACACCTATTGAGGCTTTATCTTGGTCACAGATGCACGTAGCGCCCGAAGATCACCGCCATCAGCATCCCGACCGACCCGACTGCCAGCGCGCCGGCCATGCCGACGGCGAAGGGCTTCATCCCCACTCCCTTGAACACCGCGAAGTTGGTGTTGAGGCCGACCGCTGCCATCGCGGTCCCCAGCAGAATCTGCGAGGCCCAGTAGTCACCGAGCTGCTTGGTGATCGACGCCCAAGATGCGGCATCCCACATCCCGAATGCGGCGCCACTCGAACCGAGCGTCGCATCGCCAACCGACCGCACCACGGCCATGGCAACAAAGCCGACCACGAAGCCGGGAATCAGCGCCGTCCACTTCGTCTTCTTCTTCACTCCGCCTGCGGACTGCGTGGACCGGATGTGCTGCCACGTCAGCAACGGAATGACCGCCGCCAGAAAGATATTGCGCGTCAGCTTGGTCACCGTCGCCACCCTTAGCACCACATCGTCTGCATACATCTGCTTGTAGGTGAGCGCCGCGCCCACCACTTGCGAGGTGTCGTGGATGGCGGTGCCGAGGAACAGGCCGATCGTCTCCGACGAACTGAGCAACGAATGCGCGAGGTAGGGATAGACCAGCATCCCGAACAAGCCGAAGGCGACGACGTTCGCCACGGCGTAGGCGACTTCGCGCTCGTCGGCCTCGATGGCCGGCGCCACAGACACGATCGCGGTCACGCCGCAGATGCTGGTGCCGGCGGCGATCAGCGTGCCCAGACGCGGCGGCAGACCGAGCTTCTTGTTGAACCACGTGACGAACAGCAAACCGGTGGCGATGGCCGCGAGCACGACCGGCAGGCCGGCAATCCCCAGCTTCAACACATCGAACAGGCTCAGGCGAATGCCGACCAGCACGATGCCGGCTCGAAGAATGGTGGTGGTGGCGAACTTCAGTCCGGGATTGAGCGATGCCGGCAGCGGCAATGTGTTGCGCAGCAGCAAGCCCAGGACAATCGCCACGGGCACGCCCGACACCGGGCTGCTGCCGGTCAGGCCCTGCGCGGCGAGAATGGCGTGACCAATCTGGTCGGCGAGCCAGAAGCCCGCGAGCATGACCACCAAAGCGGCCACGACACCCGGAAGCTGCTTGCCCACCGTAGCCTTGGCGAAGGTGGGCTTCACTGTCCGACCAGCCAGACGCCGCCGACGACGAGGGCTACCGCGGACGAAGCGTAGAGTGCGCCGCTGTAACTTCGTGAGCGACGGCTCAGCTTCGACGACACCAGACCCACGGCGGCAGAGAACGTCGTCATGCCGGCGATGGCGCCCAGTCCGAAGCCGGCGAGATACAGCACCGATGACGCTCGCGACGGAAACGCGAGGGCAGGCAGCACCCCGAACAGATGCGAGCTGCCAGCCAATCCGTGAATCGTACCCATGGCGAACGAGGGACCCATGTTCGCGTGAGAATGCACTTCAGCACTCGAGCACCTCAGCACCCAAGCACGCCGAAGGCCCCAACTGCCGATCATGATCAATGAGGCGCCGACCACGCGTTCGCTGTAGGCGGAGATGGCGTCGAGCGGCAGTTGTTCCTTGAGCAACAGGAGCAGCGCGGCGATCAGCAGCACACCCATGGTGTGGCCAATGCCCCACTGCAGGCCAGTCTGCCAGTGGCCACGCTCGCGATTGGACGCGAGCGGCGCGACCGCGGCCAGATGGTCCGGACCTGAGAACACATGCAGCAGGCCGGCCGCGACACCCGCGAGAAAGGCAAACATGTCAGGGCTCGGGCGAGGTTAGCGCTGAATCGATTTCAGCTGGAAGAACTCTTCGAGCGCGAGCGGCCCAATCTCGCGGCCGATGCCCGACTTCTTGTAGCCGCCAAACGGCGCCAGCACGTTGAAGCGGCCGCCGTTGATGTCCACCTGCCCGGTGCGCAACTGCCTCGCCACAGCAAGGGCGCGTTCGGGCGTCCCCGCCCACACGCCGCCGGAGAGACCATACGGCGAATCGTTGGCGATCGCGATCGCCTCGGCTTCGGTGTCGTACGGAATGATCACCAGCACCGGCCCGAAGATCTCTTCCTGCGCGATGGTCATCGAGTTGTTGACGTTGGCGAAAATGGTCGGCGCCACGTAGAAGCCCTTCGCCGGTTCCGCCGGACGGCCGCCACCGGCCACCAGCGTAGCGCCTTCTTTCTTGCCCTGCTCGATGAAGTCGAGCACGCTGTCGCGCTGACCGGCCGAGGCCAGCGGACCGAGGCGGGTGTTCTTGTCGAAGGGATCGCCGAGCGTGAGCTTTGCGAGTTGCGCCTTCGCCAGCTCCACCGCTTCGTCATGCCGCGATCGTGGCACCAGCATGCGCGTCCACGCCGAGCAGGTCTGCCCCGAGTTCTGCATGCAGTGGTTCACGCCTGCCGCAATCGCCTTCTCAAACGGCGCATCGTCCAGGACCACAAATGCGGACTTGCCGCCGAGTTCGAGGCAGACCTTCTTGATACCATCACCTGCCACCGACGCAATGCGACGGCCTGCCTGCAGTGAACCGGTGAAGCTCACCATGTCCACATCAGGATGCGCGACGATGGCCTCGCCGACAATGCGACCGGAGCCGGAGACGATGTTCAGCACACCGGCGGGGAGGCCGATCTCGTGTGCGGCCTCGGCGAGCATGAAGGCGCTGACCGGCGCCATTTCGGCGGGCTTGAGCACCACCGTGCAGCCGGCTGCCAGCGCCGGGGCAATCTTGCAGACAATCTGGTGCAGCGGATAATTCCACGGCGTGATGCAACCGACGATGCCGATTGGTTCTTTGATGATGAGGGAGTTGCCGAGTTCTTCTTCGAGCTTGGCCTCGCGGATGAACTTGGCGTTCATCCCGATCATCATGATCGGGAACTCGACCTGCACCTTGGTGGCGTAGCCCAGTGACGTGCCGACTTCGTGCGCGATGGCTTCGGCCAGTTGCGGCACGCGCGTCTTCATGGCGGCGGCGAGCTTCTCGAGCCACTGCGCGCGGTCTTCCACCGGCACGCGGCTCCACGATTCGAACCCACGCCGGGCCGCCTTGACGGCCTTATCAACGTCATCCGCGCTGCCACGCGGCACGCGCGCGACTTCTGCTTCGGTGGCCGACGAAATGACCGCGACGGTCTCGGTGCCGCTCGGGGCCTGCCACGCGCCATCGTAGTAGTGCTTGTCGTAGGACGTCATGATCCTTTAATTCTACGCTAGGCTCGTTGGATGGATATTTCTGGCAAGACCTTCATCGTCACCGGCGGCGCCTCGGGCCTGGGCCGCGCCACGGCCGAGGCGATTCTCGCCGCCGGCGGCAACACCGTGCTGCTGGATGTGAACGCCGACACCGGCGCGGCCGCTGAACAGGCGATGGGCGCGAAGGCGAGGTTCGCGCAGGCCGATGTGACCAGCGAAGAGCAGGTCAAGGCCGCGGTCGATCTGGCCGTGTCGACGTTTGGCGGCCTGCACGGCGTGGTGAACGCCGCCGGCATTGGTCCCGCCGCCAAGGTGCTGGGCCGCAACGGCCCGCACCCGCTCGAGCTGTTTGAGAAGACCCTGCGCATCAACGCGGTCGGTACGTTCAACGTGATCCGACTCGCCGCCGCGGTGATCTCGCAAAACACACCGGCGGATACCGGCGAGCGTGGCGTGATCGTCAACACGGCGTCGATCGCCGCCTACGACGGCCAGATCGGCCAGCCCGCCTACGCCGCATCCAAGGGCGCCATCGTCAGTATGACGCTGCCGATCGCCCGTGAGTTCGCGCAACTGGGGATTCGCGTGGTGACGATCGCGCCGGGCATTTTCGATACGCCGCTGCTGGCCGGCTTGCCCGAGCCCGCTCGTGTGTCGCTCGGTCAGCAGGTCCCGTTCCCGTCGCGTCTGGGTCGTCCGGCGGAGTACGGCGCGCTCGTCCGTCACATCATCGAGAACGAGATGCTGAATGGCGAGGTGATCCGCCTGGACGGCGCGCTGCGAATGGCGCCGAAGTAGCGGACACGGCGGCGTTCGTGCGAGAGGCCGAACTCGAAACGCTGACCCTCGACGTGATCAAATCCAGTGAGATCGAGGGCGAGAAGCTACCGCCCGAACAGGTGCGTTGTCAGCTTTCCATCAGTCGACGAGTTTCGGCTAATAGCTCAGCGGACGCACCCACCAGCCCGCCGCCTTGCGCCAGGTCGGGCTTGCCTCCGCCCTTGCCGCCGAACTTCGCCACCAATCCCTTAAGCAGTGCGCCAGCATCCACGGTGGCCGCGGCCCCGCGCGCAATCACAACCAATGCCGGGGTCGTCGTCGTGAACAAGGCCACCACCGCGTTCGGCTGCTTCGCCGCGGCCGCCACGGCGATGGCCTTGAGACCCTGCGCGTCCCAGCCGTCGAGCGCCTCGATCACGACCGCGTGATTGCCTGACGGCACGGCCTTCTCCAGCAACGCGTGCGCTTCGTGGGTGGCGAGCTTCTCCTGGAATCCTCGGAGGGTGCGCTGCTGCGCTTTGCTCTCGCCCTGCATCCGCTCGATCGCCGCCGCCATCTCGTCGGGCACGACTGATAGGAATTTCCGCGTCGCTGCGAGCGAGTCCCGCCACAGGCGGAACCGATTGAGAGCGCGGCCGCCGCACAGGAACTCCACGCGCGAGCCGCCGCGGAACTTCTCCCATCCGCCGATCGCAATCACGCCGATGGCGCCAGTGCGGGCGACATGGGTACCGCCGCAGGCGGAGAGATCGAAATTCTCGACCTCGATCAGGCGCAGCGGCCCGGTGCGAATCGATTCCTTGCGCAGCGGCATCTTCGCCGCCTCTTCAGCCGTGGCAAAGCGAATGGCCACGGGACGGTCCTCCCAAACGATGCGATTAGCTTCGTCTTCGGCCTTCGCGACTTCGGCGGCACTGACGTCGCGCGCCAGGTCGATGGTCGCCGACGCCGTCCCCATGTGAAAGCTCTCGGTGCGGACACTGAACAGGCGATCGAACGCCGCCGACAGCACGTGCTGCCCGGTGTGCTGCTGCATGTGATCGAAGCGCCGCGCCCAATCGATGGCGCCCTGGACGACATCGCCGGCCTTGAGCGAAACGTCAGGCAACCCTGAAGGGTTGCCTCCACGGCAAGTGAAATATCCGGCGACGACGTGCGCAATGGTGCCGTCTTCGCGATCGATCACCTCGCTGACCGCGGCGCCACCGAGGGTGCCGGTATCGAAGGGCTGGCCGCCAGAAGTGGGATAGAACGCGGTCTGGTCGAGGGTGACGTGCGGGTGGCCATCGACCGAGTCAACGGCGACGACGGTCGCGTCAAACTCGGCACGGTAGGGTTCGGTGTAGTAGAGGCGGTTGGTCATTGGGAGGTCTTGGGGGCTTGGTGGCTTGGCCAAGACCTCAGGTCCTCCAAGTCCTCAAGTCCTTCAGCCCCGTGTCACTGACGGGCACAATCGGCAGCTCGAAGAAGAACACGGCGCCGCCGGAGGGCGCGCGGCGGTAGCCGATGCGGCCGCCGTGCGAGCGGATGATGTCGTAGCTCACCGACAGGCCCAGGCCCGTGCCCTCGCCCACCGGCTTGGTGGTGTAGAACGGCTGGAACAACTTGGCTTCGTGTTCGGGCGGCACGCCGGGGCCGGTATCCTCGACCTCGATCCACGCCCAGCCGTCGCGGTCGCCGGTGCGGATCACGACCTGCCGCCTCTCGCCACGACCGTGGACGATGGCCTGCTCGGCATTGATCGCGAAGTTCAGCAGCACTTGCTGAAGCTCGGTGAAGATCGCCATCACCAACGCCACCGACTTCTCGTCCACGTCAACGCGGACGTTGAGCTCCTCGAGCTTGCGCTGCCGCAGCTCCATCACCGACGCGACGACATCACGCAGCTTGACCGGGGTCGGCTCCGACATCTGCCGGCCGAAGCGCGACAGGTTGCGGATGATGGCACTGGCGCGCGTGCTCTCCTTCTGGATCAGCGTGAGGTCGGCCCGCGCCGATTCCGGGATGTCCTTCTGGATCTGCAGCAGCTCGGCGAAACCCAGGATGGCCTGCAGCGGGTTGTTCAGCTCGTGCGCGACGCCTGAGACCAGCACACCGATGGCCGCCAGACGCTCTTGCCGGATCACCTGCTGCTGCAGGGATTGCAACTCCTCGCGCATCCGCCGCTCGTCATCGACCCGCGCGGCAATGGATTCGCGCGCGCTTTGCAGGTTGGTGATCATGCCGCTCACGGTCTGTTGCAGGTGCTCCATCTCGGCGGTCGGCATGGGACACGGCTCGAGCGGTGACAGATCGCCCCGGCTCACTCGTCGTGCAGCCTCGTCCAGGTGATCGAACGCCGACAGCCACCGGCGACCGAAGACGAACGTGACGCCGAAGATCAGCAGGGTCGACACGAGGGAGACGGCGAAGTTGCGACGGTAGATGGGCGCGGTTCGGTCGCGCGCCACGCTGGTGGGAATGCCAACGCTGGCCAGCCATGGTCCGCGTGCCACCACGGCGTTGCCAAAGACGCGTTCGACGCCGTCGATGCCGGTAAGAATCACGGTGGCCGGCACGTCCTCCGGCTCCAGCACTTGAGACGGCGCGGCAATCGGACGGCCGACATACTTGGCCGCGTCAAGGCTGCGCGCCACCACGACACTGTTCTTATCCGTCAACGTCACGACCGAGCCTTCCGGCAGCGGAATGGACTTGAGGATCTGCTCGATCGCCTCGAGGTGCATCGAGAGACCGACGACGCCGACCACTTGGTCGTCGAGAGAGGTGATCGGATAGCCGAGGACGACCGCGTGGGACGAATCGCCAGGCCCACCCAGCATGGGGCTGACTTTGGTTTGCCGGCTCTCGGCCACCGACTTGAGCCACGCCGGATCGACCAGACCCTCGACCCTGGTGTCAGGCGGCCGCGCCCAGGCTCGCACCTGGCCGTTGATGTCGGCCATCAGCGCGTTGTTCAGCAGGCGATCGCGTCCCCCGACCAGCGGCAACAACACTTCGGTGAGGGCGCGTGGGTCCAGCGCGCGCATGCCGGGATGGCGCGACGCCGTCACCGCCACGGCATCCGCCTCCTCCAGGTTGCTATTCACATACACCACCACCATCGCCGCCATCGTCGAGGTCTCGGCCGCGAGCTGACGGACGTGCTCACCATAGGTGAGGTACGCGCCGTAGCTAATGGCGGCGTACACCACCAGGGTGAGGATGATGATGACGGTGAAGATCTGGCGTCGGAGCGGCTGGGCCACAGAGGTTACCGGCGAATGGTATCAGCGCGGCAGGCCAATCAACGGGTCCGTTGCACCAGCTTCTGCGAAGCCGGCGGCGCGCAGGAGGCAACTGTCGCAGTGCCCGCACGGGCGCCCTGAGGGCGGCGGGTCGTAGCAGCTATGGGTGAGCCCGTAGTCGAGGCCGAGCGACAGCCCCAGGCGGATGATGTCGGCCTTCGACAGGCTGATGAGCGGCGTGTGGATGGTCAGCGGCCGGCCTTCGACGCCGGCCCGGGTGGCGAGCCGCGCGAGGACCTCGAAGGCGTGGATGAACTCCGGACGACAGTCCGGATACCCGGAATAGTCGAGCGCGTTCACGCCAATCACGATGTCTGCCGCGCCCAGGACCTCGGCCCAGCCGAGCGCCATCGACAGGAAGATGGTGTTGCGGGCCGGCACGTAGGTGTTGGGAATGACGATGGGGTGCTTGTCCACCGTAGCCTTGGCGAAGGTGGAATCCTTCGGCACGTCGATCGCGGTCGAGGTCAGCGACGACCCGCCAATCCGCGAGAGGTCGACGGCCAACTCGAGGTGCCGCTCCACGCCGAGAGCGGCGGCGACGGCGCGCGACGCGTCTAGCTCGCGCACATGCCGCTGGCCGTAGTTGATACTGAGTGCGGACAGGGAGAAGCCATCGCCCTGGGCGACGGCGGCAGCGGTGTAAGAGTCGAGCCCACCGCTCAGCAGGACAACGGCTCTTCGATCCCGGACCCCGGATCCCGGATCCCGGCTGGTTCCGCTAGACACCCCGTGTCTCCGGCGTCCAGATGTACTTGTGCATCTGGAGCTGTACGCGCACTTCAAGACGATCGGCAATCACCCACTCGGCCAACTGCTTGGCGGCGAGCTCGCCATGCACGGGCGAGAACAGCACGGCAGCGACGCGATCGATCAGCTTCTCGCGCTGCACGGTCTCGCGCGCGAACTCGTAGTCGACACGGTCGGCGATCACGAACTTCACCTCGTCGGTGGCCGTGAGCAGGGCGAGATTCGACCAGTCGTTCTTCGCCGACTCGCCGGACCCGGGGCACTTCACATCCATGATGCGAACGACGCCGGCCGGCACCTGGGCGATGCTGCGATGGCCGCCGGTTTCCACCAGCACGGTCTTGCCGGCATCGAGCAGCCGCTGCATCAGCGGATACACGTCGGCCTGCAGCAACGGCTCGCCGCCGGTGACTTCCACCACGGGACAGCCGCGGGCCTCGACGTCGGCCACGACCTCGTCCACGCTCATCTTGCGCCCCTCGTGAAAGGCGTAGGGCGTGTCGCACCAGCGGCAACGCAGATCGCACGCCGTCAGGCGCACGAACACGCACGGCCGCCCGGCGTGGGTGGACTCGCCCTGAATGGAGTGGAATATTTCGTTGATGGTCAGCATTCGGTGAACCTTGTCGGGATTCCGGGATCCAGGATCCAGGATCCGGGATCCGGGATCCGGGATCCGGAACTGCTATTTTAGCTTGTGCACCTGCGCATCGGGACATCGGGCTGGAACTACCCTACGGGACGGGGGACCTGGAACGGCATTTTCTATCCGCTGCCTGAAGACCGCCAGAAGGGCGGCCAAGGTTCGGCAGACGCAGCATGCCGCGACGAAGGCGTATCTGCTGCTGAACAATCACTTCTCGGCGCAGGCGGTGGCCAATGCCACCACGCTCAAGAAGATGCTGGACGAGCCGGTGACGGCGCCGATGCCGGCCGAACTCGTCGAGCGGTTTCCGGATCTCGAAGGCGTCGCTACTTTGCCCCGCGCACGGTTACTCTGACAATGCGGTCGGTCTCGACGATCTTCAGCACCACGTCCATGCCCGAGATGATCTTGCCGAACACGGTGTAGTCAGCATCCAGCCGGTGCGCTTCGGCCAGCGTCACGTAAAACTGGCTGTCGGCCTTCGCCGCGTCGCCGGCGTGCGCCATGGCCACGGCGCCGCGGACGTGCGTGCGGGTCTTGGAAATCTCGGCGACGCCGATCGGCGTACCGCTGCCGCCGGTTCCCCACGCTTTCTGCTTGGTCATGTCGCGGGTCGCCGGGTCGCCCATCTGGATCACGAAGCCCGGCACCACGCGATGCACGCGCTGGCCGTTGTAGAAGCGCTTGTTGATCAAGCCGAGGATGTGCGCCACCGTCTTGGGCGCTTCGTTCGGATAGGTCTCGAACTCGAACGTGCCTTTTTCGGTTTCGACGACGACCACGGGGCCGGCGCCGGGAGAGGTCTGCCCGGGCTTGGCTGGAGCGGTCTGGGCAGACGCAACCACGGCACCCGTCAACACGCTTGCGAGAACGAACGTCAGGATCCGAACGGACATTGAGGTCACTCCTTCGCGAGGTCTTTGGATTTGCCGACGCGCTCGACACCGACGCGCCGACAGTCGGAGATGATGGCGCAATCGCCGCATCGAGGATACACCGGGCGGCAGATGTTCTGGCCCCAGGTCACAAGGTAGAGGTTGATGACCGGCCACCAGCGCGGCTGGATGACGCGGTAAAGGGCCCGCTCGGTTTCCTCAGGGTCCCGGGTCTGCACCCACCCCAGGCGGTTTGTGATGCGGTGCACATGAATGTCCACGCAGATGTTGGCCTGGCTCTGAAACGCGAGGATCATTACCAGGTTGGCCGTCTTGCGGCCGACGCCGGGCAGCGTCACGAGCTCGTCGAGCGTGGCGGGAACGTTGCCGCCGAACTTCGCCACCAGCGTCTTGCTGGCCTCGTTCACGAACACGGCCTTGTTGCGATAGAAGCCCACTGGATAGATCAGCTTCTCGATCTGCTTGACCGTGAGCGCGGCCACGGCCTTCGCCGTGGGCGCCTTCTTGAAGAGCCGCGTCGATGCCGCCAGCGTGGTCGCATCCTGTGTGCGCGCTGACAGCAACGTCGAGATCAGGATCTGAAACGGCGCTTCCTTCTGACTCCGGGAAATCTTCTCGATCGCCGGCAGTTCCATGCCGTCGACCTGTCCGCCGTAGCCTTGGCGAAGGCGGATCTTGCGCGCGACGGTCCGCATCACGCGTTCGACGACCGCCTCGTTGGGCGTGAAGTAGGGGCCCGGTGGCTTCGTCTTCGTCACGGCACCGGCGTGATCGGAGGCTGGCCGTTGAGCACCGCAATCGCGTTCGACACCGCTAGATCGGCCATGCCCGTCCGGGTTTCGGTGGTGGCGCTGGCCAGGTGCGGAATCAACAGCACGTTCTCGAGCGTCATCAGGCCGGGATGAATCTCCGGTTCCTTCTCGTAGACGTCGAGGGCCGCGCCCGTAATCAGCCGCTCCTTGAGCGCCCACGCCAGCGCGCCCTCATCCACCACGGGACCGCGCGAGGTGTTGATCAGGTATGCCGACCGCTTCATCTTGGTCAGCGCCTTTTGATCGATGAGGTGTTTCGTCTCGGGCGTCATCGGGCAATGCAGCGAGACGATGTCGGACGTCGCCAGCAGCCGATCCAGCGGCATGTGGGTCGCACCAGGCAAGCCGGCCGGCGTACGCGTGGCATAGGCCACCGTCATGCCGAACGCCGGCGCCTTCTCGGCCACCGCGCGACCGATGCGGCCGAGGCCCACCAGGCCGAGCTGCTTGCCGCGCAGCTCCATGCCCAGCAGGTAGTCCAGCGCCCAGCCGGTCCACGCGCCGGCACGCACCACGCGCTCGCCTTCGCCGAGCCGGCGTGTCACGGCCAGAATTAGTGCCCACGTGAAGTCGGCGCACGCATTCGTCAGCACATCGGGCGTATTGGTGACAACGATGCCACGCGAGCGGCAGGCCGGCACGTCGATGTTGTTGTAGCCGACGGCGACGTTGGCGATGATTTTCAATTGCGGACCGGCGGCATCGAGCACAGCCGCGTCGATGGTGTCGGTGAGCAAGCAGACGAGAGCCTGCTTGCCGGCTACGCGCTGCATCAGCTCGTCGCGCGAGATCGCCGTGTTGCCGGTGTAGAGATCAACATCGCAGGCCTCATCCAGCCGCGCGATTACTGATGACGGGAGCCGTCTTGTGACGAGAACGCTGGAATTCAAGGGACTTATTACACCACAGGCTTGCGGCTTGCGGCTTGCGGCTTGAGTCTTTCCGGATCTGTGTCTAATCGGCGGCTGTATTTTTCAGTGGCCGTGGCATTTGCAATAGCCACAGTGATTGCACTGCACGGCCGGCTCGATGATGCACATGGTGTCGTCTTCGGCGCGTGGTAGGGCGTAGCGGCCAAAGCTGATCGAAAGCGTCGGCGGCTGTGGCGGCGCAGCCGGCGCGGCAGGCGGGCCTAACTTGTCCGCCGAAGCGCTCCGCGCGAAGGCGGAAGACCCGCCTCCACCTGGTACACCCAGATGTTTCTGGACGGCGGCCCGCACGAGCGATCGGATCTCGTCGTCTGTCACTCGACAAACTCCAGCCGATCGACGATACCAATAATCGCGGCGTCGACGGGTGCCAGTTTGCGCCCCAGTGCTTCGCCGGCGGCGCGGCCCTCGATAACAACCAGCACGCGTTCGCTGACGCCCGCACCCACCGAATCGATGGCCAACAGCGTGGTGCCAAAGGCCACGCCCTGTGGCGTCTCCGGCTGCACCAGCAGCAGCTTCGCGCCCTCGAATTGCGGGCGCTTCTGGGTGGCGACGACGGTGCCGACGACGCGACCAATGATCATCTGCGTCTAATCGGCGTCAATCGGCGGCTGGTCGACGATGCCGACAATGCCGGCGTCGGCGGGCATCTCGGTGGGATAGAAGGGAAAGCTTGCCTCTTTGCCGCGGACGAAGAACACGGTCTCGCCCACGCCGGCGCCGACCGAATCGACCGCCACCAACGTGCGGCCGGCATTCTTGCCGTCGGCGTTGATGGGTTGCAGGATGAGGAGCTTGGTGCTGTCGAAGCCGGGGTCTTTGCGCGTGGCGACCACGTCTCCGATCACGCGGGCAAGTTGCATGGCGTTACTCGGTGACGTCGACCGCGTCGACGATGCCCACGACCGCGGCATCCACCGGCACGTCTTTCATGCCCACTGCCAGGCGGGCCGAACTGCCGCTGACGATTAGCACCGTCTCACCCACGCCAGCGGCCACGGTGTCGATCGCGACGAGGTAGTTGCCCTCGAGCTTGCCCTTGGGATCCACGCCGCGCGCCAGCAACAGCTTGCTGCCGACCAGGCGCGGATCCTTCCGGGTCGCGACCACGGTGCCGACGATACGGGCGAGCAGCATTGCCTAGCCCTTGGCGTTGGCTTTGCCGATGGGCAGGACGTCTTCCAGGTTGGCGTGCGGACGCGGGATCACGTGCACCGACACCAGCTCGCCCACCCGGCGCGCGGCGGCCGCGCCCGCGTCGGTGGCGGCCTTCACGGCCGCGACGTCGCCGCGGACGATCGCGGTTACGTAGCCGGCGCCAATCTTCTCCCAGCCGACCAGCGTCACTTTGGCAGCCTTGACCATGGCGTCGGCCGCTTCAATCATCGCGACCAGGCCCTTGGTTTCGATCATGCCGAGTGCTTCACCCATTGACTGCCTCCAGATGGCGTCGACCTGCGCCTTGCGACCTGCGACCTGCGGATCAATCCACCGCTGTCGTCCTCAAGCCGCAAGTCTCAAGCCGCAAGCCTATTTAAGCTGCCGAACCGCATCCTCAATCAACGCGGTCAACTCGCGGTATGTTAGCCGAATTTCCCCGTCCGTGCCGGTCGCCGGACGCGGCAAGTTGTGGAGCACGAGGCGCTCGTCCGAGTCGGGTGCCTGGACCACCTGGCAATCCAACTGCCCGGCGGTAGTCGGGTTGGACTGGTCGGTGCAGATCGGCGCGGGTGACGCGATGCCGTACATCCCGCGCAGGCCCTGTAAGCGGTCCACCTCGCCCCGCGACAGCACGTTCTCGCGGCCCAGTGTCCGCGCCACCAGGCTGATCTTCGCGAAGTGCTCGATGGTCTCCATCCGGTAGTACGCCGACATCACGTCGCCCGCCAGCGCGAGCGCGCCATGATTGGCGAGCAGTAGCCCGTTGTGAGCCTTCACGTACTTCCGGACCGCCGCCGGCAATTCCTCGGTCGACGGCGTGGCGTACTCGGCAATGGGAATGCTGCCCAGGGTGGTGATGACCTCCGCGAGCACGGCGCGATCGAGCGCGATGCCAGCCACGGCGAATCCGGTGGCCGTCGGCGGATGCGCGTGGACCACGGCGCGGGCATCGGGACGATTGCGATACACCTCGAGGTGCATCTTCAATTCGGACGAGGGTTCACGCTCGCCGGCGATCCGCTTGCCGTCCAGGTCGGTGATCACCATCATGTCGGGGGTCATGAACCCCTTCGACACGTTCTTCGGCGTGGTGATCAGCCGGTTGTCGTCCAGGCGAACGCTGATGTTGCCGTCGTTCGACGCGACATAGCCGCGCGCCCAGAGCCGGCGGCCCACTTCGACGATGTCGGCCCGGGCCTGCTCTTCGGCGTTCATCGGGCGGCGTACTCGCTGCGGCACTTCTCGCTGCAGAAATGAACGGGGGTGCCGTGACTCACGGTGCCAATCGCCTTGCCTGGCACGACGTAGGTGCCGCAGACGGGACACGGCTGCATCTTCACAGGCGACGGACCCGTGCCGCGCCGCGCGCCGCCTGGCGGTGGCATTGACGCGCCCCGCACGACGCCTTCGATGAATCGCCAGAGGACACGGGCGATCACCCAGAACAGAACAAGCAAGAGGAGTGGGCGAAGCACGGGCTATTTCCCCGCGGTCCCGGCACTCGTGTTCTTCACGCCTTCGAGCCCCTTCTTGGCGGCCTGTCCTTCGGGGGAATTCGGAGAGATGGCGACCACCTCTTCCCATGCTTTGGCGGCGCCAGCCAGGTCATTCTTGCCGAAGGCACGGACGATGCCGACGTTCAGCAGCGTCTTGATGTGCTTGGGATCGGCGGCCAGCGAGTGCTCAAACTGCTTGAGGGCTCGATCCGGCTGGTTGGTGTAGTAGTACGCCACGCCCAGGTCGGTCGAAACATTCGGGTCGGCCGGGCTGAGCGCGATGGCCTGCTCGTACCACGCGATCGACTGGGGGTACTGCTCGGCGTCAAAAAACAGGTTGCCGAGCTGCACGCGCGACTCGATGTTCTTGGGATCCTTCTCGGCGACCGTTTGCAGGGCCTGTACACGCACCGAGTCCAGCGGGGCCGGTTGGGCCGGCGCCGGAGCACCAGCCACGGCCCGGGCCGCCTGCGCGACGGGGGCGGCCACCCGTGCCGTTCCAGCCGCGTTCTGGGTGCCGAGCACCCAGCCGATAATCAAGCCGAACAGCGATCCGGCAATGCCGAAGACGATTGCATCCGCTCTCATTTGGGAACCCTTAGGATAGCAACGACCGGCGTAGCCAGTCCACCAAGGCGCGGCCGACATCGGCGTCGCGTTCCAGGAGGGCCGTACCATGCGCGACCGCATGTGAAATCATTTGTTCGCGTGGACCAGAGGTCTCGGCGGCAAAGTCGCGCAGCGTGCGCAGCGCGAGTGGATCCTCCGCGCTGGCCGCGAACCACATGGCACGACCGCCAATCCGCTTGACCAGATTCGCATCCGTCCGCAGGCCTCGATAGTCGAGCGATGGTGAGAGCACCGCGATGGCGCGGACCGGTGGCAGCTCGACGGTGGCGAGCAGCGACAGGCTGGCTCCAAGGGATGCCCCGACCAGGCCGATCGATCCCGGCCTCACGCCCTGGCGAGCGGCCAGCCACTGTACCGCCGCGCGCACGTCCTGCACCATGTCGGGCAGCGCCTGGGGAGAGCCAGACGATCCGCCATGGCCGCGCAGGTCGAAGGCTAACACGGTGATCCCGGCGTCCTGGATGCGGTCGGGCAGGCTGCCCCAGTCGGCCTTCGATCGCGTCAGCATGTGCACGAGCACGACGGCAGGCGCTGGTCGAGACGAGGCTTCGAAGACCTCACCCGCGAGGTTGGTACCGTCGAGTGAGGGAAAGCTAACCGCTCGGCTCGATGCTTCGGATGTGCTCGCCGCGAACAGCAGCGCGAGCAAGAGCAGCAGGGCCCTAGCCATCGAGCGCCGCCAAGTACTCTTTCACGACGCGGTGGAGTCCCACGAAGATCGCGCGGCCGATCAGGGCGTGACCGATCGAGACCTCATCCAGGTGCGGCAGCGTGCGGAACAGCGTCAGATTCTTCAAGTCGAGATCGTGTCCCGCATTCACGCCCACGCCAAGCTCGAACGCCAGCGTTGAGGCCGCGCGGTAGTGCGCGAAGCTGGCATCCGCTGCTAGCGGTCCCTGCTCAAACGCGCGCGCGAACGGCTCGGTATAGAGCTCGACCCGGTCGGCGCCCATCGCCTTCGCCCAACGAATGGCCGCGGGTTCGGGGTCAACAAACAGGCTGACGCGCACGCCCGCCGCTGTCATGGCGCCAATGACGCCGGCCAGCACACCGTGCGGCGTATCCGCCGGCCAGCCCGCCTGGCTCGTGATCTCTCCGGGACACACCGGCACCAGCGTGCATTGATCCGGCTTTACCGCGAGGACCAGCTCGATCAAGCCGGGCCGCGGGTCGCCTTCGATGTTGAACTCGACGCGGCCCTTGAGCGGCGCCAGCTCCTCGGCGATGGCATGCACGTCGGCGGTCGTGATGTGCCGCGCATCCGCGCGCGGGTGCACGGTGATGCCGGGTGCGCCGGCGTCCACGCAGGTCCGCACCGCCTCGATCACCGACGGCAGGTTCCCGCCGCGCGAGTTGCGCACGGTCGCGACCTTGTTCACGTTGACCGACAGCTTAGGCAAGCTGCTCCTTTACGACCGTGGCAATGTCGTCGGCCCACGCGCGGATCTCGGCCTGGTTTTTCCCTTCGAGCATGATGCGCAGCAGCGGCTCGGTGCCCGAGTAGCGAATCAGCAGCCGCCCGTGTCCCGCCAGCGCGGCCTCCACGCGGTGGATCACGGCGGCAATCGCCGGCACCTGCGTGTAGTCCGAACGCTGCTTGACGCGCACGTTCACCAGCACCTGGGGATACGTGACCAGCTCGCCCGCCAGATCGGCGAGTTCGCGACCCGACTGGGCCATGATCCGCAGCACGTTCAGTGCGGTCGCCAGCCCGTCACCGGTAAACAGGTGATCCGCGAAGATGATGTGCCCCGACTGCTCGCCGCCGAGGGCGTAGCCGCCCTTCACTATCTCTTCCATCACATACCTGTCGCCGACCGCCGTGCGCACCAGGCCGATGCCGCGGTCGCGAAGGGCGATCTCGAGGCCGAGGTTGCTCATCACCGTGGCTACCACGGTATTGCCGGGGAGCCGGCCTTCCTGCTGCATGTGCAACGCCGCAATCAGCAGCACCGCGTCACCGTCGACGATCGTGCCCGAGGCATCCACGAAGAGCGCGCGGTCGCCGTCGCCATCAAACGCAATTCCGAGCCGCGCGCCGGAGGAGACGACTTCGCGAGCCAGGCCCGCCAGGTGCGTCGACCCGCAATCGAGGTTGATGTTGCGGCCATCCGGCGAGACGCCGATCGGCCGGACGTCGAAACCGAGCGACGCCAGGAATGCCGGGGCCATGGCCGCCGTGGCGCCATTGGCGCAATCGACCACGATCGGCGAACCGGCGAGCGGGCCGGCATCATCGAGGATCTGCTCGAGATGCGCGAGGTAGGGTCGCGACAGGTCTTGCCGCTCGATGACACCAGGGGCCGTGCCGACGCTCCACGACGGATCCGCCACCAGGGCTTCGACGGACGATTCGAGCGCCTGGGTCAGCTTCACACCCGATCCGCCGAACACCTTGATGCCGTTGTCCTCGTACGGATTGTGCGACGCGGAAATCACCAGGCCGGCATCGAACCCTTCCGTGCGCGCGAGGTAGGCGATCGCCGGTGTCGGCACCACTCCGGCGCCGATCACGGTCGCGCCGCCGCTGGTGAGCCCGCGTGCGAGCTCCTGCTCGATCCACTCGCCCGACTCCCGGGTGTCCCGGCCAATCACAAAGCGATGCGGCGAGATGCCATCCATCAACGACCGGACGAGAGCCGCGCCGACGCGCGCCACCGTCGCGGGCTCGAGCGGCGCCACGCCGGCCTTGCCCCGTATGCCATCGGTTCCAAACAGTTTCATGGCCGCCTGGGAGAAATCGTGACCGTGACCACGGCCGTCTGCGGCTTCAGCAGCCGGAGGCTCGCGTCCTGCACGCCAATGGTCACCGTTTCACGAACCGATCGCGTTTCGTCCGTCACCGTGACCGGCTCGGTCACGGCAGCGTCGAGCCGCTTCAACGCGCCTTCCGGACCCGCCACTTCCACCGTCGGCGGATCGCTTGTGACCGTCGTCACTTCGAACCCCTCGGCCGGCCGGCCTTCGATGTCGGGTTCCACCGGCACCACTCTCGTTCCCGACGTGTCGAACTCCATCATCAGGGTTGACGGTCCGACTTGGACCACGTTGATGCCGTAGGGAACCGTCACCTGCGTCGGCGTGAGATTAAACAGGCGGCGGCCCGGACGCGCGGTGCGCAGGTCGAGCACGGCCGCAAGGTCGCCCGCCGCCATGCGGCTGAGCGCGCCAGACGACCCGCGCAACCGCACCTCCACGGTGTCGGGCAGGTTGCCGACCAGTTCCAGGCCGTTGGGCAGGTTCTGGAACTCGACCGGCGCGCGCAGCACCCGCTCCACGACTCGCTCGCCCGCAACGACGAGCCAGAGCATGGCGGCGATACAGGTCGAGAGGAACTTGAGTCCGAGGTTGCGAAAGGGATGGTAGGCCATTAGCTGAGTGCGTACCCAGGCTGCCGCGGCTTGCCGCCCGCGGGACGCAATGTGACCAGCGACTTCAGCCGCAGCCGCAGCCGATCCGAATCGATGTCGTACTCGAGATCGCCGTCCTCAACCAACGAGATGCGGCCGGTCTCCTCCGACACCACGATCGCAATCGCGTCGTTCTCCTCGGTGATGCCAATGGCGGCGCGGTGGCGCGATCCGAGTTCGCGGTTGAGTCGCGGGTTGATCGTCAGCGGCAGGAAGCACGCCGCCGCCGCCGCGCG
Organism: Vicinamibacterales bacterium; assembly: GCA_038919385.1. Lineage (GTDB taxonomy): Bacteria > Acidobacteriota > Vicinamibacteria > Vicinamibacterales > UBA2999 > 12-FULL-67-14b. The sequence goes on along the minus strand of JBCKZH010000035.1, from coordinate 12,692 downwards.
ATCGCGCTGCACAATCACCGCGCCGTCGTGCAAGGGCGAGGTGGGCTGGAAGATGCTGACCAGCAGGTCGTAGGTCAGCTTGGCATCAAGCGGAATGCCGCTCTCGATGTAGTTACGCAGGCCAATCGAGCGCTCGATCACGATGATGGCGCCGGTCTTCTTGGCCGACAGGCTGGTCGCCGCCACCACCAGTTCTTCAATGGTGTCGTCGTCACTCACCTTGCGGTTGAGGCGCCGGAACAGCCGGCCGCGGCCAAGGTGCACCAGCGCGCGGCGGATGTCGGCCTGCAACAGGACAATCGCCGCAAACACCACGTAGCCGACGATGTTGCGAATCAGCCAGTTGACCGTCTCGAGCTGAAAGCCCCGCGACACGTAGAACAGCCCGACGATGAACGCAATGCCCACGGCCATCTGCACGGCGCGCGTGCCGCGGATCAGCTTGAGCAGCTCGTAAATCATGATCGAGACGATCAGGATGTCGAGCACGTCCCACCAGGTGACGGGCGGGCGTTGGAGCAGGTCGGTCAGGAAGGACATGGCCGCGCTGATCACTATATAGGGGTCAGACCCCGGCGGCGTCGCGAATGGCGTCGGCGACGCGAACCACGTGCACCATCGCGGCCACGCGATGCACTCTGACGATGTGGGCGCCGCCCAGCACGGCGGCGGTCACGGCGGCCGCCGTGGGCCAGTCGCGGGCCGCCGGATCCACGGCGCCGGTGGAGGCCGTCATAAAGGATTTGCGCGACGGCCCGACCAGCAGCGGATAACCCAGCGCGGCGAACCGGTCGAGCCCGGCCAGCACTGCCAGGCTCTGCTGCGCCCGCTTGGCGAAGCCCAGCCCGGGGTCGAGCAGGACGCTCCCGGGCGAGATGCCGGCCGTCAAGGCGCGTGTCACGGCCGCCTGCAGGTCCGCCATAACCTCGCCGACCACGTCCTCATACTCGGCGTGCGCGTACATATCCCGCGGACGTCCCCGGGTATGCATCAGGACGATGGGCACCCCCCTGGCGGCGGTGAGTGGCCCCAGCCGAGGGTCGTATTGCAGCCCGCTGATGTCGTTGACGATTGCGGCGCCTTCGCCGATGGCCAGCTCGGCCACCTCGCTCTTGTAGGAGTCGATCGAGATGGGCACCCCCACGCGCTTGGCCACGGCCTGCAGCACGGGACGCACCCTCGCGATCTCGTCAGCGGTGCCCACCGGCGTGGCGCCGGGCCTCGTCGATTCGGCGCCGATGTCGATGATGTCGGCACCCGCGGCCTCCATCGCCACGGCAATGTCGGCGGCGTGTTCGGGGTCGAGGGCGACGCCCCCGTCGGAGAAGGAATCGGGCGTGACGTTGATCACGCCCATCACCAAAGTGCGCGGGCCGAGCACCAGTGGCGCCCGGCCCGGGAGAGGAACTGAAAACCAACGACGCGGAGCTGCGATCACTCCTGCGTGAGCGGCACGAGCGAGGGCTGATCCTTCTCGCGCGCGGGCGCCGAGTCGGCCGCCGGTATCTCTGCCGGCGGCGCGTCGTCGAGCGGGTGGCCGTAGGCGATGCGGCGAACCTGGTCGGCGTTGAGCACTTCGCGCGCAAGCAGGGCATCGGCAATTTCAATCAACCGCTGCTTGTGTTCGGTCAGCAGGATGGTGCAGCGCTGGTACTGATTGCCGACGATGGCCCTGACCTCGCCGTCGATCTTGAGGGCCGTGTCTTCGCTGTAGTCCGAGCGCTGGGCGATGTCTCGGCCGAGGAAGATCTGTTCTTCCTTCTTGCCGAAGGTGAGCGGGCCCATGGCTTCGCTCATGCCCCACTCGCACACCATGCGGCGGGCCAGGTCGGTGGCGCGCTCGAGGTCGTTGCCGGCGCCGGTGGTGATGTCACCGATGGTGATCTCTTCGGCGATGCGGCCGCCGAGCAGAATACCGATCTGATCGGTCAGATAGTTCTTCGAGTAGTTGTGCTTCTCGTCGGTCGGCAGCGACATGGTGAGGCCGAGCGCCATTCCGCGCGGCACGATCGTCACCTTGTGCAGCGGGTCGGCGTGCGGCAGCAGGATGCCGAGCAGGGCGTGACCAGCCTCGTGAAGCGCGGTGACCCTCTTCTCTTCTTCGGTGACGATCATCGAGCGCCGTTCGGCGCCCATCAGCACTTTGTCTTTCGCGTATTCGAAGTGGTACATCGAGACCAGCTTCTTGCCGTCGCGCGCGGCGTTGAGCGCTGCTTCGTTCGCGACGTTGGCGAGGTCGGCGCCGGTGAAGCCGACCGTGCCACGCGCGAGGATTTTGATGTCGACATCGTCCGACATCGGGATCTTGCGGGTGTGCACGGCGAGAATGCCTTCGCGGCCGCGGACATCGGGACGGTTGACGATCACGCGGCGATCGAAACGGCCCGGGCGCAGCAGCGCCGGATCCAGCACGTCGGGGCGGTTGGTCGCCGCCATCAGAATGACGCCTTCGTTCGATTCGAAGCCGTCCATCTCGACCAGCAACTGGTTGAGCGTCTGCTCGCGTTCGTCGTGGCCGCCGCCGAGGCCGGCGCCGCGATGACGGCCGACTGCGTCGATCTCGTCGATGAAGACGATGCAGGGCGCGTTCTTCTTGCCCTGCTCGAACAGGTCGCGCACGCGCGAGGCGCCGACGCCGACGAACATCTCGACGAAGTCAGAACCGCTGATCGAGAAGAACGGCACGTTGGCTTCGCCGGCCACGGCGCGCGCCAGCAGGGTCTTGCCGGTGCCCGGCGCGCCCATCAGCAGCACGCCCTTCGGAATGCGGCCGCCGAGCTTCTGGAACTTCTGCGGTTCCTTCAGGAACTCGATGATCTCCTGCAGTTCGCTCTTGGCCTCTTCGGCGCCGGCGACATCGCGGAAGGTGACCTTCTTCTGCGCGGACGAGGACAGCTTCGCCTTGCTCTTGCCGAATGACAGCGCCTTGTTGCCGCCGCTCTGCACCTGGCGCATGAAGAAGATCCAGAAGCCGATCAGCAGCAGGATGGGCGCCCACGACAACAGGAGTGCCGCCCACGGCGAGGCCGTCGGCGCCTTTGCTTCGACGTAGACCTTCTTGTCGAGCAGACGATTGACGAGGCCTTCGTACTGGAAGGGGATGTAGGTGCGGAAGTCTTCTTTGCTCTGGTTCAGGCCGGTGAGCTCGTTGCCGGTGATCTTGACGCGCGCCACCTGGCCCGAATCAACCCACGTGATGAACTCACTGAAACTGACCACGGACTCGGGGCGCTGGAAGCGCGACGAGAAGTTCCAGACAAGGGCGACCAGCACGATCATCGCCACCCAGAAAACGACGCTCTTTACTGTCGTGTTCAACACTGCCTCCAGGCGCTACTGGCGCCTCAGGGTCAAGACTACCACGGTCGAAGTGAGCGAGGTCACCCGAAAGGGCGCGGCCAAAACCTGCCCCGCCACCCACACAATCCTGCCCATTTCGTCGGTCACAATGGGCTCCCGGTCACGGGCATCTCGCGGGATTTTCCGATCGACAAACACGTCCTGCACTTTCTTGTGCCCGGGTGTTCCCAGAGGTTGCAAACGATCCCCTGGTCGTCGCGGCCGGACGATCAAACCGGGGCTCAAGGTGCTGGCGTCCACCATCACCTGTCCCTCGGCCGTCATCCCTTCGTGCCGCGGCATGGGACCGGCAGCGCTGAGGATCCAGCGCCCGTGCGGCGCTGCCACGGTTCCTGGAATATCGAGCTGGAGTTCGAAATGGCCGGGGCCGTTCTGCCCCATCAGCCCTACCTGCCCCACCCGCCCGGCCGGCCCTCTAGGTACTAAGACAACCGCAGCGCCAGAACGTTTCATGTCGATGCCCGCGAGGCTGGCGCCGGCACCGCCGGCCGCCGCCGCGACGAGCAATTGGGCCTCTTCTAAGCCATACGAGCGCGACGGGTTGGCAGTTTCCAGAGCCAGCAGCGCCACGCGCCGCGCGAGCGCCAGCGGCAACCGCGCCAACTCGGCCACGTCGATCACGACCCGGTGATCCCCACCGGCCCCATCCACCCCACCAGCCCTACCGGTCCCACCTCTGACGATCCGGGTGGCCGCTTCGTTGGCCAGGCCGTCGAGAAACGCCGCGTCCGTCCTGAAGATCTCGGCCGCGCGGGCGAGCGCGACATCGGCCTTCGCGTTCAACTCGCGCAACTGCGGCAGCACGTTGTGGCGAATGCGGTTGCGCGCAATGGCGCAGTCGGCGTTGGTCTCATCGTCGCGCCACGGCTCGCCCATGTCGATCAGATACGCCCGCAACTCAGCCCGTGAGATCTCGAGGAGCGGCCGCACCAGGTGATCGCGGCGCGGCGCGATGCCTGACAAGCCCGCGGGACCGGCGCCACGCACGAGGCGCAGCAAGACGGTCTCGGCCTGGTCATCGCGGGTGTGAGCGACGGCCACACACACGGCGCCTAAGGCGGCCTGCGCATCGACGTAGAAGCGCTGGCGCGCGTCCCGGCCGGCCACTTCGAGCGAGACGCCGTCGCGCTGCGACAGCGCCGGCACATCGGCGTCGCCAACAATCACGGGCACGCCGGCGTGCGCGGCGAGCGCGCGGCAGAACTCAGCATCGCCATCAGCAGCCTCGCCGCGAATGTGGTGGTGCAAGTGCGCGAGCCCGGCCAGGCAGAAATCGCCCCGGGTGGCGATCTGCCGCAGCAGAGAAAACAGCGCCACCGAATCGGACCCGCCAGACACGGCGGCGATCACCCGCGTCTCCGCCGACCACAGCGAGTGCTGCGCGGCGTAGCGACGGGTGCGCGCGATCGGGTGCATGGGGAGAAGGCGCAGTTGCGAGTTGCGAGTTGCGAGTTGCGAGTTGCCAACAAACTGACAACCTGGCAACTGTTAACTCTTAACTTCTTAACTCCTGGTTCGTGGTGCCGGAGGGCAGACTCGAACTGCCGACCCCGCGCTTATGAGACGCGTGCTCTAACCGGCTGAGCTACTCCGGCACGAGTCTCTGATGGTAACTCAGCAAGGTACGACCGGCAAGAGCGAGCACAGGAGCTGTGCCAAGATTCAACGCTAGCTAGTGAACGCAAAGTAAGGAACGCCCCAACTGCCTCACGGCACAACGGTAATGAGGATCGTCAGGGAGAGGACAGTTGAGCCCCCCGCTGTCCACGTTGCCTGGAACGGAAACACTCCGGTGGTCGAATAGCGCAGGCCCGGTACGTAGCCCATAGTTATGGGTCCCGAGCCTGCTCCAGGAAACGTATTAGCGAACTGATACGAGTCGCGCGACGAACCGCTGCTACCCACTTGGAATCCGATGCACTCGAGCACCAGGGTGTTCTCGGCGGCGCTGATGCCGGTCATCGCGAGGTGAATCTGGGAGGCGCCGTTGTTGTCCGAGAGTCTCAGCTCGCACGAGGTGGCCGGTGATTGACAAGGAGTGATACTCGAACCATTGCGGAACGTCGTGATCATCCATGTCAGGGCAGGCGTCGAGCGCCGCGCGGTCGCCGCGCCAGGGTCGATCGCTTTGCCGCCCAACCCCGCCACGCCGCCCGCGACCGCCAATCCTACGCCGCCAACCAGGCCCGCAATGCTCCCGGACGAAGGCGTCGCGCTGGTGCTACCGCTGCCGCTGGACCCGCTCGCCGATTTGGTGGCGCTGTCCGCCGCAGCCGCTGCCTGCGCGGCCGTCATCACGTTGGTCTGGGAAATTACCGCCGCGGCGGATTGTCCTTGGAACGTCGCTGTCACCTGGATCTGCATCGGCCCGCCACTAAGCGGCGTCAGGGCCGACGCCGCGGCACGGCCCGCCAAGTTGGTCGTGACGGTCAGGGTTTGCGCTCCGCCGGCAAACGTGGCGGACTTGCCGCCGCCCACCGTAAAGGCGACGATCACGCCCGGCACCGGAAGATTGTTGCGATCTCGCACCTCCACAACCGGCGCGGTCGCTGTTTTCTGTTGGATGATATTGACGGCGCCTTCGCCCTCAATCACGACAATGCGCAGACTCGGCACCTGCGCTGGCGCAAAACCGGCGGTCGCGAGCAACGCGCCTAAAGCAAGGCTGATACAACGGCTCCGGATTCTCATCTCAACGCCCTCCGAACAGATAGACGCTGCCTAGCGTGAAGCGCGTAATGCCGGGATAGTTGAACCCCGCTGAGGCTCGCACTTTTAATCCCGGAAACGTAATCATCGCCACGCCGAGCTCGACCCGTGCCAGGGGTACAAACGCCAGCTTCTGCTCCAGCGGCTCGAGCAGAGTCGCAGCGGTGAGCGATACTGTGCGCCCTCGCGAGTCGCGCTCGGTGACCTCCCCCTTCGCCCACCCGGCACCCGCGCCGACAGTCAGGCCGATCTGAGCGCGTCGCTTAATGGTGCCGAACGGGATGAACTTATCGATCGCGACGCCGTCGATCACAACACGATCGGCGACTCGCACGCCGCCGTCGATCGCAATGAACGAGCCGGCGGCGATCTTCTTCCGGACATAGTTGATGCTCCAGTCACCTGACAACATCCGGCCGCGCGCGACGCCGATTCGCATCTCGCCGCCCTCAACGACGAGGTCGTCGCCGAAGAGCACGCCAATGGATTCAGGCGGAATGGACCATTTCGGCACGGTCGACGTCGAAAAACCCCACCGGCTGTCTTCGGATTGCGCGGCCGCCGGAAGGGCGATCGCGAGGAATGCCGCGGCGACAAACGTCAGACGGCATAGCGATTTCACCATTACTGCTGACCTCTTGGAACACTACCTATCGATTTGCCTCGCCCGATTCTGTGCCGTGATGCACCAACTCAGGCATTTTCAACGCGACAAGAACCGCCAGCTGGACCCTGTTTCGCACGTGGAATTTCTGCATGAGAACCGAGAACGTGGTTCTTCACTGTTTGCTCCCCGATGCCCAGTCCTCGTCCGAATCTCCCGATTCGAATCTCCAGTGGCCACCGCTTTGAGGACCGCCATCTCGCGCGCGGGTTGTATTGTAGACCATGCGGCATGCCCTGTCACCGCGCCGTGCGCCCGGTGCCCGGTTGAGTGATGCAATAATTGGCAAAACCCCAGCAAAACCCAAGAAATACGGCGGAACACTTCTTGACCCAGCTTCGTCCACCGCATAGGATGCCGTCGTCCAGTCAAAGAGCGAACTTGAAAGACCGTAACCCACACAGCGGGAGTTCCGCTGAGGTTTAACGAAATGCCGGCTCCCTTTCCCGAAACCATCGGCCGTTTCCGGGTCGAGTCGATCCTCGGCAGCGGCGGCATGGGCGAGGTCTACAAGGCCATCGACCCGACGCTGCGCCGCACGGTGGCAGTGAAGACGGTGCGGCCCGACATTTCCAATCCGGATTACCTGGGGCGGCTGGTCCGCGAGGCCCAAGCCTGCGCCAGTCTCCATCATCCGCACATCGTCACGGTCTACGAAGCCGGCGAGATCGACGGCGCCGTCTACATCGTCATGGAATATCTCGAAGGGGAAGACCTCGCGCAGGTCCTGCAGCGTGGAACGTTGACCTTCGAAGAGCGGATTCGCACGCTGATGCAGATCCTCGACGCGCTCGAGCACGCGCACAACAAGGGCGTGATTCACCGCGACATCAAGCCCGGCAACGTGCGGCGGTTGCCCGACGGCACGATCAAGCTCGTCGACTTCGGCCTCGCGCGCATGGTCAGGGCCGAAACCCTCACGGCCACCGGCATGGTGATGGGCACCCCGCACTACGCGTCGCCCGAACAGCTCCGCGGCGAAACGGTCGACCGGCGGACCGACGTCTATTCCGCCGGCACGATGGGCTACGAGATGTGTTCGGGCCGCCGCCCGTTCGAAGGCGACCACGACAGCCTCGCGACTATCATCCTGAAGGTCGTCTCGGAGCCACCGCCGCCGATGGACGTCTCCTGGAGCCGCAACTTTCCTGAGATCGAGCGGATCATCACGCGCGCGATGGCGAAATCGCGCGAAGACCGCTACCAGTCCGCCGAAGACATGAAGAACGCGTTCGCGGCGTTCCTCGCGGCGTCGCGCGACCTGATCGCGTCGGCACAGGCGCACGAAACCGTTTCGGCGCAACGGACCGTGATCGAGGCGCAGACCCTGATCGCATCAGGCAAGGCGGCCGATGCGCAGACGCTGTTGAGCCAGACACTAAAAGCGAGCCCCTACGCCGCCGGCGTGCGCCAGTTCCTGGCGGAGATGAGCACGGTTGCGTCCAACCCGGTTACGCCGGCCGCTCCGGTCACGCCAACCTCTCCGATGCCGTCGACGGTGTCGCCGCTGGATGAAGCCACCATGCCGCTGCGCGCGTCGGCGCTCGCCGAGACGCGCGTGGACGACGGATCGTCGCCGCCGACGGCGATCCCGTTCGCCCCGCCGCCTCCGGTGGTGAAGTCCCCGGCGCCGGTCGTCAAGAAGTCTTCGCGCGCGCTCTGGCTGGGTGGCGGCATTGCCGCGGCCGCGGTCATCGCCGTCGCGGTGATGGGCCTGCCGATCGGCACCAACGTGGTGAGCCAGGAAACCGTTGTCGCGAATGCCCCGACCACGAACGCAGAACCGCCGGCGAGCGCAACCGCGCCGCCGATCGTCGAAGCCAAGGTGCCCGCGCCAACGCCGCCGGTGCCGGATGCATCGCGCGCGGCCGACACGAAGCCTGCAACGTCCGAACTTGCCAAGGCTCCCACGCCAGCACCGGCGCCGCCATTGGCCTCGGTGGTGAACGTGCCCGCGGCCGCCGTCGTACCGGTGTCGCTGAAGGATGGGGGCGCCAAGAAGTTGTTCTACGGCGACGGCAAGCCGGGCGCCCCTGGCGCCGCTGCTGCGAGACCCACCGGCCTTCGCTATCGGATGACGCAACAATCGGGCGGCACCGAAGTCGACGTCGATCCCGCCACCGCCGTGTTCCGCAACGGCGACAAGGTGCGTCTCTCCTTCGAGTCGAACATCGACGGGTTTCTTTATGTGGTGACCGAAGGCTCGAGCGGACGATGGGCGGTGCTGTTTCCGCATCCCGACAGCAACGGTGGGATGAACCGAATCCGCCGCTCCGAGGAGTACATCGTGCCGCCCGACGGCTGGATCAGATTTGACGAGCACCCTGGTACGGAAAAAGTCTTCGTCGTTCTCAGCAAGGAGCCGCTCAGCCAGTTGCCCGGTTTCGAGAAGCCGGTCACCAAGGCGGAATCGCTCAACGCCTCGCTCGTCGAGTCTGTCCAGCAGAGCATTCGCTCGCGCGACCTGACGTTCGAGCGCGATACGCGGGCGCAGACTCAAGGCGGAAAGATCATCCAGGCCAGCTACGTCGTCAATCGCGCCGAGCTGGGCAAGTCGGTGGCGGTGAGCATCTCGCTCAATCACGGGCAATAACCCATGCTGCGACTGGTCCTCGTCCTCCTGGCCTCGGTGACGCTCGGCGCCCAGTCGGCGGCGCCCGCCCCGCAGACGCCTCAGGCCCCCCAGACTCCCCAGGGCCGCGATCTGGTTCTGGTACCAGACAAACTGCCGCCCGTGACGCCGCGTTCAGGCGTACCTCGCGGCTACGCGCTGATTGTCGGCGTCGCGCAATACAAGAACCTCGACGCCTCGAAGCAGCTGCGGTTTCCCGAGTCGGATGCCGACGCGATGTATCGGGTGCTGATCAACCACGAGGGCGGCGCCTTCCCGGCCGAGAACGTGCACTTCCTCAAGGGGTCGCAAGCGACGCTGACCAATATCAAGCGCGAGCTCGAGGAATGGCTGCCGTCGGTCGCGCAGCCGGCTGACCGCGTCGTCGTCTACTTCGCGGGCCACGGCTTCGTCCAGAACGGCAAGGGCTACCTGGCTCCGTGGGACGTCGATCCCGCGCGCCTGGACACCACCGCCTATTCGATGACGGCGCTGGGCGACGTGTTGGCCAATCGCGTCAAGGCGAACTGGAAAGTGCTGCTCACCGACGCGTGCCACTCCGGAAAGATCAACGCCGAGACCACCAACGAAGCGATGGAGAAGCAGTTCAGCGAGCTGCCCGGCAGTTTTCTCACGTTGACGGCGACCACGGAGCGGGAGCAGAGCTTCGAGGATCCGAACCTCGCGACCGGTTACGGCTTCTTCACCTACTTTCTGGTGCAGGCGTTTCGCGGCTACGCCGACAACGACCCGTGCGACGGCCGCATTACCGCCGACGAGCTAATCGAGTACGTGCGCTCGAACGTGCGCCGCTATGCCAGGGAGCGCCAGCTGTCGCAGACGCCGACGGCGCGCGGCGACTACGAGCCCGAAATGCTGCTCGGCGTGGGACAAGGGTGTCTGTCGGAGGGTGCGAAGGCGCCCTCGATGCTCGGCGCAGCCGTCGTCGAGTCCAACATGGACGACGTCGACATCTACATCGACGGCGCGCTGATCGGACGGATCGGCAAGAGCAAGCCGCTCGTGGTGCCGAGCCTGCCGGCGGGCCTGCACGAGTTCCAGGGCGTGAAGGCCGGCTACGAGCCGGATCGCAAGGAAGTGATGATCGCGCCCGGCCAGGAGACGGCAGTCACCATCCGGATCCGCTACGCGCGTCAGCCGAAGAAGCCCGCCGTCGCGTTGAACGAACAGGGCGAAAAGCTCCTGTTCACGCGTCGCTCGTCGATGAGCCTGATGAACCTGGTGCCGGTGGAGCGCAAGCAGAGCGAGGCCGACCTGCGCAAGGCCATCTCGCTGTTCGAGCGCGCCCTCGAGCAAGATCCGGACTTCGCGCTCGCCGCGTATCACCTGGGCCAGGCACATCATCTGCTGCTCAACTACGACGAGAGCGTGAAGTGCTTCAAGCGCGCGATGGCGATCGATCCGGCGCACATCGAGTCGCGGACGCAGGGCGCCGGCGTGCTGATCGAGCAGGGCGATCCCGACGAGGCGATCCGGCTGCTGACCGAGGCGATGCGCCTCGATCCCAGCAACGACGAGATCTTCTCGATGTTGTCGCGCGCCTACTGGGACAAGGGCGCGTGGCGCGAATCGATCGACGCGGCCGGCAAGGCCCTCGCGATTCACGGCTCCAACGCGCAGGCGCACCTCTGGCGCGCCGATGCGCAACGGCAGCTCGCCGCCGCAGAAAGAAACCAGTCCGAGGCCGTGCGCCTGTACGCGCTCGCGCGCATCGACTACCGCGCGTTCCTCGACCTCACGAATTTTTCGAGCGGCGTCGGCTCCCGCCTCGCGTTTCATTTCATCGGCATGGGTGTCGGCCGCCGCAGCCACGCGGATCGGCAGGGCGCCTACGACAGCTTACGCAGCGCCGGGTTCCTCGGCCTCTGCCTGTCGGAGCAGAAGGTCGGCTACCCGCTCAAGGCGCGCGAGTACTGCCAGCGGGCGTTGAAGCACTCGCCCAAGGATCCGATCGCGCACTTCCTGCTGGGGAACGTCAACCGGGATCTCTACAACTCGAGACCCTCGTGCGAGGTCCTCAAGGCGGCGAAAAACAGTTATCTCACGATGATCGGCCTGAATCCCGACCTCAGCGAATCGAAGAACGCCCAGAACTACGTGTCGCAAATCAATGGCCTTCTCCCGAGGCTTCAGTGCGGATAGACCGGCGGTTTGCTTGTGTTCGGTTTTCCACCCTGCAGCGTTGATAGGAAATATGACCAAATACCGCCAGACTCCGATCGCTCTACTCGTGTGCGCAGCCATGCTGTTCGCGCCGGCGCTGGCGCCGGCCCAGCAACCGAAGCCCGCGTCAGCGGCCGGCCTCCGTATCGTCGTGATCGCCGGTGAAGAGGCGGTCAACATCATCCAGGAGAAAACCGCTGTCAATCCGATCGTCGAAGTGCGCGACCGCAACAACCTGCCCGTCAGCGGCGTCGCCGTGACGTTCAGCGTGGGCGGCCAGGGCGCCACGTTCGGCGGCGCGTCGGCACTCACGGTGACCACCAATGCGGCCGGTCAGGCCGTCGTGACCGGACTGACGCCGACCGCGACGGGTGCCATCACCATCAACGCCACGGCCACCGTGCAAGGCCAGGCCATTGCGGCCACCATCACCCAGACGAACTTCGCTACGGCTGCGGAGGCGGCTCAGGCCGCGGCGAGCACGGGTGGCGCCGGTAGCGGCGGCGCCAGCGGGTCGGGCGGTGGCGGCACGAGCGGAGCCGCGGGCGGCGGCGGCATCTCGGGCGCGACCCTCGGCATCGTCGGCGGCGCGATAGCCGGAGTCGGAGCTATCGCGGCCGCGGCAAGCGGAGGTGGCGGCGATTCGGCACCGGCAACCACTTCCACCCCCCCGCCGGCCGCGCCGACCGCGACCACCTTCAACGGGCCGGTCAGCGGCACGACGACGTTCACGTGGACGACGAGCGAAGGCGGACAGGTCTTCCTCACCTGCACGGCGACGTACGCAAGGAACGGGACCCTTCGGATGATCCTCACCACCCAGTCGAATGGAACGGTCACCGGCACCGCTCAGATGTTGTCCTTCACCACGCGGGTCACGTCGACCGTGTGTTCGGGCGGCCTGCAAGTTCCCATACCGAACGTGATCACCGACAATGCCAGCGGCAGCATCGTTCCGGTCACCGGCACGACTGGGAGCCTCCGGTTTTCAGAGGACTTTTCGCTGAGCGACTCGCAGCAAGGCTTCACGACCGTCGTCAGAGGCACGTCGACGTTCACCGGCAGTCTCAGTGGCGGCGTCATCACCGGGACCCTTGCCGAGACGTTTACGATGACCAGCGATGGACTGGGACTGTCGATTCGGGGTAACTGGTCGAGCTCGTT
>JBCKZH010000034.1:0-32598 GCA_038919385.1 Vicinamibacterales bacterium | reverse complement strand
GCGCTCACGAATCGCCTGCTTCACATCATCAGCAATCTGGCGTTCGAGAGTCGTCACTTCGCGCCGGCGGCGGTCGCGATCGAGCAATGCTGATTGGTAGTCCACCTGCTGCGTCGTCCGATCGACAGGCATCGCGATGGTGAAGAACGTCGCGAACTGGTAGCCATCCATCCCAAAGCTACTGCGAAATGTCGGAGCGGTTTCTCGCCGCGTCAAGGCGAGGTTGACATCGACCTGCGGCAGCAACTGGTTGCGCGAAAACCGAATCTGGTTCTCGGCATCGTCCCGAGAGGCAATCCGGCTCTGGAGGTCGAGGCGATTGCCCAGGGCCACGGTGGTGGCCTGTGCCAGGTCGATGGGCTCAGGGGTAGGCCGCGGAATCGTCGCTTGAACCTCGAACCGATCGGCGGTGGTTCGACCCATCAGGAAGGTAAGGCGGTCGCGCGCCTCTTCGACAGCAGCCTGCGAATCGAAGAACTGGATCTCCGCCTGGGCCACCAGTTGCTGCGACCGCAGGACGTCGAGTTGCGAGACCAACCCGGCGTCCAACTTGGCTTCAGAGGCATCCCGCAGCCGGCGGGCGCGCTCCAGGCTCTGGCGGGCGACCTCGACAAAGGTCTGCTGCGAGACGACGCGGTAGTAGGCCGCCGCAACATCCACTGCCACCTGCTGCTCGGCCATTGATTGCTGTCGGTCCGCGTCAGCGCGCCGCATCTCCGCGCTCGTGAGCGACCGGCGAGCGACACTCCGCCCGAATCCGCGCAACAGTGGCTGTGTCAGCGTCAGCGTCGTGTCGGCGTTGTAGAAGAGCACGTCGCCGTCGGTGGTACCGCGCTGGCCAGGGATTTGCGCCGAGACCGTGCCGGCCGCCAGCCGCAACTCGGTGCCGGTCACGAGTTTCTGCGACACGTCAACGCGATACGTCTGACTGCTCACGTCGGTGCGCCCGAACGAGCCGAAGATATTCGGCGTCACTTTCGGCCTGAAGGTATTGCGGGCCAGCCGTAGTCCGAGATCGGCTTGGGCGATCGCGTCCGACTGATTGACGAGTCGTTCGTTCCTGGTCAGGGCTTCGCCGACGGCCTGTTCCAGGGTGAGTAGCGGCGGTGTCTGCGCCAGCGCGGGCGTCGCCGCCAGCCACCCGCCCAGAGCCCAAGTGGCGACGGACAGCGATCGCAGTGGATGCATGGAGAGTCCCTTTGGGGTTGTTGGTAATTCGTTCTTGGCGTCAGCTCAGTGTAATCGGAAACGTGCCGGTGGCGCTTTCGCGGACGATACCGCCGCGGCCGGGTCGATCGCATTCCCATAGGGGCCTCGAATAAGCTTAATGGGATGCTGGCCCGGCCTCCGACATACAAAAATTGTCAAAGCGATCACGGTCTTCGCAATTTGGTGAGTGGAGTGTAGCGGAAAGTCACCAGAAATGACTAAGGGCGGCGATCCCATTGCTGGAACCGCCGCCCAAAAGTTGCCGCCAACCTGGCTCCCCCCAGCTACTACGGCACTCGCGCCGTAGTAAACAGACTGGCGACAGCCACCTACATTCCAAAGTCCGTGCCGTGCGTGTTCAGGCCTTTTCTCGCGAATTTCAGAGGCGAGTCTTGCACGACGCCCACAACTCCGTGGGCGCGATCACAGATTCCTCCGAACGCTTAGCCCGCCGCTCCCTCGGGATACTGCAAGGCCAACCGGAGTTCCTTGGCCAAGTTGTCGACGGTCGTGCCCTGGCGCTTCCAGGCGCCGTCGGTCTCGAAGCGCAGCGCGCCGATGCGGCGGCCCCACGGCGAGATCACGCGGCCGATGGCACGGAAGTCGGTGCGGTCGGCCTGCTGCTGATCGATCTTCTGGAGCACGTCTGGCGCCACACGGATGAACGCGCGGAGCGAGGTGGCCGACTTGATGCTGTACTTCCGGCCGTTCCACGCCGACTCGAAGATGCTGGCGATCTGCTTGAGGTAATTGACGAAGAACTTCTTCGACTCCTCGCGGAACTCGGCGGTCTTCCGGGCGCCACCGAGCGCAGCTTCGTCCGCGAACAGCTTCTTGAGCTCCTGCGCCAGTGGCGCCTGGCCGACGCGGCCCTTGCCGACACCGAGCAGCTTGATCTCACCGACCAACGGCGATTCGTCGCGGTCGTTCAGCGCCCGCACCACGTCATGCGCGGCCGCCAGGGATTCATCGCGATACAGCTGACGTCCTGACAGCGACACGAGATGCGACGCGTTCAGCCGCGTGTGCTTGGCGTTGATCGTCACGAACATCTGGACGATGTGATCCTCGGGCACGCGGTCGAAGATGATGGCCGGCACCGTGAAGGGCTCGTCACCAAATCGATCGATATCGGCATGCAGGGCCAGCAACCGGTGCTGGCCGTCGATGGCGCGAAGGATGCCCTCGCGTTCCGGCACTTTGAGGCGGCCGAGCGACGACCCGCTCTCGGAAGGCTCGAAGCTCAGCTTCTCGTCGCACGAGATGATCACGGCGCCAGGAATGGAAGGCAGGTCGCGGGCCTGACGACACTGCTCGTAGTACTGCACGAGCTCGTCGATCTTCTTGCGGATGATCTGGCGCTGGTACGCCTTCTCATTCGAGGCAATGCGGCGCTCGAGCAGGTCCCAGTTGATCTTGGACTGGACGCCCTTCCTCTTGCCGCGAACGCCCGCCTGAGCCTGGTCCTGGTAACTCAACACCTCGAAACGCACGAGCTTGTCGATGTCACTAGCCGTGAGGGAGGCCTGATAGAATTGCACGCCGAACTGCTGCATCCGGATAGCGGCTACGCTGATCATATAAGTCTGTCCAAAGAACCAGATTCTATAATCGCCTCCGCGCCCGCTCAATGGCTTTTGCCCGATTTTATGGATGATCAGGCCTTGTTACGGCCTCGTTATTTCCCGTAAGTGTCTGACTGTGAAGGGGTTATAAAAATGATTGCCCTCAAGCTGAGAAATACCGTTTTTGGCTTGGTCATCGCCTTCGCCGGCGCCTTTTTGGCTTCAACTGGGGTTCAGCCCCTCAGTGCCGCCCAAACCCGCCTGTCCAAACCGGCCACCCCCCAGGCCCACGATGCGGATTTCGCCGAGTTTGTCAAGAAAGCCACAACCAAGCCGGAATTCCTGTCACCGCTAGTCGATCATCTGCCCAAGAAGGTCGGTGTCCCGACGCCGAAAGACATTCTCGGGTACCACATCGGCACCGAGAAGAAGCTGACCTACGTGGCCGACCAGCAGCGCTATTTCCGCACGCTCGAAAAGGCCCTGCCCGGCCGATTCAAGACCGAAGTCGTCGCCAAGACCGAGGAGGGGCGCGACATCATGGTCGTGTATGTCTCGTCGGAAGCGAACATCAAGAACCTCGAGATCAATCGGCAGAACACGAGGAAGCTGGCCGATCCGCGCGGCTTGACCGAAGCGCAGGTTCAGCAACTGATCGCGGCCACCAAGCCGCACTATCACGTCAGCGCCGGCCTCCACAGTGCCGAGACCAATCCGCCCGAGGCGGTGATGGAGCTGGCCTACCGGCTCGCGGTCAGCGAAGAACCCTACATCCAGCAGATCCGCGACAACGTCATCGTCAGCATCACCGGCACCACCGATGTCGATGGCCGCGACCGTTATGTCGATTGGTACTACGCCTACAAGATCGACGAGCTCTACGACGGCGGCGAGAATTACGGTGGTCCGCCCTATTGGGGTAAGTACGTCTTCCACGACAACAACCGCGACATCAACTACGGCGTGGATTCGTTGCGCGCGCACCTGAACTGGTACCTCGATTGGGTCCCGCCGATCTGGCACGATCTCCACGAGGCCCAAACGCTGCTCTACACGTTCAGCGGCCAGCCGCCGCAGAACGCCAACCTCGATCCCATTCTCTACACGGAGCTGCCGTTCTTCGCGAACTACGAAGTGAACAAGCTGACCGGCTACGGCATGCCCGGGGTCTGGCACTTCGGGTTTGTCGACATGTGGTCGCCGGGTTACCTCGGCTTCGCCGCCGCCAATCACAACGGCATGCTGCGGATGTACGAGATCTTCAACCAGGGCGGGGCCAACACGAAGAAGGCGCGCCTGTCGGGCAACCAGACCACCCGCCAGTGGTATCGCCCCAACCCGGCGCCGGTCGGCGAAGTGGACTGGTCGATCCGCAATTCGATCAACTACGCCGTGACTGGTGTGTTGACGGCCCTTGAGCTGACCTCGAAATTCCCCACCATGGTCGTGGAGAACTACTACAAGAAATCCGCGAACGCGATCAAGAAGGGCGCCGACAAGCCGCCTCACGCGTTTGTGATTCCAGGCGGACAGCGGGACCAGACGCAGGTGGACCGCGTCGCAAACCTGCTTCGCCGCCAGGCCATCGAGGTGCACCGCGCCACGGCCGCGATCGCGGTCAAGGAAGGCACGTTTCCGGCCGGCTCGTATGTCGTCAAACTGAACCAACCCTACGGTCCACTGGCCAAGACGCTGCTCGAAAAGCAGAACTACCCCGATCCGGCATTGACGACCTACGACGACAGCGCGTGGACGATGGGCATGGCCAGCAACATCGAGGTGAAGACCATTGAGGACAAGTCGATTCTCGATGCGCCGGCGACGTTGCTGACGGCGGACATCATCACGCTCGGCGTGTTGACCGATCACAACGGTGCCATCGGCTCCAATAGCCCCGTCTACATCGTCCGGCACAACGGATCGCTCAACCTGATTACGCTGCGGTATCGGCTGAAGGACACGCCGATCACGGCATCGAAGGCGGCGTTCAAAGTCGGCGCCGACGAGTTCCCGGCTGGGTCGTTCCTGATCCCGGGATCCGATCGCGCGCGCAAGGAGATCGAGGCGCTGGGCCTCTCGGCGGTCGCACTGCAGACGGGCCCGACCGATGTCCCAACCGTCGACGTTGATCTCCCACGCATTGCGATGTACACCACGTGGGCAAATACCGAAAAGGTGGGTTGGGTGCGCCTGGCGTTCGATCGCTGGGAGATTCCCTTCGACCTGATCCACAAGGATCACGTGCAGGCCGGCGCCAATCTGCGCAGCAAGTACGACGTGATCGTCATGCCGCATCAGACCAACAACGGCAAGTCGATCGTCTACGAGCAGCCGAAGCTGTCGAAGCCGCTGCCGTACAAGAAGAACGACAAGTTCAAGTCGCTGGGCTTCTACGCCGAGACTGACGATGTGCGCGGCGGCATGGGCCTGGCTGGCGCGGCCGAGTTGCAGAAATTTGTCGATGACGGCGGCGTGCTGATGACGCTGGGCGTGGCCAGCTACTTCGCGGCTGAGTTTGGCCTGGCGAAGGGCGTGGATGCGCCGAGTCCGGCGACCGGTTTCTACGCGCCGGGGCCCTACGTGAACAGCGACATCCTGCTGCCGAACCATCCGGTGATGTTCGGCTATCCGCACAAGACGCTGCCGGTGCGGTATGCGGGTGGTCCGCTGCTGCAGGCGGGACCGCCGGAGGGTTTCGAACATTTAGCCGGTTCCTCGCCCGATCGTCCGCAGGTGATCGCGCGCTTCACCGGCGGCGAGGCGGGCGTGCTCAGCGGGTTGATGCGCAATCCGGATCAGACCCGCAACCGCCCGATGATCGTGGACGCGGCGTCAGGCAAGGGACGCGTGCTGATGTTCGCGAACAACCCTATCTATCGCTGGCAGACCTTCGGCGAGCACGGGATGGTGTTCAACGGGTTGTTGTTCTGGAATGACCTGCCGGCAGCGGGAGCGGGCGCGAAGTCGGTGCCGACGGGACCCGCTCAGTAATAATTGCCATCGGGCCGCGTCGCCAGGCGCGGCCCGATCTCGGCCCGCGATGGCAGTCTCAGGCAGCACTCAGGCGAGCAACTGCTCCAGGTCTTCCCGCTTGAGTCCGCGTAAGCCGCCCTCGCCGGCGTTCATGATGGCATCAGCCAATGCGCGCTTGTGCGCCTGCAGTTCGAGGATGCGTTCCTCCACCGTGTCGCGCGCGACCAGGCGATACGCGAACACGGGCTTGGTCTGGCCAATGCGATGCGTGCGATCGATGGCCTGCATTTCGACCGCGGGGTTCCACCACGGGTCCAGCAGGAACACGTTTTCGGCGGCCGTGAGATTCAAACCCGTACCGCCCGCCTTGAGGCTGATGAGAAACAACCCGCTACCCTCGGCGCTCTGGAAGCGGGTAACGGGCGTGGCCCGGTCACGAGTGTGGCCGTCGAGGTACTCGTAGGCGTGGCCCGCCGCGTCCAACCGCAACCGCAGCAGTGCCAGCAAGCTCGTGAACTGGGAGAACACCAGCGCCTTGCGTCCCTCGTCCGCGAGTTCAGCCAGCCGCGCCAGGAGCACTTCAAACTTGGCGGAGGTGGCGCCGATCGGCGTCCCCGGCAGCAGTCCGGTATGGCAGGAGGCCTGCCGGAGGCGCAGCAAGGCTTCGAGAATGGCAAACCTGGACTTGGCCACCCCTTCGCGATCGATCTTGTGCAGCAGCACGCGGCGATAGTGATCGCGCAGGTCGTTGTAGATCCCGCGCGCCTTGGGATCGAGTTCGCAGAAGATGGTCTCTTCGGTTCGCGGCGGCAGTTCCGGCGCGACCTGGTCTTTGGTCCGCCGAAGGATGAAGGGCCGGAGGCCCTTGGCGATGTTGGCAATGTGGTCACGGTCTGGCAACACCGTGGCGCCGCGTGGTCGATCGAACAGGCGGCCCGTGCCCAGCAGCCCGGGGTTCAGGAACTCAAACAGACTGAACAATTCGCCGAGATGATTCTCGACCGGAGTGCCAGTCAGCGCCAGCCGGTGATCACCCTGCAGCAGGCGCACGGCTTTCGCGGTCGCCGTGCCCTCGTTCTTGATCGCCTGTGCTTCGTCCAGAATCAGGTAGTCGAAGCGCTGCGATTGCAGGCGCGCCACATCTCGACGCACCGTGCCGTAGGTGGTCAGCACCACATCGGCGCCGGCCACATCGGCGGCTGCCGCATGCCGGTCGGCGCGCGCGAAGTCGATGACCTTCAACTGGGGTGCGAATCGAGCCGCCTCGCTCATCCAGTTGAAGACCAGCGACCGCGGCAGCACGACCAGCGATGGACGGCGTTCGCGACCTGGGTCCGCCCGCCGTGCCTCCAGCAGCGCGAGCACGACAACCGTCTTGCCGAGGCCCATGTCGTCGGCCAGGCATCCCCCAAAGCCAAACTCCCGGAGAAAGCGCAGCCATCCCAGCGCCTCGCGCTGATAGCCACGCAGGTGGCCGACAAACGTGGGCGGGGCATCCTCCGGCGCCATGCCGGTGAACCCCTTCAGCCGATCCCGCGCCCTGGTGAACTCCTCGTCCCAATCGACCGCCGGCTGGCTGGCCAACATTGCTTCGACCAGCGATGCCTGCGACGAACGAAACCGCAGGCGGCCCTCCTGCCCGCGCTGCGCAAGCGACGCCACTGGCGAGACGGCAGCCAACCAATCCTCGGGCAGCAGGCCCATCGATCCGTCGCCGAGGGCGATGGTCCGTTGGCCCTGGGAAATCGCACGGACGACGGCGGGCAGGTCGAAAGCCACGCCATCTTCGGTCACCGCCTCGAGCTCGAACCAGTCGATGCCAGACCGAATGTGGAGCCTGGGGGCGGCGACGGTGCGATAACGAACGCCTTCGGCCGACACGTGCCAGCCCTCCGACACCAGGGTCTGCACGAGTGCCGGAAGCCGGCGTTGATGGATGGCGGGTCGCTGGTATGGCTGCGGCTCGATACCAGACACGCCAAGTTGCTTCAACCGTGCCAGCGCGGCGAATTCGGCGGCCTGGTCTCGACGATAGAGCACGGCCCCTTCGTCTGACAGCAACGCGACACCACCGTCGTGTGGCGCAAGGGTCTGCTCGTAAGCGAACGCCAATTCAACCGGGCAGGCGTTATTCCATTGGCCTGGCGGGCCGATCAGCAGTTGCGGCCGCGGTGGGACCGCGCGACTCTCCCACGTCAAGTCCTTCGGGAGGTCGGCGTCCTGCACGCCAGAGCGAATGACCGCTTCACGCAGGCCCCTGTGCACGCCGCCGGGAACGTTCAGTTCGGTCCGACCGCGCAACTGCACGATCCAGGCGAGGCCTCCCGCCAAGTCGAGGCGTGCGGCGATACCATCGCGAATGGCCACGCCGTCCGCGATCAGTGCGAACGCGTCGAGAGGACGCCGTTCGCCGTCCCGGCACAGGACGCCGGCGACGCTATAGCCGGTGTCGCGCCCGCCGGCGATGACCAGCCGGAACCGCCACGCCGGCCCATCGTCCCAGGTGAGTGCGACGTCCTCGTCGGACTTCACGAGGGGCAAGACGTTGACCGGCGCCTGCCTCAGGCGCATGCGACCCGTCCCGCACAGCCGTGGGATAACCAGTTCGATGATGGGCTGTTTCAGATAGCTGGCACCGAGCGGTGCGGTGGCATAGCCTGCGCCCCATGCGGTCCGTGGATACGCCGCGACCGAGTGCAGCAGCGCGAGGGCCCAGCGATCGTCTGGATCCGGCAGCCTGCCGATCGTGTCCAGCGTCAATCGAGCCGGCTGCGGCTTGCCCCACGAGCCGTCACGTTTGCGCTCGCGCCGCTCCAGATGGACGGGCAGTTCCACCAGGGTCGCCAGCGTTGGCGCCAGAATGATGTAGAGCAGTTCCGCGCCGGGCAACACGGCCGTCGCCGGAAGGTGGGGCGCCGGAATCACGCTGGCCAGCACCCCCTCCCACGCTTCCGGGCGCGGTGGCGCCGGGCGAGGGACCTGGGCGTACCGGGGATCCAACCGGACAGCGGTTGCCATCGCGGCTGGCAACTCCTCGTCGAAGATCTCGCCGTCGAGATCGACGATCACCTGCAGGCCTTCTGGCAGATCGAGCAGCCATCCCCTGCCCGTTGCGGCCAGCGCGACCGCCCAGAGGTGCTTGCAGACAGCGCCGCGATCGAAGAAGTAGGGGCACGTGCACGACACCAGCAGCTCGCCGGCGCCAAGTCGCAAGTTGACGTCGTAGTCCTCGGAGCCCCGCACTTCGGCGGTCACGCCGGAGATGCCGCCAAGCAGGCCGCGAATCTCCCGGAGGTAGGTTGCGCCCCGCTGCTGAACAGCAACGGGGGTGACGGCGGAGAGGCACTTCAGCAGATTCATCGCGGGGCTATCGTGAGGATACCGCAGGGCGTTCTCGGGGCCTCAACGGCGCGCCGTGAGATAGGCCCGCATCAGTTCGGCATTGCGGTCGTTCGCCTTGAACCAGATATCGGCGAGGAAGCCGATGAACAGCCACCGCGCCACGAGGTAGCCGACGACGCCGACGCCGATCACGAACACGAACGCCGCCAGCAACCACCACAGGAAGAGCTCGAGCATACCGCTCGATTATCAGTTACTCACGCTTCGATAGGTCACTTGATGATCAACAGCCGGTAGTTCGCGGAATGCAGGAACTGGATGCCCGCGTCCGTCAGAATCGCGTCGTCTTCGATCGGGATCCGCAACTTGGCCCCGCCCCATTCCGCGATCGGCGTATAAGCGAAGTACTCGAACGAGAACATGTGCTGGGCGTGCATCACGAACGTGCTCTGGAAGGGCTGCCAGGTGGTGAGCGACGGTCCAATATCGTGACCGGTGTTGCCCACGGGATGGAAGCCGTAGGTGACGTCGGTGCCGAAGTTCATCAACTGGACGCCCCAGTCGATCATCATCACGTCGCCGGGTTGGATGATGCGGTTGGACGAGGTGGCGACGATGCCGGCGGGGCCGGTGACGTAGACGGAGGGCATGTCGAACTCGGAGCCCAGTGCGCGATCGAGCAGCCGATCTTGCATCCACCACGCCACGTCCTCGAGGGTCGTCTTGCCGGGTGTGATCACTTCGTTCGAGAGCGCGCGCTCGGTCAGTTGGATGGCGATGCCGGCGGCCTCGCCGAACGCGACGATCTCGGCGGCGACGCGATGTGAGCGGAAGTCAGCGACCAGCCTTTCGGCCGTGACGAAGCGCGAGGCGTAGGGCTCGCCCAGCGTCTTTTTCAAGTGCGCGAACATGGTGACCGACAGGCCATCGGCGGGACCGATCTGCTCGGACATGTTGACGCCAATGCGCTTCGGGTCGCGGGCCTTGACGTAGGCCGCGAATGTCGCGGCCGGTGCGAGCGTGTCGTAGGCTCCGGACTCGGCCAGCAGGTAGCCACTCGGACCGAGGGCGGCACGTTCGATGCGATCGGCGCCGCGATCGGAGAACACGTAGTAGCCGATGCCCGTAATGTAGCCGCGGCCAAGGTCCTTCCACAGAGGGTCGTAGTGGTTCTCCTTGACGGCCACAATCCACCTGTCGATGCCGTTGTCGCGCATGGCGCGCGGCAACACCTGCTCGAACTTGTCGAGCCGGATCTGGCGTTCCATTTCCCATCGACGGCGAGCTTCCTGTGCAAAGGCTGGCAAGGAGAGCCACAAACCCCTGGGTTGGTGCCTGGCCCCTTTACAACTCGTTACACTCGGCGGCGGCGATCCGGGATACGATACACGGTTCCCGTTTGTCCGTTGTCCGCCTCACAGATTACCTCTGATGACTTCAATGACGTTACTCGTTCGCCCGTTGGCCGGCGTGTTGATTCTTGCCACGGCGGTGTCGGCGGCTGCCCAGACCTCGCCGGCCGGCGGGATTGACTACGAGGCCGCGCGACGCGACCGCCGCTTGCCGGCCACCACCGCTCAGGGGCCGATCGCGCTCGACGGCAGGCTCGATGAGCCGTCGTGGGCCGGCGCCCCGGTGGCCAAGGGCTTCGTGCAGAACGATCCACGCGAAGGCCAGCCCGCCACCTACGACACCGAGGTCAGATTGCTGTACGACGCCCGCGCACTGTACATCGGCGTGTTCGCGCATGATCCCGAACCCGGCCAAATCATCGTCAACGAGCTGCGCAAAGACTTCAACACCGCCAGCGCCGACGGCTTCCAGGTGGTGATCGACACCTTCCACGACGAGCGCAACGGCTACCAGTTCGCGATCAACCCGATGGGCGCGAAGTGGGACTCGCAGATGTCAAACGAAGGCCGCGACAACAACGCGAACTGGGATGGCATCTGGGATGTCGGCACGCGCATCGCCGATGACGGCTGGTATGCGGAGATCGAGATTCCCTTCAAGACGCTGAAGTTCGGTCCGGAGGCCATGCAGACCTGGGGCATCAACTTCCAGCGCCGCCTGCGCCGCCTCAACGAGAACAGCTACTGGTCGCCGCTACGCCGCATCCACCAGTTGTCACGGGTGTCGATGGCAGGGACCGTCGAGGGCCTGCAGGGCCTGAAGCCCGGCTCGAACATCCGCATCAAGCCGTACGCGCTCGCCAACTTCAACAAGCTGGCTGGCGTGTCGGTGGACAAGGACTACGACAGCGGCATCGACGTGAAGTACGGTGTCACGTCGGGCCTGACGTGGGACTTCACGGTGAACACCGACTTCTCGCAGGTGGAAGCCGACGAGCAGCAGGTCAACCTCACGCGCTTCAGCCTGTTCTTCCCGGAAAAACGAGACTTCTTCCTGGAGAACTCGGGCGTGTTCCAATTCGGCGCGGGCGCCGATCGTGGGGGCGGCGGCGGTGGAGGAGGAGGCGGCGGCGGCGGGCGCCAGAACCAGTCGCAGGACATGGTGTTCTTCTTCAGCCGCCAGATTGGCCTGTCGTCGTCCGGCGACGCGATTCCGTTGCTCGCGGGCACACGCCTGACCGGTCGTGTCGGCGAGTGGTCACTGGGCGCCCTGAACATTCACCAGCGGGAAAAGGGCGCGAGTCCGTCCACGAACTTCACGGCGCTTCGTCTGCGGCGGAACATCCTCGCCAATTCCGATGTCGGCGTCATGTTGTTGAACAAGGATCCGCGGGGCGTGGCCCACAACCGCGCGTTCGGCACCGACGCCAACTTCAGGTTCTTTCGTGACCTCACCATGAACTTCGCCGCCGCCAAGAGCGCTTCGCCCGTCGGGCGCGTGCCTGGCAGCGGCGACGACTGGTACTCGAAGAGCAGCTTCGGGTATCGCGGCAACTTCTGGGAGACGCGCGGCGCCTACCAGACGATCGGATCGCGCTTCAACGACGAGATGGGGTTCGTGCCAAGAACCGGCGTCGACAACGCCGAGTTCTACCTCGGCACTCACATCCGGCCGCGGCGGTTCCGGTCGTGGCTGCGCGAGACGTTCCCACACTTCCAGATCGAGAACTTCACCCGACGCAACGGGGGCGGGCTCGAGTCACGCTACATGGACTGGCACTGGCCGATCACGCTGCAGAACAGCACGTTCGTGGAGGTCGGCACCAACCCCAACGTCGAGGTGATCGACGAGCGCTTCCCCATCAACAGCCGCCGGCGCATTTTCGTGGAGCCGGGACGCTACCAGTTCAAGGAGCACTTCCTGCTCGCGAACACCAACAGCGCCGCGCCCTTCTCGATGAACGTCCGGTACGGCGTCGGCGACTTCTACGACGGCTACAAGCGCAGTTACACCATCGGCGGCACCTACCGGCTCAATCAGCACCTGAACGTGTCGCTGAGCGACTCGATCAACGACATCGATCTGGAGTCGGGGTCGTTCGTGACCAATCTGATCACGGGCCGCGTGAACTACTACTTCAGTACCAAGGTGTTCGTGAACGCGCTGGTGCAGTACAACACCGACACCAACCAGTGGAGCTCGAACGTGCGGCTCGATATCATCCATCGTCCGCTGAGCGACATCTACCTGGTCTACAACGAGCGGCACGATTCGCGGAGCGGGGCGCTGATCAGCCGGGCGGTGATCGCGAAGATGACCTACTTGCTCGCGTTCTAACGACCCGCGAGCGAGGCGGGAGGGCACCGCCTGTCGGGAGGCACCTCTTGCCGGGAGGACACCTTCCGGCGGGACTATTTCAAGACCGGCGCGAAGATGCGAAGCGGGCCGGTCAGCGTGACACCCGCCATCACGCGGTTCTTCCAGAGGACGATGGCGTAGAGAACGAGGCAAAGGATGACCGTCGCGGTCAGCGACGCCTCGAGCGGCAGGCCGCGCCGCAACGGACGGCCCAGCAAGCCGTAGACCATCTCGACGTGAATCCAATACACGAAGAGTGACGACCGGCCGAGCACGGCGGTCACGCGGGGCACATCCGGGGACGAGAACATCGCCGGGAACGTGGTCCGCATGAACACATGACACAGGCCGGTGGCCCTGGCAATCGGCACCATCGCCGCACAGATTCCGAGTCGGATAAAGAAGAACGTCGGCGAGCTGGTCCAGAAGTTGGCGACCGGATAAATCGACGGTTGAAACGACGCCGCGTAGCCAAGGCCGATGCCGGCCAGTCCTGACACGAGCAGTCCCCACTGCAGCCGGCGCTCTTGTGACCGTGAACGGGCCGCATGAATCAACTCGCCGGCGATGCCGCCGGCCAGCAGAAATCCCGCCCACGGGAATAGCGCGAACGTGCTGCGGCCTGGCAACGGCCGGATGTAGGCTTCAATCGGATCCGGCAGGCTGGCAAGCACTCCCGCATCGCGAATCAGCGGCGTCGTCATGGTCACGACCGTGGTGGCCAGCGCAAACAGTACGACCCTGGCCACTCGAGACTCGAACGCTCCCCACAGCATCGCCGCGGCCATCATCGCCAAGCCCATCACGTTGAGAATGTCGACTTTGAGGAAGTTGCTCAGGGCGCCCCAGCCAAGCAGTTGCGACTGCAGGCGAAACAGGAACGCGAGCGCCAGGACTTGTGCGCCGCGCTTGAGCGCCGTTTGCGCGGCCTCGGCATGGCCAATGGTCGTCGCTCGCATTGAGGCCGCCATCGACAGCGAGAGTCCGGCCAGGAACAGGAACAGTGGCGCCGCGAGGCCCGCCACAAACACCGTCACCAGGTAGAGGCCGCCCTGACGATCGGCCTCCCGGGTCCACGCGTCGTTGACGTGCGCGCCCACCATGATGATCACCGCGACGCCCCGCAGCCAATCGAGATAGATCTTGCGATCAGGTGCGCTCAACGGCAACCCCCGGCGCTGCTCTCGCTGTCGAGAATGACTTCGGTGTCGCCGGTGCGGGTGGCAAAACGGAGGTCACCCTGCCAGGTTAGCGTGGCGGTGATTGGCGGCTTCACGCCGACAGTATAGGGATGAAAGGGGAGGCCCCAATCATCCGTTACGCCACACGCTCGGAGGGGGCGGGGCGGGCCGGGGGGCGGCCGGCGCCCGTCATCATGGCAAACAGCAACCACCCCAGCGGCACGGCTACCAGAAGGTAGGTGAGGTACTGGCCATACACGCCATCGGGCCCGTACGGCTCGGTGGCCCAATGCAAAGCCTCGCTGCCGGGGAACAGGTTCGCCTCGGTCAGCTCATGGAACCCATAAATCAGCAACTGCACCACAAACACCATCAAGAAGATGGCCGTCACCTGGAAGAACAACGCCAGGTTCACGCGATGGCCGTAGCGCGACCACAACACCGCGACCGCAGCGGCGCTGAGCGTGCCGGCAACGGCGCCCCCCAAAATCGACATCGTCTGCACCTGTGTGAGCAAGGTGCTCATCAAGAGCGCGGTCTCCATGCCCTCGCGCGAAATCATCAGGAGCGTGAAGAAGAAGACGCCCAGCCACGCGGCCGTCCCGGTCTTCTCGGCCGAGGTACGCAACTGCCCCTCGATCTCGCTCTTGATCTTCCTGGCGGTCCGCCACATGTACACGGTGAGCGTAGCCACCGACGCGGCCGCCGCCAGCGCCAGCACACCTTCCCACAGCGCCTGGTTCGACGCCTGCTGGAACAGGTAGGCCGCTCCCACGCTCAACAGCACTGACAAGGCGATGCCCCAATGCACCGCCGAGATGAGTTCACGCCTGCCGCTCTTCCGGAGATACGCGAGGCTGATGGCAATGATGAGGAAGGCCTCGAGGCCTTCACGAAGAGTGATCACGAACGCTTGCAGCATACGAAGGGGCTGATCCTGAGATTGAATCTCAATTCGAGATTCCAGCATATACGACCAGAGAAGTCGGGGGCAACTGGTTCCTCGGCATCCTCCACGCCAAAGGCACGGTGCGGGCGCGCTACTCCGAGTAGACGACGGTGCGGACGCTGCGGTGCCGCCGTGCCAATTCCGCCGGCAGCAACTTGCTCAGGTAGACCTTGGATTCCGCGCTGTCCGAGGCGTGCGGTTCGTGCTTCACGACGTTAAAGTGCAGCTGCGCGAGCACGGCGCGCATGTCGTAGTAGCGGTTCTTGGTCTTGACCACGACTTCATCAAAGCCCGCCGCGAGCGCCCACGCCTCGGATTCTTCCGTGAGCGCGCGAAAATGACCCTGGCCCCGCCAATCGCGCCGGGTACCGCCGATCCACGAATAGAGGATGCGGCGGCCGTCAAAGGTCACCGGACCCGTCAGCCGATCGACCAGGTCGCGGAGCCTGGACACGGACTCGTCGTGGCGGATCTCATGGACGATCTTGTACGACACCGGCACCAGCGCGCCGGAGGGGTCCTCCGGGAGCGGCGCTTCAGCCATCAGAATGAGCGACTCGCGCTCGCTCAGCCGCTCGATGATCTCGGCCGCCGTCTTGCGGCGGGGAAATTCGCCGAAGTACTCCTCGATGTACTGGATTTCCAACGCGCCTGATTCCAGCGCGTATTGCTTGATCAGGTACTCCACGGGTCGGACGATTATACGAGATGCGTCAGCCGCGAGCTCGGCCACTGTTGCTCGGGGGCCGAGCACGCGAGGGTGAGCGCCGCCAGTCCGGACAGCGGACCTTCGAGGCGCGAGATCGCGACCGCGCGATTCATCGCCACGACCGGCGAGGCAGTGAGCGCGAGCAGCGACACCAACCGAATCGCCTCCCCCGCTACATCGTCGCGAACGAGGGAATCGCCAGACGTCGCCGCATAGCCTTCGTTGAACATCAAGTAGAGCGATTCGAGGACCGAGTCGAGGCGTGGGGCGAGGGAACCACCGTCCCGGAAATCGACATCCGCCTTCGCTTCCCGCTTCGGCGCGACCAGTCAGTAGTCCATACCGATCACGTCGCCGTTCGCGTCGACGTCGAGCTTGTGGGCCTGCGGCACCTTGCCGAGCCCGGGCATCAGCATCATGCTGCCGGTGATGGCCACGACAAAGCCGGCGCCGGCCGAGAGCGACACGTCGCTGACGTTCAGCGTCCATCCCGACGGCGCTCCCATCTGCTTCGGGTCATCCGTGAACGAGTACTGCGTCTTGGCGATGCACACGGGCAAGGTGCCATAGCCAAGCGCGGCGAGTTTGGCGAGCCGGGACTTCGCGACCGGCTTGAACGACACGCGGGCGGCGCCATAGACCTTGGTCGCCACGGCGGTGATCTTCTCTTCGAGCGTCTGACCCGAGGCGTAGATCGGCTTCACCGCTGCCGGATCGGACGCATTGGCCGCGGTCACGAGCTTCTCTGCCAACGCCGTCATGCCATCGCCACCCTTCGTGTAGCCTTCGGCGAGCGCCGCGTCAGCGCCGATCGATCGGCAATAGGTCATGACCTGCTTGAGATCGGCATCACTGTCACCCGGGAAGCGATTCAAGGCGATCACGGTCGGGACGCCCCATCGCTTCAAGTTGTCGAGGTGGCGCGCCAGGTTTGGGAACCCCGCGTCGAGCGGGCCGTCGGGTGATCCGCTCTGCGCTCGCAGCGACTTTAGCGTCACGATCACGGCGGCGGCAGCCGGCACGTGGCCGCACATCGGCATCACCAGATCGAAGAATTTCTCGGCGCCGAGGTCGGCCGCGAATCCGGTCTCGTTGACGACATAGTCGGCGAGGTGGAGACCGATGCGCTGCGCCAGCACGCTGCTGGTGCCATGGGCGATATTGGCGAACGGACCGCAGTGCACGATCGCCGGCGCTCCCTCAGTGGTCTGCACCAGGTTGGGCAACACGGCCTCGTTCAACAGGACCATCATCGGCCCCACCGCCTTGAGATCGGCGGCGGTGACAGCCGCGCCGTCGTCGTTGAAGGCGACGACGATGCGCGACAGGCGGTCGCGAAGATCGGCGCGGCTCTCTGACAAGGCGAGGATGGCCATGATCTCCGACGCGGCGGTGATCACGAATCCGGTTTCGCGAGCCGGACCGCTCTCGCGTCCGCCGAGGCCTGTGGCAATGCGCCGCGGTGATGGCGTGGAAGTCGCCGGTGAAGTGCAGGTTGATCTTGTCGACGGGCTCAAGCGACGACTGGCCGCCGCCAGTGGCGCCACCCTTCATGCCGAACACGGGTCCCAGGGAAGGCTCACGCAGCGCGGCCACCGCGTGGTGGCCCAGCTTCACCAGGCCTTGCGTTATTCCGATCGTGTTGACCGTCTTGCCCTCACCGCTCGTGGTCGGCGTGATGGCGGTGACGAGGATCAGCTTGCCCTTGCGCACGGGGAAGCGGTCGGGCGGGTCGGGCCGATCGGGCCGGTCGGGACTACTTGTTGAGGACGGGCCACGCCGCCGCTTGCCACTCGGCGTCCCAGCGCCGCGCGGGGTTCTCGAACAGCCATGCCTGTGATTTCCCCAGTGACGAAACCGGATCGATGGCCCGAGACGCCACTGTGACCAGCAGGTTCGCCAGGTCCCCGGGATCGCGAAAGGTGACGCCCTCGCGACCGCTCGTGAGCACTTCACTCAACACCGGCGCGTAATCGAACGCCGCCACGGGCACGCCGGCGCCGCGAAAATCCGCGACCTTCATCGGCAGGTCGAGGCCCGAGGACGACTGGTGCAGGCACAGGCCGAGATCGGCCATGCCGATCAAGACCGGATAGTCAGCAGGCTCGAGCCAATGCGTGCGAACCACAATGGACTTGAACGAGCGGTGTGCCAACCGTGTCTCGAATGACTCGCGAAGGGCGCCGCGGCCGGTGAGGATGAGGGCGAGCTGTTTGTCGCCACGGGCCAGTCGGCGATCGGCGCGTTCGAGCGCTTCCAGCAACAAATCGAAATCCTCGTCAGGCGTCCAGCTGGTTGGGCACACGACGAGCGGCAGACGAGCGGCGCCGAGTGACATCCCGGCGGCGAGCTTCGTCCACAGTGCCACCGCAGCCGATGGCAGCGTACGGTTGAATGCGGCGACCGGGCGGTCGTAGACGACTGACGCCGCGATGCCGTAGTTGCCACCAAGCCAGCCGGCGAGCGCCTGCGAGACGGCGAGATGCGCATCCGCGCGCAGAGCCCAGCGGCGCTCACTTCGCGCCAGCGCCTTGACGGCGCGATGCGATTCACCGAGGCGAACGGCCGCCACCGTATGAGACAGGTTGTGCCAGTCGATCACGAGGCGCGCGCCGCGCAGCCGGGCCACCATCCAGGCGACGGCCAGCGTGGGAACGGCCGGCGGGTTCTGCACGAGAATCACGTCGGCCTTCGGCAACCGCATGAGCACGCCGAACAGGTGACGCGCCTGCCCAACGGCGCGTACCATCGAGCCGGCCACGAACCGATTGATCCCGCCCTTCGCGCGTCCCTGGAACGCGCGATCCGGCAAGCGATGACACGTCACACGCGGGTGATTCGCCACCGCCGGCATCAGCGGCGCACCTTCGAGGCCCACCAAGTCGACATCATGGCCCGCGTCAGCGAGCGAGGCCGCGTGATACTGCATGCGCG
Source organism: Vicinamibacterales bacterium (assembly GCA_038919385.1). Lineage (GTDB taxonomy): Bacteria > Acidobacteriota > Vicinamibacteria > Vicinamibacterales > UBA2999 > 12-FULL-67-14b. The sequence continues at coordinate 14,025 of JBCKZH010000034.1, read as the reverse complement.
GACTGCGACCAAGATCTCCGAGTACGATAACGTCGGTTCGCATAAGTGATGGTCTACCTGTTGCTCGGCCTCAGTAGTGCGGCGCTTGCCCTGCTCATGACCCCGCTGGTGTCGCGGGGATCGATCCGGCTCGGACTGGTAGACGCCCCGGGAGGCCGGAAGGTTCATGCCCAATCGGTGGCGAGACTCGGTGGCGTGGCGGTCGTCGCCGCGACCGTGCTGGCGATGATACTCGTCCGCCTCTGGCAGCCCGAGCATTTCGACCCGGCAATCTGGCCCGCCTTGCGGCCATTCGCGATGGCCGGCGCACTGATTTTCGGGATCGGCCTGCTGGACGACGTGCGCGGGGTTGGGCCGGTGCCGAAACTCGCCGTGCAGGTCGTTGCGGCCGTTCTGATGATGGCGTCGGGCCTGATGATTCAACGCATCACCCTGATTGGAATGTCGTGGGAGTTGGGATGGACGGCGTGGCCGATCACGGTGGTGTGGATTGTCGGCCTGACCAACGCGTTCAACTTGATTGATGGCATTGACGGCCTGGCCACGGGGATTGCGGCACTCGCCGGCGCCACATGCTGCGCGATCCTCATTGTCCGCGGGCACGCGGCGGAGGCCATGCTGCTCGCGGCACTGGTGGGGGCGGCGGTCGGCTTTCTGGTCTTCAACTTCGCGCCGGCGTCGATCTTCCTGGGCGACAGTGGCAGCTTGCTGTGCGGGTTCCTGCTGGCCACGACCGCGATTGCCGGCTGGCAGAAGGGCGCTACGGCGCTGGCGACCGGCGTTCCCCTCTTGATCTTCGCGCTGCCGATTGCCGACGTGGTTACCACGGTCGTGCGCCGCGGGCTGCTGCGATCCGCGAGCGAGCCACCATCGCTCGCGGCCGCCTTTCGTCACCTGGTCGAGCCTGACCGGCAACACATTCACCATCGGCTGCTGGCGCTTGGCTGGTCGCACCGGCGAACTGCGCTGATCCTTTACGCCGTCACGGCGGTCCTGTCGTTGCTGGCGCTCACCACGGCGCAGATCCCATGAAGCGCGTGTTGCTGGTGCAGCCGTCGATGCAGCCGCCGGGTGGTGGCAATGGCGTCGCCTCGTGGGTGCTGCAGGCGCTCGTGCCGGAGCACCGCGTCACCGTGTTGTCATGGCGGCCCGTCGAGGTGGAGCCGATCAACCGGTTCTTCGGCACCCATCTTCGCCCCAGTGACTTCGACACCATCGTGGTACCGCGGGCGTGGACCCTGGTGCCGGATCTCCTGCCGACGCCCGCCACCCTGGTGAAGCTGTCGTTGCTGATGCGCTACACCCGCAAGGTGAGTGGCGGCTTCGACGTGATCTTCGGCGCCTACAACGAGACTGACTACGGCCGGCGCGGCATTCAGTACATCCACTATCCGTCGTACTTGCGCCCGCGTCCGTCCGTGGACCTGCGATGGTACCACCAACCGAAAGCGGCGCTTTCGGCGTACTACTCGCTGACCGATCGCATCGCCGGATTCTCGATCGAGCGGTTGAAGGCGAACCTGACGCTGGTCAATTCCAACTGGACTGGCGAGCACGTTCGCCGTTTCCTTGGCGGCAATCCCCGCACGCTCTATCCGCCGGTGGCCGATCCCGGACCCGGACTCCCCTGGGCGGAGCGCGCGCCCCACTTCCTGGCCATCGGCCGCATTTCTCCGGAGAAAGAGTACGAGCGGGTGATGCGCATTCTGGCCTTGGTGCGCGCCAACGGACATGACGTGCGGCTGACGATCGTCGGCACGTGGGATCGGCATGCCGCGCGGTATCTCAACAGCCTGCAGACACTGGCGCGGACGCTCGGCGGCTGGATCCAGTTTCGCGAGAACGTCAGCCGCGACGAGCTGCGCGGCCTGATGGGATCGCACCGCTATGGGCTGCATGGGATGCGCGAGGAGCATTTCGGGATGGCGCCCGCGGAGCTGGCGCGCGCCGGCGCGATCGTGTGGGTGCCCAAAGGCGGCGGCCAAATGGAGATTGTCGGCAACGAGCCGGCGTTGATGTACGACTCAGAAGAGGACGCCGCCGAAAAGATCGGTGCGGTCCTCTCGGATCCGGCGGCGCAGGACCGCCAGCGTCAGGCGCTCGCAACCCGGGCCGAGATGTTTTCAATCGACCGGTTCGCCCGCGAGGTCCGCGCGATCGTCAACGACTGGCCCGCAAATCAGGTGAGCTGACGAAACCCGGGATCGCCCAGCAGTTCCTGGTAGGTGCCAACGCCGGCGACACGGCCATCCTTCAGGTAGATCAACTGGTCGCACCCCTTGACGGTTGAGAGCCGATGCGCGATCGCGATCACAGTGCGGGTGCCATGGACCGCGGCGATTGCCTCAGTGACTTCGCGTTCAGTCTGATTGTCGAGTGCCGCGGTGGCTTCGTCAAAGAACAGCACGGCGGGCTCATGGTAGAGCGCTCGCGCAATGGCGATCCGCTGACGCTGCCCGCCCGACAGGCGCACGCCGTTCTCACCAATCACTGTCTCCAACTTCTGCGGCAGCGCGGCCACGACTTCGTCCAGGCGCGCCAACGCCACGGCGGCGGCCAGCCGTGACTCATCGATGGCGCCGTCGGGAATGCCAAAGGCGATGTTGCGCCTCAACGAGTCATCCAGAAGATAGACGTCTTGCGAGACATAACCGATCTGCCTATGCCACGCCCGCTCGCGACCCTCGAGCGGCTCGCCGTCGATCACCACCCGGCCTGACGTCGGCGCGACCAGCCCGAGCAATATATCGACCAACGTGCTCTTGCCGGCGCCGGTCACGCCGACGATGCCCACCGACTGTCCGCGGCGAATCGTGAGCGAGACGCGGTCGAGGGCGAACGGTGCGTCCACGTCGTAGCGGAACGACACCTCCTCGCAGGCCAGCGCCTCGACCAGCAAGGGCGGCTCAGGCGAAAACGGCCGTTGCGTCGGCGCCCGCAGCGTACGCATGTCAGCGTCCATTTCCGCCACCCACGGATGCGCCTCACGCAAGTAGCCGACGTTCAGCATGATGCGGTTAGCCGACGGGATGACCCGGAACCCGGTGTAGGCGAACAGCGCGAGAATCGACACCGTGTCGCTGCCGGACGCGCTTTCGCGCATGACCAGAAACACGACCAGCAGCATGCTGAGCACAAGGGTCGTTTCAACGCCATGCCGCGCGGCGCTGGCCGCCCACGACCGGCGCTGCTTGACGCGCGACAGGTCGCGTTTGACGCGGCGAAACTGTTCCTCGAAAAACGGCTGGCGGCCTGACACCTTGACGTCCTTGATGGCGCCCAGGCTCTGCTGCAGCACGTGCAGTTGCTGTTGCTGCAGCGTACGCTCGGCCTCGCCGACGCGCTCCCACGATCGGCGCATCAGCACGATCGGCCCGACCAGGACCGCGAGCACAATCGTCACTGCCGCCATCGTGATCGGCGGCGCCGCCGACAGCAGCACGAGCGCAAGCGCCGCGATCGTGACGGCTTCCGCCAGGATGTTGACGGCCGATCCGGCGACCAGCTCGAAGGCAATATCGGACGCGCGCGTCATCGGTTGAATCAGCGACGCCGATCGGCGCCTGACGTGAAACAGGTAGTCAGCGGCCAGATAGCGCGCCAGCAGGCGTTCGGCGGCGGCGGACGATGAGTTGAAGATCACGCCGTGCCGGACCCACTCTATCCACGATAAGAAGAGGGCGCGCGCCAGGTAGAAGACGCCGACACCGAGCGCCAGCGTGGCGACCACCGCCCGCGGATCATCCACCGGCCAGGCGCGCCACACCTGCGAGACCACCGGCGCCGTGCGCACCTGGTCCGGGTCAACGACCAGGCGAAGCAGACCGAAGGTGGCGAGCGCGCCCCCGGCTTCGATGAGGGCGCCGATGCTGACAAGCGGCACCAACGCCAGCCACGGCCATCGCTCGCGGGGCGTGAGCCAGCCCAGCACCATGCCAACGTCGCGAATCACCGGCCCAGTATAGGCGCAGAATTGACCGCATATAATTCCTGCGACCATGCAGGACCTCACGACGGGATCACTCACCGGCCACCTGCTCAGGACGACGAGCTTCATGCTCGTCAGCATGATCTTCCAGACGTTATACGTGCTGGTGGATCTGTTCTGGGTGGGGCGCCTGGGCACCGACGCGGTGGCGGCCGTGGGCATCAGCGCATCACCTTTGTCTCAGCCAGCATGTTCCAGGCGATGGGCAACACCCTTCCGTCTCTGGCGACGTCGTTCCTGCGCCTCTTCATCGGCATCGTCCCTGCCATCGTCCTGTCGGGGCGTCCCGACTTCACGCTGACGTGGATCTGGTGGCTCACGGTGCTGTCGACCACGCTGCAGATGGCGTTGAACCTGGTCCTGCTGCAGCGGGAGTTCCGTTTGAAGTTGGCGTGACGATCGGCCCGACGCGCATATAATCGCCTCGCACATGAAGCTCGCCGTCCCGAAAGAATGCCGCCCTGGCGAACGCCGGGTCGCGGTCACCCCCGAAAACGTCGCGCGCCTCGTCAAGCTGGGCTTCACGGTCGCCGTCGAACATGACGCGGGCGCGGGCGCGTCGTTTGGCGACGATGACTATGCCGCAGCGGGCGCGGAGATCATCACCGGCACGCGTGAGATCTGGCAGGCCGGCGACATCGTGCTCAAGGTGCAGCCGCCCGCGGCGCACCCGGTGCTGGGCGTGCACGAAGCCGAGCTGATCCGCGAGGGCGGCACGCTGATCTGCTTCCTGTATCCCGGCAAGAACCAGGACATCATCGACCGGCTGGCGGCGCGCAAGGCCACGGCCATTGCCGTTGACCAGATCCCGCGCATCTCGCGCGCGCAGAAGATGGACGCGCTGTCGTCGATGGCCAACATCGCCGGCTATCGCGCGGTGATCGAAGCGGCCAGCTTCTACGGCCGGTTCTTCACTGGCCAGATGACGGCGGCCGGCCGCGTGCCACCCGCCAAGGTCCTGGTGATCGGCGCCGGCGTCGCGGGCCTTGCCGCGATCGGCGCGGCGCGCGGCATGGGCGCCATCGTCCGCGCCTTCGACACGCGGCCGACGGTGAAAGAGCAAGTCAAGAGCATGGGCGCGGAGTTCATCGAGCTCAACGTGCATGAAGACGGCGAAGGCACAGGCGGTTACGCCAAGGAAATGAGCCCGGCGTTCATCAAGGCCGAGATGGAGATGTTCGCCGCGCAGGCGCGAGACGTCGACATCATCATCACCACCGCGCTCATCCCCAACCGGCCCGCTCCCATCCTGATCACCGAGGAAATGGTGAAGGGGATGAAGAAGGGATCGGTGATCGTCGATCTGGCGGCAGAGAACGGCGGTAACTGCGCGCTGACCGATCCCGGCAACGTCGTGCAGAAGTACGGCGTGCATATTCTTGGCTACACCGATTTGCCAAGCCGGTTGGCGCCGACGGCGAGCTTCCTGTTTGGCAACAACCTCACGCACCTGCTGGCTGACCTGGGGGGCGCGAGCCATTTCCATCTGGACCTGGCCGACGAAGTCGTCCGCGGCGCGCTGGTGCTGCGCGATGGCGAGGTGATGTGGCCGCCACCGCCGCGGCCGCCGGTCGCGCTGCCCCAGGGGCCGAAAGTCGTCGCGCCGCCCGCGGCTGCCGTGCACGGAGCCAAAGCACCGGCATCGAGCGGCGTGGCCGGCCCCATCTTCGCGTTGATTGCCGCCGTCGCCCTGGTCGGTCTCGGCATGGTGGCGCCGCCCGCGTTCCTGTCGCACCTTACCGTCTTCGCGCTCTCGGTGGTGATTGGCTGGCAGGTGGTGTGGAATGTCACCCCCGCCCTGCACACACCGCTGATGAGTGTCACCAACGCGATCAGCGGCATCATTGTGCTGGGCGGCATGCTGCAGCTCACCGGTCCGGTTAGTGCGCCGGTTGTGCTCGTTGGCGCCGCAGCCATCCTTCTCGCCACCATCAACATCGTCGGCGGCTTCATGGTGACGCAGCGGATGCTGCGGATGTTCCGCCGATGATCACCCTGCCTGACACACTCGTCACCATCGCCTATCTCGCCGCCGGCATCCTCTTCATCCTGAGCCTGGGCGGACTATCGGCGCAGTCGTCGGCGCGTCGCGGGAATTTGTTCGGCATGCTCGGCATGGCGCTGGCCGTGGGCGTCACCGCCTTTGGTCCGCAGGCCGGCAACTACGGCGTGCTGATTGGCGCGCTGGTGATCGGCGGGTCGATCGGCGCCGCGATGGCTGCGCGCGTCGAGATGACCGACATGCCACAGCTGGTGGCCATGCTCCACAGCTTCGTCGGCCTGGCCGCGGTGCTCGTCGGGTTTGGCGGCACACTCGATCCGACCAAAGCTCTGGTCGGGGTCGAGGCGACCATCCACGCGGTGGAAACCTTCGTCGGTGTCTTCGTCGGCGCCGTCACGTTCACCGGCTCGATCATCGCGTTCGGCAAGCTGCAGGGCCTGATCGGCAGCAAGCCGCTGCTGCTGCCGGCTCGTCACCTGTTGAACCTGGCGGCCCTGCTCGCGTGCGTGTTCCTGGGGTTTCTGTTCGTCAGCGCCGATCACGGCACTGCCCTGCAGCCGCTGATCATCGCCTCGGTGATCGCGTCGTTGCTCGGCATTCATCTGGTCATGGCGATTGGCGGCGCCGACATGCCGGTGGTGGTCTCGATGCTCAATAGCTATTCCGGATGGGCGGCGGCCGCGGCGGGCTTCATGCTCGAGAACGACCTGCTGATCATCACCGGTGCGTTGGTAGGATCGAGCGGCGCGATCCTCAGCTACATCATGTGCCACGCCATGAATCGCTCGTTCCTGAGCGTGATCCTGGGCGGGTTCGGCGCTGAAGAGGGCAAGGCGCCGGCCGCCGGCACGCAGCCCGCGGGCGAGGTGAAGAGCATCACGGCCGAAGAGACCGCCGAGTTGCTGCGCGACGCCAAGAGCGTGGTGGTGGTGCCCGGTTACGGCATGGCCGTGGCCCAGGCACAGCACCCGATGTACGAAGTCACCAAGATCCTGCGCGACAAGGGCGCCAACGTGCGCTTCGCCATCCACCCGGTCGCCGGCCGCCTGCCGGGCCACATGAACGTGCTGCTCGCCGAAGCGAAGGTGCCGTACGACATCGTGCTGGAGATGGAAGAGATCAACCACGACTTCCCCGGCACCGACGTGGTGATCGTGTGCGGCGCGAACGACATCGTCAATCCGGGCGCGCTTGACGACCCATCGAGCCCGATCTACGGCATGCCAATCCTGGAAGTATGGAAGGCCAAGACCTGCATCGTGATGAAGCGCGGTATGGCCAGCGGCTACGCGGGCGTCGATAATCCCCTGTTCTACAAGGACAACACGCAGATGTTGTTCGGCGATGCCAAGAAGACGATCGACGCGGTCCTGTCGGAACTGAAGAAGTGATCCGCTGATGCGGCTGCCGTAACAACGGCCGCGACCACAGAGGTATTTCATGTTCAGAACGCGAATCGCAATCGTGGTCGTACTGGCGGCGCTCGTACTGCTGCCGGCGTCGGCATCTCTGCAAACCAGGACGGGCCTCGCACCGGATCGCGTTGGGGTCATCGACAGCGGCCTGCAGTGCTACGTCGACGACAACCGCGTCGCCGGCCTCGTGGCGCTCGTGCTACAAGATGGCAAGCCGGTCTACGAGAAGGCGATTGGGTGGGCGGATAAGGAAGCCGGTCGCCGCATGACTCCCGACACGATCTTCAGGATTGCGTCGCAGACCAAGGCACTCACGAGCGTCGCGATCATGCAGCTGATCGAAGAGGGCCGCTTGTCGCTCGGCCGACGCGCCGGTGACTTCATTCCGACGTTTGCGAAGACCACTGTTGCCACCGGCAAGAAGGGCGCGACCGTGGTGACCGTGCCCGCGCGCCGGCCGATCACGATCCGCGATCTCTTGACGCACACCGCCGGCATTTCCTACGGCACCGATGCGCTGGTGGCCGAGCTCTACAAGGCCAAGGGCCTGGGCCCGGCCGCCGGCTTCGGGTGGTACACCGCCGACAAGGAAGAGTCCGTCTGCACGACCATGGAGCGGTTGGGGACATTGCCGTTTGTGGCGCAGCGCGGTGGAAGGGATGAAGGCATCGTGCCGACACGCATCGAGACGATCGCCGAGCAGTAGGCCGAGAAAGCGAAGAAGCTCGACACCGAGGGACCGTCGGACGCGGAAGTGGTCGTCCGGCGCATCCTAGCCTCCCCCTCTACTGAACGGTGGCGAGGGCAGCTACCGAGTCATCCTCAGCAAGGCCACGCCGGGGCGTCCGGTCGGCCGCATCGCCTTTCACGGCACGCGGGCGGACGACCCCAACGACATCGTCCCGCACGAACATCGCCGCATGATCACGGCGGCGGTGGCCGAAGCGAAGTTCGGGAACGCGGCCTCCGAGGCGTTTCTGGCGAAGGCCATCGCGCAACGGCGGCTGCGCATTCTGCAGGCGTTCCTGCCCAAGGTGAATCCGCTGGTGGACGTCGCCATCAGCGACGGCCGGTTGACCTTCCGGAATATCGCCGTTGAGGCCGCGGTCGGCGGACCCGAGGCCTGGGCTCGTCCCATTTCGGTGTATTTTCGAAGAAATTCCGGCCGCTGGACCTTGGTCGGCCTCGAGCGCCTACCCTGATTCGCGGATTTGCCGATGCCTTTTGAGGGGGAGAAATCGTCGGTCCCGGTAAATTCCGTGCGATACTGACTGACCCGTTTCGCAACTCAATCGAAAGTGTTTTTGATGAACTTCACCAAGATCTACAAGTAGCAAGTCCACATGAGCAGGACCAACGTTCGCATCGTCGCCCTCCTCGTTGTTGCGCTGCTCGTCCACCTCCCCTCATTCGCGCAATCGCCCGCCGCGCCGGCGTCAGCCTCGCTGACCCGCGCGCAGATGCGCGACTTCCTGCTCACCGCGAAGATCACGCGATCGCGTGACATCGGCAAGGGCGTCACGAGCCCGAAACGCCTGACCCTGACCAACGGCACACTGACCCACGACGCGGCATTCCAGGCGGTGGACGAACGGCAAGTGGTGGCGAGCCTGGCTGGCGGCGGGCGGGCCCCTGTCATCGAAATGAACTTCGTCGACAGCTATCGCTATAACCTGGCCGCCGAGGCGATCACGGAACTGCTGGGCCTCGAGCACATGATGCCGGTGCACGTGGAACGGCGATGGAACGGCAAGAAGGGATCGCTCAGCTGGTGGGTCGACACGATGATGGAGGAGGGCGAGCGGCTGAAGAAGAAGATCCAGCCGCCCGATCCGACCGACTGGAATCACCAGATGTACCGGATGCGGGTGTTCGCGGCGCTCACCCGCGACACCGACCGGAACGTCGGCAACGTGCTCATCACCCACGACTGGAGGGTGATGATGATCGACTTTACCCGCGCGTTCCGTCTGCAGACCGAGCTGATCTACGCGAAGGACCTGGGCAAGATCGATCGGGCACTGCTGCCCCGCCTCGAAGGGCTGACGAAGGACGGGATCGCGCAAGCGGCGAAGAACCAGCTCACCGGCCACGAGATCGATGCCCTGATCAAGCGGCGCGACATCATCGTCTCGCACTTCAGGAAGTTGATCGCCGATCTCGGCGAGAGCGCGGTCTTGTACTAGGCCCTATTAACCGTTAGAGGCCTCTCCGGGTCAACACAAGGTTCTCGGATCCAGCGCCCATGAACCAGCCCCAGAACGCCAAGCGCCTCAAAGAGTTCAAACAGGCGATCGATCGGCGGGGTCTCGTGATGAGCGCGTTGAGCTGCCACGGCAATCCGCTGCACCCCGACGAGAAGATCGCGCTACAGCACCACGCGGCGTTTCTCGACACCGTAGCACTCGCGCAGCGGCTCGACGTCAACACCTTGATCGCGTTCGGCGGCTGTCCGGCCGGCGACCCGAAATCGCCACGTATGGAGCGCTGCAGATCGGGATGCAGCGGTGGTTGACGGAGGTAGGCAATCACCCTCCATGCCAACCCCGATACACGAGGTTCTCAAACGTGACCGCGAACAGGTATTCCCGGGCTGCATCGTCAATCGCCTCCAGCCTCTCGAGATCGACCTCTACTTTGAAGAGGCCCACCCGCCCACCATCGGGCCGACGATCTTCGCGGGGTCGGCGTTGGGTTTCGGACGGAACTTCTGTGAGCGGTCGTTGGCCACTTCGGTGACGTACAGGTTGCGATCCTGGTCCACGCTGATCTGGTGGACACCGTCGAACTGCCCCGGTTGCGGACCGTGCCCGCCGATGTCCAGGATGTACCGCCCCTTGAGGTCGTACTTCACCAGCCGATCCGTGGTCCAGTCCGCCACCCAGATGTAGTCGTCCTGGGTCACGATGTGGGCCAGCACAGCCGAGTCGTGGCCGGTCGGCCACATCTCCAGGAACTTGCCGTTCTCGTCGAAGACCTGCATGCGATGGTGCTCGCGATCCGCGACGAACAGCCGGCGGTCACGACTGATGCCAATGCTGTGCACCGACCAGAACTCGTACGGGCCGGGGTTGTTCGGATCGACGGGCGGCCGCCCCCAGTCCATCAGGAACTTGCCGTCGCGATTGAATTTCGCCACGCGCGTCCCGGCGTAGCCGTCGGCGACGAAGAACGTGCCGTCCGGAAGCCACGCGATGTCGGTCGGGCGATTGAAGTTGTTCGCACCGCGCCCGGGAACACCCCGCTCGCCCATCGTCCGCACCAACACGCCGGTGTTCGTGAAGATGTTGATCACGTGCTGGTCGTCGTCGACGATCCAGATGTGCTTCTGGGGATCGTATGGGTTGAACAGCAGCTTGTGCGGGCCTCGCCCCACCTCCCCCAGTCCCGAGCCACGCGGCGGCGCCAGCAACCGGTCGTGCTGCAGCCATTCTTCGATGGTGTTGCCGTTGCGATCGACCGCGAAGACGAGGTGATGCCGCCGCATCTCATAGTTGTAGCCATTGCCAGAGTAAGGGCGGCGTCCCGTATTCGTGCGGCGGGGGGTCAGGAGGCAGGGGCAGATCCAAGGCGTCGCGCCCGGCGGCAGTTGAATTTCGCCGCGCTGGGCCACCCACACTTTGTCGGGGCTCTCGGCCAACACGCCGGCGCCCGATCCCCACGTCCATCCCGCATGCGAAAGGTCGGTATCTGGCAATGGCCGCGGCCAGTTCTCCACGACCTCGTAGTCGCCCATCGCCATGTTCTGGACGGCGAGCTCGACTCTGGATTGCGCGTCGACCCACGCGGTGCCCGAGGGGCCGGGGGACCACAGCAGAGCCGCCACCCCTACTACCAGGACCATGAGCATCGGTTTCTGAGCGCGCATCGTGACACTCCCGCGGATGAAGGATGGTTGCAGGCCAGCGAGTTGTGTGAGAATGCGCGAATGAGGTTTCGATTGTCAACTCCCCAGAGGCCCGGCCGGCGAGCGGCGGTATGTCTGCTCGCCCTGACCTTCGTGCAGCTCTCACTCCCGCGGGCCGTCGCCAGCCAGCCGCCTCCAGAACGCGCCCGGGTCCCGACGAGCTACGCCAACGTGCATATGGGGCCCTCGTCGGGGCAGGAAGTCCTGGTCCTGGTCCCGCGCGGCACCATCCTGACCGTCCTCGGGCGAGACAAGGAGTGGATCCAGGTCCGCCTCACGCCGGAACTGCGGAAGAGCGGGATGGTGGTGCGCTGGTACAAGAACGAAGACCGGGGCTGGATGCACGACTCGACCGTGGAAGTCCTTAAACCCGCGTCGCCCTGAAGGGTTCGCATCGCGCGAGTATGTCGGGGTCACACCCGTCGTTCGAATTGTGCGCGGGAGTCCGGCCCCCTATAACTCTCGCCATGCGCACCACAACATTGTCTGCTTCCCTGCTGGCGCTCTGCCTGCTCGGTTACGCCACGTTGCGCGGCCAGGATCGCCAGGCCGACGTCTCGCCGGACGGCGGCACGATCCTGTTCGACCCGGCAAGATCGACCGGCTGCTGCTGCCTCGCCTGGGCGCGCTCACGAAAGGCGAGATCACGCGGGCGGTGAACGAACATCTCACCGGCTCCGAGATCGATGCCCTGATCAAGCGGCGCGACATCATCGTCTCGCACTTCAGGAAGTTGATCGCCGATCTCGGCGAGAGCGCGGTCTTGTACTGATCAGCGCCGTGTGGGTGACACTCTACACAGAGACCGCGTTCGAGGGACGCCGCCACCGAGCCGAGGCGTCGCGCCGGCGTGGCCACGAGCGCGTCGCTCCGGGGCCCCGTCTGGTTCGCGTGGGCAAGCGACTGGTGGTACGCCCGACGGCTCGTCCGGGCGAGCGACCGTCGGTCGACGTGGCTGCGCTCGTCGAGGAGGAGCGCAACCGGTGGCCGTGAGCGTGTTTCTGGACACCAGCGTGCTCGTGGCGGGGTTCGTGGATTTCGGCGCGCCGAGCGGTCCCGCGCAGGACATTCTGGCCGGAGTGGCCGGCGGACGGAGCGAAGGTAATCGTGACCGATAACCGCCGCCACTTTCTGACAACGCTGCGTCACGGCATCCGCGTCGAGACGCCGCCGGAGTTCCTCGCCACCGTCAAACGCGGTCGAGGCTAGCCCTCACGTTCCTGCCCGGCCGGACCGATCGCGACGTCCGCCAAGCCGGACCGAAGCATGTATCCATAGAGTGCGACTCCCGGGAGCGCGATGAGCGTCGTCAGCAGATAGAAGTTCACGTAGCCCATTGTCTCGATGAGCGCGCCAGCCGTGGTGCCCGTCAGGAATCGCCCGGCGATGCTGGCCAACGCAGAGAGCAGCGCGTACTGCGTGGCGGTGAAGCGCAGGTTACACAGCGCGGACAGATAGGCCACGACCGCGACACCGCCGATGCCGCTGGCGAAGTTCTCGAACCCGATGGCGCCGGCCATCCCGATGTTGCTGTGGCCGTAGGCCGCGAGTGCCGCAAAGCTGAGGTTCGACACGGCCATCAGCACCAGGCTGACGAAGACCGTCCGCTTCATGCCCATCGAAGCGTACATCGTGGCGCCCACGAACACGCCGGCCAGCAGGGCAACGAATCCGACGCCGACGTCGTAGAAGGCGATCTCGGCATTGGTGAATTGGAGGTCCTCGAACAGCAGCCGCAGGGTCAGGTTGGCCAACGTGTCGCCGATCTTGTGGATAAGTACGAAAGCCAGGACCACCAACGCGCCGCGGCGCCTCAGGAACTCCGTGAGCGGGCTAAAGAAAGCCACCACCGCCTCGACGATTCCCTTCGGCGGTGCGGGCGGAAGACGACGCACGGGCTCGCCCATCACGACGCCCACAAGCATGGCGGGAAAGGCGAAGAGCGCGCAGGCGGCGTAGGCGGCCGCCCAGCCGTAGCGCGCGGCAATCACCAGCGCCACAGCGCCGGCCGAGGCGGCACCGATGCGCCAGCCGTACTGCGACATTCCCGAGCCTACGCCGAGTTGTCTGGGTTCCAGCAGCTCGATGCGGTACGCATCGATGACGATATCGAAGGTGGCGCCGGCGACGCCGACGAGGATGGCGGCGGTGGCCACGCGCGACAGCGACGACATCGGGTCCACGCTGCCCAGGTAGACGACGGCGCCCATCACCAGTACGCCGGTCAGCCAGAGCCACGAACGCCGCTGACCGAAGCGGCCGAGCACGGGCAGGCGCACGGTGTCCACGAGCGGCGCCCACAAAAACTTGAAGTTGTACGCCAGAAACGTGAGGGCGAACGCGGTAACCGTGCTCTTTTGGACGCCGTGCTGTGCGAGGCGCGTGGTCAGGGTCGCGCCGATCATCGCGAAGGCTAAGCCAGACGACACACCGAGGCCTGCCGCTGCCAGCGGCGCCGCCTCCAGGTACGGCCGCAAGCCCTCGCGCAGGCGGCCGGACCAACCTTGTGGCGCGGCCGCAGTGGGTGGGGTCATGCACCGATACTCTAACCGTCAACCGCCCGGCAAATCTGTCAATTCTGTCAACGCCAGCAGCGCTCTGCACACCGGATTTCGATCTACTCTCCCGACTCAACTGGTAACGAGGGACGGCTGGACTGCGATGCCAATCCGACACTTGGTGCGTCCGCACGATCGGTCAGAAGCGCGCGCCA
>JBCKZH010000033.1:0-34357 GCA_038919385.1 Vicinamibacterales bacterium | reverse complement strand
GCGCGAGCAGGCGCCGGCCGGCTGGAAGGGTGACGACGGTCGCGAGAAGCAGGTGGGCAACGCACTGTTCCCGATCATGTCCAGGGACCGCGAGGCCACGCAGGCCATTCTCGACATCATCAGGGAGCAACCGGGTTACTGATGGTCGAGACGATCAAGGTTGGCGAGATTGCCATTCAGGTCACGCGGAAGGCCATCAAGCATGTGCATCTTTCCGTGCATCCGCCGAACGGACGGGTGACGCTGTCCGCACCGCGGGCGACACGCCTTGACGTGGCCCGCGCCTATGCCATCTCAAAGCTGGGCTGGATTCGCGATCAGCAGTCGAAACTGCGGGGCCAGGCCCGCGAAGCGCCGCGCAAGTTCGTGGAACGCGAGAGCCATGACCTGTGGGGGCGCCGGCATCTGCTGACCGTGGTGCGACAGGACACCAAGCCGTCGGTGTCGCTCGACCACAGGCGCATTACCCTGACGGTGCGCCCGGGCAGCGACACGCGCAAGCGAGCCGAGGTCATCCACGAGTGGCACAAAGCGCTCTTGCATGGCGTGGTGCCCATCATCATTCGCCGCTGGGAGCCGAAGCTGAACGTGACGGTGGCCGGCTATTTCCTGCAGCGCATGAAGACCAAGTGGGGCAGCTGCAATCATTTGCGTGGCCACATTCGACTGAACACGGAATTGGTCAAGAAGCCCAAAGACCTGCTCGAGTACGTGATCGTCCACGAGATGCTTCACCTCCTTGAGCCCACCCACAGCGACCGTTTTGTCGCGCTGCTGACGAAGCACTACCCGACCTGGCGCGAGGCGCGCGCGGAGCTGAATGAGTTGCCACTGTCGGCGGAAGTGTGGAGAGAGTGAGGGGCTGCGTACGTTGCGTTGTAGGGAGCCATCGGCGAGCTCCGCGTCGAGGATGGCGACGGCGTCAGTCAGCAGGCCGGCCAGCGCAAGCTTGCAGAACGCATCGGTATCAACGAGAACCTTCATCGGTCGCCAACAGGGCAGGAGCGCACAGCAGCAATAGAGCTCGGTCGGTCTCGCTTGCGGCGGCGATGTCGACGTGCTGGGCAAAGAACTCCCGCACTTGGCGACGGGCGCCCATGTTGCGGTAGAGCGCCTTCACGGCCATCGTCGCGGTTGCGTAGTCCCCTGTCCTTCTTGCCCAGGCGAAGATAACAGTGCTCGCGTCAGCGCCACTCTGTCGCTCGACGTTGCTCGCCTGGCGCGCTAGACTCTTGAAGTCCCTGGAGGCCGACGTGTTGACTTCCGGCACCGCTGCTCCGCCGACGAGAACATGCGTGGCATAGGCGTCAGCCCGACGCTCAATATCGGCGTCGTCACTGATCTCGTCTTCCTCATCAACGACTGGTTGCCCTGCGGCACAGTCGCCAGCAGCGATGTGTGCCGCTTCATGTGCGATCAAGAAGGCGACGCGGCCTGGCTCATCGTGCTTGTGGCCGATCACGATTGCGGGCCGCGCGTCAATGATGCAGGCCATGCCCTGAAACGACGGAGCAGGAAGCACGTCTAGAGGGATGACCGGGATGCCTCGCATCCAGAGGTCGCGAAGAAGGTCTCCGAGCCTTAAAGCAGAGCCAGAATGGGCGACCTGCTCCCGCCATGCCGAACCGTCCAGAGGCAAAGCCTGAGGTGGAGGCGCTCCCTGTAGATTGCGGACAGTTGCGGAGGCAACCTGAATCGCGACATGGATCGCGACCGCCAGGCGGTCACGGCCGACGTCGCGAACCCGCCTGAGTTGTGCGTTGGGATACTTGGGCGCCGACAGCGCCGTGCCCGGGTCAGACACCGCCGCAAGTGGACTCCCGAGGAATCGGGCGACTCGAAACTCGAAGTCCTGCACGAGCGCCGGATCGTCAGCGCAAGCGTCATTCCACCAATCTGGGAGGATTGCGGTGTGGACGAAGTCCTTGCTGAAGCCGGCCTTTGAGAGCCGCTGCAGAAGGGCTTTGAATGTGCGAGTTTCCGCTAGGGCAGGCACGTTCGCTGTCGGCCTCCCGGTTGTCTTGCCATGTTAGAGCACAATTCAGGCGCTACCATCAATTGGGGCGTCAACCGCTCCTTGCCTCCATAGCGACGTGTGATTCAGCCCATTCGGGACACAACCAGCTCAGTGCGTCAAGGCCGGTCCCTGCGGTCACTAAGCCATCAGCTGCACGACCGAGGCCCTTTTCAGGACATGATGATCGTCGATGGCTACAACGTGTATCCGTCGGAAGTGGAGGCCGCGCTCTACGCCCATCCTGCCGTGATGGAGGCTGCGGCGTTCGGGGTGCCGCATGGTTATCACGGCGAGGTGGTCAGGGCCGCCGTGGTGTTGAAGCCCGGCCAGGCGGCGTCTCCGGATGACCTGCGGGCGTTCTGCGTCGAGCGGCTCGCCGAATACAAGCGCCCGCGCGCGATCGAGATCCGCGCGAGCCTGCCGAAGTCCACCGTTGGCAAGGTGCTCTACACGACACTGCGGACCGAGGCGGCCGCCCTGAATGCTTGAACCTTCACTGCGATCGCGCGCCGAAGGGTTGTGGAACCTGTTTCTGCCCGAGAGCGCGCACGGCGCCGGCCTGACCAACCTCGAATACGCCCCGCTGTGCGAGGTGATGGGCCGCTCGCTCGCATTCGGCCCCGAGGTCTTCGATTGCGATGATCGAGGTGGTGGCGCCGAACGCCGCGTTGCGCGTGCTCGATCGCGCCATCCAGGCGCATGGCGCCGCCGGTGTCAGCCAGGACACGTTCCTCGCGCACGCGTGGGCCTCGGCGCGTACGCTGCGGCTCGCGGATGGCCCGGACGAAGTGCATCTGGAGAGCGTCGCGAAACTCGAACTGCGAAAAGACTAATCGTGTGACGCGTTTGCCGCGGCCAGCGCCCAGCCCCGTTCCGCGATCGCGCGGGCGGCAGCGCCGCGCTCGAGGGCGTGCGCCGAGGCGGCATTACCCTGCAGCCCCCGCGCATACACGCCCTGCAGGATGCTGGTGAGCCGGAACATCGCGAACGCCAGGTAGAAGTGCCAATCGGGAATGCCGTTGCGGCCGGTGCGGCGGCAATAGGCCTCGACGTATTCAGCCTCGTCCGGCATGCCGTCGCGATCGCCAGCGTCGGCGCCGCCGCGGCCGAGTGCCTCGGGCTGCAGGTGATAGGTGAGGCAGTTGTACGCCAGATCGGCGAGGGGATGCCCGATCGTCGAGAGCTCCCAGTCGACCACCGCGACGATGCGCGGCTCGGTCGGGTGGAAGATTAGGTTCTCGACGCGATAGTCGCCGTGGACGATCGTCGTCTCGTCGCCGGGCGGGATGTGGTCAGGCAGCCAGGCCATCAACTGGTCCATGGCCGCGATCTCGGTGGTCTTCGCCGCGATGTATTGCTGGCCCCAGCGCGCAATTTGCCGCGAGTAGTAGTTGCCGGGCTTGCCGTAATCGCCGAGCCCGGCGGCGTCCACATGCACGCCATGCAGTTTCGCGAGCACGTCGACCATGTCGTCGTAGATCGCGCGGCGATCGGCCGCCGTCACACCGGGCAGGGACGGCTGCCGGAAGACCCGGCCGTCGACACAGCCCATCACGAAGAAGGGCGTGCCGGCGATCGCTTCGTCCTGGCACAGCAGGTAGGTTGGCGGCACGGGTACGTCGCTGTCGCGCAGCGCGGTCATGACGCGGTATTCGCGCGCGACCTGGTGCGCCGACGGCAGGAGTTGGCCGGGCGGCTTCTTGCGAAGCACGTAATCGCGGCCTGGTGTGTGCAGGAGATACGTGGGGTTCGACTGCCCGCCCTCGAACTGGCGGATGGTGAGGGGGCCTTCGAATCCGGCCAGATGATCGGCGAGGTATCGCGCGAGCACCGCGTGATCGAGCTGGTGCCCCTCGCGAATCGCGGTGGTGTCGGCCCGGGCCCCGCTGGTCATGGTGGGCCGATCCTATCGCAGCCGCGGCCGCGCGGTCAGGCCGGCAGGCCGGGCGGCATTTCCGAAACCCTGACGGCGCGCCTGTGGCCATAGAATCAGGTGGTCATGAAAACAGCCTGGACGTCGCTCATCAGTGCCCTGGCCCTCACTGTGCAAACCGTCTCCACTCCGCAGCCGATCTCCTTGACGATCCGCGAGGGCACGTCGATGGCGGCGGCCTTGTCGCCTGACGGCCGCACGCTGATGATCGATCTACTTGGTAGTCTGTGGACCTTGCCGGCACACGGTGGCGCGGCGACGCGCGTCACCGATGAATATCTCGATGCGCGCCAACCGGTGTGGGCGCCGGACAACCGGCGCGTCGCGTTTCAAGGGTACGCCGACGGGGTCTGGCATCTCTATGTGATGAACGCGGACGGCAGCGGCCTGCGAGCGGTCACCTCCGGCCGGTTCGACGATCGCGAGCCGTCGTGGTCGCGTGACGGGAATCGCATCGCGTTCTCGTCCGATCGATCCGGTAACTACGACGTCTGGGATCTCGACCTCGCGTCGGGCGCCCTGCGACGGCTGACGACCAACGCAGCCAACGACTTCGCGCCCGCCTACTCGCCGTCGAGCGCGGCGATCGCATTCATCTCCGAGCGTGAAGACCGTCGCGGTGTGTGGCGCATCGATGCGGCGACCGGCATCGAAACCTCGGTCGCCCCCGCGGCCGGCGCCGTGAGCGCACCGTCGTGGAGTCCTGATGGTTCACGACTGATCTATAACGTGATCGCGAACGATCGCAGCAATCTCGTGCTCGACGGCACTGAAGTGACCAGCAACGAGGACGTGTTTCCGTTCCGCGCGCAATGGACGGCACCAAACGAATTCATCTACACGGCGGACGGGAAGATCAAGAAGCGATCGATTCAAGGCGGCGCGCCATCGACGGTCGAGTTCACGGCGAACGTGTCGTTCACGCGCACGCCGTACCAGCACGCGGTTCGCGACTTCGACTCGCGCACTCCGCGGCCGGTGCGCGGCATCATGGCGCCGGTGATTTCTCCCGACGGCACGCAGGTCGCGTTTGCAGCACTCGGCGATCTGTGGCTGATGCCGATCGGCGGCAGCGCGCGGAAGTTGACCAACGATCGCTTCATCGAGATGGATCCGACGTGGTCACCCGATGGCCGATCGCTCGCGTTTTCGTCCGATCGTGACGGCACCATGGATCTCTGGGTCCGCGAGGTCGACAGTGGTGTGGAGCGAAAGGCGGCTTCGGGTGCGACCAAAGCGTCGTGGGCACCACGAGGGAATGAAATCGCCTACATTGCCCGGGACGGCTCGCTGGCGATCACCGGCCGGGCCGCACCGGTGCATGCACCGATTCGTGACGTCGGCCGGCCCACCTGGGCGCCCGAAGGCGTCATCGCGATCACCGCGTTGCAGCCCTACTCGAGCCGGTTTCGCGAAGGCACCAATCAATTGATCATGGTGTCGACGACCGGCGGACCGGATCGCCGTCCCAGTGCGGTCATGCATCGCTCGATCGGCACGCGTGAACACGACGGACCGGTCTGGTCGCGCGATGGCTCGACGCTGGCGTTCGTCATGGACGGTGTGATGCACGTCATGGCGACGACGCCAATGGGGGAGGTGACCGGCGCGCCGCGCAAGATCTCGGACGAGGTTGCCGATTCGCCCTCGTGGACCGCGGACTCGAAGCGCCTGCTCTACCAGACCGCCACCGGATTGAAGCTCGTCGACATGACCGACGGCCGCATCACCGAGGTGCCCGTCAACCTGACGTGGACGCCGGCGATTCCGATCGGCCGCATCGTCGTCCACGCCGGCCGCATGTTCGACGGCAAGTCGCCTGCCCTTCGCCATAACGTCGACATTGTCATTCGTGACAACCGCATCGAGCAGGTCGTGGACCATCGCGCGGATCTGCACACCGGTCGCGTGATCGACGCCGGCGCCGATGTGCTGATGCCGGGGTTGATCGAGATGCACGCGCACCTCGCGAAGGACTACGGCGAAGTACTCGGCCGCATCTGGCTGGCCTACGGCATCACGTCGGTGAGGAATCCCGCGGCGAATGCGTATGAAGCGCTCGAGGACAAGGAATCGATCGCCGCCGGCGTGCGTCGTGGGCCGCGCGTGTTCGCGACCGGCGGGCCCTTCGACGGATCGCGCATTTTCTACTCGGGCGGTGTGCCGCTGTCGAGCAGTGCGCAGCTGCCGCGGGAACTGCGGAAAACGGTGCAGCTCGGTTACGACCTGATCAAGACCTACGTGCGGCTCGACGATCGTCTGCAGAAACAAGTGATCGAATTCGCGCACGCCAATGGCATGCCGGTCACGTCACACGAGATCTATCCGGCGGTCGCGTCAGGCGCCGACGGCGTCGAGCACATTCGCGGCACCAGCCGGCGTGGCTACTCACCGAAGGTCACGGCGCTCTATCGCAGCTACCAGGACGTCGTCGATCTGCTGACCTCTTCGAAGATGACGCTGACCCCGACGATCGGCATCACCGGCCGCGCCTTTGGGTTACAGCTGGCGCGCGATCCGTCACGCCTGGACGACGTCAGGTTTCGAACCCTGTTTCCTGCCTCCGTGATCCGCGAGATGGAGGGCATGGTGGAGCAGTCCAGGAGCATGTCACCCCAGGCCCGCGCGGCGCTGGCCCAAGCCATTGCTCCGATGGGTGACCTGGTGCGCCGCGTCGTGAAGGGCGGAGGTATTGTGATCGCCGGCACCGACTCGCCGATCTTCCCGTACGGGCTCGCGTACCACACCGAGCTCGAGATTTTCGCGCAGAGCGGGTTGACGCCGTTCGAAGTCCTGCAAACGGCGACGACGCGAGCCGCCGAGGCACTCGGGGAAGGCGCGAACCTGGGATCGATTGAAGCCGGGAAGCTGGCCGACCTCGTGATCGTCACTGGCGATCCGCTGATCGATGTGAAGAACGCCCGCAAGGTGCGGACCGTCATCAAGAACGGTGAGGTCCACACCCTCGACGCA
The DNA here is from genome assembly GCA_038919385.1 of Vicinamibacterales bacterium. GTDB lineage: Bacteria > Acidobacteriota > Vicinamibacteria > Vicinamibacterales > UBA2999 > 12-FULL-67-14b. The sequence goes on along the minus strand of JBCKZH010000033.1, from coordinate 27,434 downwards.
TTGCTGAAACGCTAAGGGGCCGCGCAAGCCTTAAATCGTCAACAACCACCCGTGACGGTCGGCGAGGCGGCCCGAGCGAATGCCCTCCAGCTCCGCGCCCACCTTGGCGAGCACTGAGTCTGGCGTCAGCGCCTTCACCGTGATCTCGCGATCCTTGTGACGCAGACGGCCGAGTGGCGCAATCACCGCCGCCGTGCCGACGCCGGCCGCGCCATCGAGCGTGCCATTGGCGTGCGCCTCGAATACTTCATCGATCGAGATGCGGCGCTCGTCGACCGGCACCTGCATGTCCCGGAGCAGCGCGAGCACGCTGTCGCGCGTAATCCCTGGGAGGATGGTGCCGCCGAGGGGCGGCGTGACGACGGTGCCGTTGATGACGAACACGACGTTCATCAACCCGGCTTCTTCGACCCACCGGTGCTCGATGCCGTCGAGCCACAGCACGTTGTGGAAGCCCTTCTTCTGCGCCTCGAGCGCGGCCAGCATGCTGCCGGCGTAGTTGCCGCCGCACTTGGCCGCGCCGGTGCCGCCGGGGAACGCGCGCACGTAGACGTCCTCGGCGATCAGGTCAACCGCGCCCGAGAAGTACGGGCCGCTCGGGCAGGTCTCGATGATGAAGCGGAACGTGTCGGAGGGCCGCACGCCGAGCGGCTCACCGGTGGCGAACATCACGGGGCGGATGTAGAGCGCCGCGCCGTCGCTTTCCGGAATCCAGTTGCGATCCAGTTGCACGAGCGCCGCCGTGCCATCGACGAAGATCGACGCGGGAATCTCCGGCATCGCCATGCGCTGGCAGGTCCGGTTCATGCGCGCGTGGTTGGCCTGCGGGCGGAACAGCACGGCGCCGCCGCCGGGCCGCGGAAATGCCTTGAAGCCTTCGAAGATGCCCTGGCCGTAGTGGGCGACGGCCGGGGCCGCGGCCATCATCTGGGCGCCGTACGGGACGATCGCGGGGTCGCCCCACTTGCCGTTGGCGTAGTCGGCGACCAGCATGTGATCGCTGAACACGGCGCCAAACGCCGATTTGTCGCGGAGTTCCGGTGTCAGCCGGGAAGCAGCGGTCTTGGTGACGGGGATGGTAGCGAGCATGTGGCAGTTTATCTCAGAGACCTGCGGCTTGCGACCTGCGGCTCGCTACCGGGGCCACAGACGAAAACAGCCACCGATTAGACACCGATCGAATGGCGTTGCCTTGTTTGCCGGCGGCGTCGGCAGCGGCGGTGAGATGTTAGACTGATCGAATGTCTCAACCGACATTATGGGACGAGGTGGATTTTCGCCGTTTTGTGGACGCGTACCGTGCGCGGTGCCTCTGGTTCCTCCGGGAAGATTACTATCCGTCGACCTCCGTCGAGCGTGACGAAGTGCTGCGCCAGATCGAGCGGCACGGTGACCGCGACGCGTTTCGGCGGGTCGCACAGCTCCGGACATGGCTCTCACAGCATTCCAGCGAGACGTCTGCCGCCTGCTAGCCGAGCGGCGCCGCGCCGGCGGCGAGAGCTATGTGGCCGGCGGCCTCGCACTCAACGTGGCCCTCGAAGCCCATCGTCTCTCGAGGGATCTCAACCTGTTTCACTACACCACCGAGGCCGTGGCCCGATCGTGGGACGCCGATCGGGTGTTGCTCGAGGCCAACCGATACCAGGTCACGCCCGTGCGTGAGCGGCCAGGCTTCGTGCAAGCGACCGCGTCGCGCGGCGGCGACGACCTGCTCATCGAGTGGGTCCACGACAGCGCCTATCGCTTTTTCCCGCTCGTCGAGCATGAGGAACTGGGACTTACGCTTCACCCGTTCGACCTCGCCACGAACAAGGTCCTGGCCCTCATCGGCCGTCTGGAGGTCCGGGACTGGCTCGATGTCCTTGCCTGTGATGAACGCGTGCAGCCGCTGGGGTACCTGGCCTGGGCTGCCTGCGGCAAGGACCCCGGATTCTCACCACTCGGCGTGATCGAGCACGCCCGCCGCTCCTCGCACTATTCCGCGAGCGAGATTGAGGCGTTGGCATTCGATGGGCCGGCGCCAGACCCGTCCGAGCTCTCCCGGCGATGGCGCCATGCCCTCGACGCCACGCAGGCTCTCATTGCCGCATTGCCCGCGGATCACGCGGGCGAGGCCGTCCTCACCTCCGAAGGACAGCTCTTCCGTGGCGAGGTGGCGGAGCTGCAACGGTGCCTCTCGAACGGTGGAGTGATGTTTCACGCCGGGCGAGTGGGCGGTGCATTGCCGCAGATCAAGCGCTAGCGTCGAGGAGCCTGTCACATCCGTGGCTGGCTTTAGCTGTGGCGTGGCGGCTCCATAACCGAAGTAGAATCCGAGCTATTCGTGTTCGACGCCCTCTTTAGATTTTTCTTCGAGTTCTCCCCGGTGGTGTTCAGCCAGGGGGAATTTCGCTTCGCCGCCTCCACGGGCTCGTACCTGGCCGCCGTCGCGGTGCTGGTGGCCGTGGCGTTGACGCTTGCCGCGTACCGTTCGGGACGGGGCCGGCCGCGCGACCGCGTCGCGCTGGCCGTCATCCGTGTCGCGCTGCTCGCCATCATCCTCATCTGCCTGTTCCGCCCGCTGCTCGTCGTCAAGGCGGCGGTGGCGCAGCAGAACTTCCTCGGCGTGCTGCTGGATGACTCGCGCAGCATGCGGATTGCCGACCACAACGGCCAGCCGCGTTCGGCCTTCATTACCGAACAACTGACCGGACCCAATGCCGCGCTGCTCAAGGCCCTGTCGGAACGCTTCACGGTGCGCACTTTCCGCTTCTCGTCGGCGCCGTCACGGACGTTGCAGCCGGGCGAGTTGACGTTTGGCGGATCGCAAACCCGTCTCGGCGCGGCGCTGTCCGGCGTGCGCCAGGAACTGGCCGGCCTGCCCGTGGCCGGGCTGGTGATGGTCACCGACGGGGCCGACACCGCCGACGCCGCGCTGGGCGATGCGTTGTTGGGCCTCAAGGCCGAGGGCCTGCCGGTGTTCACGGTCGGCGTCGGCCAGGAACAACTGTCCAAGGACATCCAGGTCGGCCGCATCACGACACCCAAGACGGCGCTCAAAGGCACCACGCTGATGGTGGACGTGGTGCTGTCGCAGTCGGGCTTCGACGGCCAGCCGGTCACCCTCGACGTGGAAGATGAGGGCACGCTGGTGAGCACGCAGCAGGTGACCCTGCCCGACGCGGGCACGCCGGCGTCGATCCCGGTGCGATTCACTCTCACCGAAGCCGGGCCGCGCGTGCTGCGCTTCCGCGTCTCGCCCCAGCCGGGCGAACTGGTCACCGAGAACAACGCGCGCGAAGCGCTGATCGATGTCCGCGACCGCAAGGAGAAGGTGCTTTACTTTGAAGGCGAGCCGCGCTGGGAGATGAAGTTCATCGGCCGCGCCATCAAGGATGACAGCAATCTCATTCTCACCGTGTTGCAGCGGACGGCCGACAACAAGTATCTCCGCCTCGGCGTCGACACGCCGGAGGAGCTGGCGGCGGGGTTTCCCAAGACCCGCGAGGAGCTGTTCGCCTATCGCGGCCTGATCCTCGGCAGCATCGAAGCCGGCGCGTTCACCGGCGATCAGTTGCGGATGATCGCGGAATTTGTCGATCGGCGCGGTGGGGGATTGCTGACCCTGGGCGGTCCGCGTGCCTTTGCCGAAGGCGGCTACGCCGGCACCGCGGTCGCCGACGTGTTGCCCGTCGTCCTGGATCGCACCCGCATTCAGGCCAAGGACACCGTGTCGCGCCTCACCGTGAAGCCCACGCGCGCCGGCAGCGCCACGGCGGTGACGCAACTCGCGGCCAACGAGGCGGCCTCGGCCGAACGCTGGACGACCTTGCCAGGCATTACCGCCGTCAACCGCATCGACGCCGTGAAGCCCGGCGCCACCGTGCTGCTCACCGGCACCGACGAGACGCGCGCCGACCGCCCCATGCTGGCCTTTCAGCGCTACGGCCGCGGCAAGGCGTTTTCCTTTCTTCCCCAGGACTCGTGGATCTGGCAGATGCACGTGAGCATTCCCGTGGAAGACATGACTCACGAGAACTACTGGCGCCAGTTGCTGCGCTGGGTCGTGGACGATGTGCCCGATCAGGTGGAGCCGAGTCTGACGACCGAACGGGTCGAGCCGGGCGAAGCGGCGATGCTGGTGGCGAACGTAGTGGACCCGTCGTTCGTGGAGTTGAACGATGCCGTCGTGACGGCGACGATCACCGGGCCCGACGGCGCGATTTCAGACGTGCCCATGTCGTGGGATGGCGAGCACGCCGGCCGCTACACCGTCTCGGTGCCGACGAAGGCGTCCGGCTGGTACCAGGCGAAGCTGCAGGCGACGCGAGCCGGTCAGACCGTTGGCACCACGGTCACCCACTTCCGCGCCGCGCCGGGCGAGGCCGAGTTCTTCGACGCAACGCTGCATGCGGCGACGTTGCGGCGGATTGCCGAAGAAACCGGCGGGCGCTATTACGAGGCGGGCAACACCGCCACGCTCGCCGATGACCTGCGCTACACCGGGCGTGGCGTCACGAGTATTGAAGAGCACGAGCTGTGGCACATGCCGATCGTGCTGATGCTGCTCGTGGGCCTGCTGTGCGCGGAATGGGGGTACCGGCGTGTTGTCGGCCTCGCGTAACGCCATCGCGGCAATCGCCGTCGCCGTGCTGGGCGTGACCGCCGTCTTGTCCGCCGTAGCCCTGGCGGAGGCGGAAGCCTTGGCGAAGGAGGCCCAGGACTTTCGCGATTTCCAGCGCGGCCGCCGGCCGGCGCCGGTGATCGAGGAAACCAAGGCGGAGTACGACGGGCGCTTTGTGTTCATGCGGCTGCGCTATGGCCCGGCCGACCTGCGCATGATGCGCCGCGAGCCGCCGTGGGCGCACGACTTCCCGCGCGCTGACTTCCACTTCATGAAGATCCTGTCGGAGCTCACGTTCACGCGGACGGCACTCGACCAGGGCAACATCCGCACGCTGGACGACCCCGACCTGGCCATGTTCCCGCTGGCCTACATGTCGGAGCCGGGGTTCTGGACCTTGAACGACGCCGAAGCGGAAGGCCTGCGCGGTTACCTGCAAAAGGGCGGCTTCATCATCTTCGACGACTTCCGCGACAACCATCGCGACAACCTCGTCTACCAGATGCGGCGCGTGCTGCCCGACGCTCGCTGGGTGCCGCTCGAGGCCACGCATCCGATCTTTCACTCGTTCTTCGAGATCAACTCGCTGGATATTGAGGGCTACTACGGCCCCGCCGAGTGGACGGGGATCTTCGAAGACAATGACCCGGCCAGGCGGTTGCTGGCGGTGGCCAACTACAACCACGATCTGGGCGAGCTGTGGGAGTTTTCCGACACCGGCTACGTGCCGGTGGATCTATCGAACGAAGCGTACAAGTTTGGCGTGAACTACGTCATGTACGCGATGACGCACTGAGACGAGAGGAGCCTCCGTGGACACCGCAGAGATGAATTCGCCGGATGATTTGGCCCTGGCCGATCGCATGAAGGACGGCCGCGACCAGATCATCCGCGAGTTGAAGAAGCTGATTGTCGGGCAGGACGACATCATCAACCAGGTGCTGTTGACGCTGTTCGTCGGCGGCAATAGCCTGATCGTCGGCGTGCCCGGCCTGGCCAAGACGCTGCTGGTCCACACGCTGGCGCGGGTGCTCGACCTGAAGTTCTCGCGCATCCAGTTCACGCCCGACCTGATGCCGTCGGACATCACCGGCACCGACATCATCCAGGAAGACGCCGCCACCGGCCGCCGCCAGATGGTGTTTTCGCCCGGGCCGATCTTCGCCAACATCGTGCTGGCCGACGAGATCAACCGCACGCCGCCCAAGACGCAGTCGGCGCTGCTCGAGGCCATGCAGGAGCACCGCGTCACCATTCAGGGCCGCACCTATCAGCTCGAAGAGCCGTTCTACGTGTTCGCGACCCAGAATCCGATCGAGCTCGAGGGCACCTATCCGCTGCCCGAAGCGCAGCTCGACCGCTTCATGTTCCACATCGTCATCGACCACCCGCCCGAAGAGGAAGAGTTCCTCGTCGTCAAGACCACGACCGCCATTCTCGAGCCAACCTTCGAGCGGCCCGTGACCGGTCCCGACCTGGTGGCGTTCCAGCGACTGGTGCGCCGCGTGCCGGTGGCCGATCCGGTGATGCGCTACGCGCTGGCGCTGGTCCGCGCCAGCCGGCCGAAGTCGCCGACCTGCCCGGACTCGGTGAAGAAGTGGGTGGCCTTCGGCGCCAGCGTGCGCGCGGCGCAGTACCTGGTGCTCGGCGGCAAGGCGCGCGCGCTCACCAACGGCCGCTATCATGTCAGCTTCGACGACATTCGCGCGCTCGTGCACTCCGTGATGCGCCACCGCGTGCTGACCAACTTCCACGCCCAGTCGGAAGGCGTGACGAGCGATGTGCTGATCGACCGCTTGCTCGAAGCGGTACCTGCGCCGCGTTCGGGTATGTAGTCGAATGCCGAATTAGTGGAGAACGATGGCAGTACATAGTCCCATTCCCGGCGCGCGTTTCGTGGACCCCGCGGTCCTGGCGCGCATCGGCAATTTGGAGATGGTTGCGAGGACGGTGGTGGATGGCCTGATCAATGGCACCCACCGCTCGCCGTTCTTCGGCGCGTCGGTGGATTTCGCCGCGCACCGCGGCTACGTCGCGGGCGACGACATCCGCCGTGTGGACTGGCGCGTCTACGCGCGCACCGACAAGTACTACATCAAGGAATTCGAGGCCGACTCCAATGCCAACTTCTCGGTGTTGCTCGATGTCTCGAAGTCGATGAGCTTTGGCGAGAAGATCTCGAAGCTCGACTACGGCAAGACCCTCGCGGCGTGCTTGACCTACCTGGCCAACCAACAGCGCGACCGCGTCGGTCTGGTTACCTTCGACGAGCACATCGTTGACCACGTGCCGCCGTCGGCCAAGCACATGAACGTCGTGCTGCATACGCTCGACCGGGCCAGGGCCGAGAAGCCGGGGCACCTGGTGGCGCCGCTCAAGCGGTTAGTCGAACACTTCGGCCGCCGCGGCATCATCGTCGTGATCTCCGACTTCTACGCCGAGCCGGAGGAGATCTTCGATGCCGTCGGGCTGCTTCGTTTCCGCGGCAATGATGTAGTCCTGTTTCATGTGCTCGATCCGCAGGAGGTCGACTTCTCGTTCGTCGAGCCGTCCAGCTTCGAGGACCTCGAAAGCGGCGACCAGATCCCGATCGTTCCCGCGGCGCTGGCGGATCAGTACCGGTCGCTCGTGGCTGCACACATCGAGGCGCTGACCACGCGCGCGTCGCAGCAGCAGATTGACTACATGCTGCTCAACACCAGCCAACCGCTCGACTACGCGCTGTTCCGCTTCTTGTCGATGCGCGACCGCATGGCCCGGACGAGATAACCGTGTCGTTCCTGACGCCCCTCTTTCTGCTCGGTCTCGCGGCCCTCGCGATTCCGGTGCTCGTGCACCTGACGCAGCGCGAGCGCAAGTCGGTGGTCGCGTTTCCGTCGTTGATGTTCCTCAAGAAGATTCCGTACGAGTCGGTGCAGAAGCGCCGCATTCGCGACTGGCTGCTGCTGGCTCTGCGGCTGGCGGCGCTGGCCCTAATCGTGTCGGCGTTCGCGCGGCCGTTCCTGCGCGGATCGGATGTCGCCGCCGCGGTGGGTGGCGCCCGCGACATCGTGGTGCTGCTCGATCGCTCCTACAGCATGGGCTACGGCGATTCCTGGTCGCGCGCCCAGCGCGCCGCAGCCGAGTCGATCGCGAGCGCCACGCCGGCCGATCGCATTTCACTGGTGTTGTTTGCCGACCACGCCGAGGTCGCGTTGCGGTCAACGCCGGATCGTTCGCGCGCGGTGGCCGAGATCAACGCCGCCTCTCCCGGCCCCGGGTCGACGAAGTACGGTCCCGCGCTGAAACTCGCCGGCAGCCTGCTCGCCGAATCGATGTTGCCGCGCAAGGAAGTGATTGTCGTGTCCGACTTCCAACGGAGTGGCTGGCAACCCGACGACACGCTGCGACTGCCGGGCGGCACCGCGATCACCACAGCCGTCGTGGAAGGCGCATCGGGGCCCAGCCTGGCGTTGACGCCGGCGACGCTGCTGCGCACGCGCGACGCGGGGCAGCCCGAGCGGGTCACCATCACCGCCGGCGTACTGAATCGCACGGCGGCGGCCGCCACCGGCATTCCGGTGCAACTCGAGATGAACGGCCGCATCGTGCAGACGATCGCCGTGAACGTCGAAGGCAGTGGCTCGGCCGCGGTGACGTTCGCGCCGGTGTCGATTGCGGCGACGACGACCCGCGCCACCGTGCGCCTGGGCACCGACACGCCTACGGGCGCGGCCGTGCAGACCGGCATTGCGCCGGTCGCGTCGTCCATCGACGCGCTCGCCAGGGACAACGTGTTCAACTTCGTGATCACGCCGAGTGCGCCGGTACCGGTGACCGTCGTGACCCAGGGCAACCGCGGTGACGCCAACCTGTATCTGATGCGCGCGCTGGAGATTGGCCAGGCGCCGCGTTTTGAGACGTCGCTGCAATCGATCGAGGCGTTGGCCGGCGATGCCGCCAACCGTGCGCGCCTGCTGATCCTCAACGACATCGCGGTGCCAGACGAGACGGCCGCCAAGCTCGTGACCTTCGTTGAGGGTGGCGGCGGCTTGCTGATCGCCACTGGCCCGCGTGCGTCGTGGCCGGCGGCGCGTGAAGCGTGGCTGCCCGCGGTGATGGCGGCGCCGGTGGATCGCACGCGCGGGGCGGCGGCCAAATTGAGCGGCATGGACTACGGCCACGCCGTGTTCGAGCCGTTCCGCGCGCCGCGAAGCGGCGACTTCTCGACCGCGCGGTTCTATTCGTATCGCGAACTGAGGGCGGCGAAAGACGCAACAGTGCTGGCGCGCTTCGACACCGGCGAGCCCGCGCTGGTGGAAAAGACCATCGGCCTCGGGCGCGTCGTCATGTTTGCCTCAACGATCGATCTGAGCTGGAACGATCTGGCGCTCAAGCCGGTGTTCCTGCCGTTCGTCCATCAACTGGGCCGGCACCTGTCGGGATTCCGCGAGCAGCCGGCGTTTCTGACGATTGGCGAAGTGCTCGACATCACCGCCGCCGAGATCGCGGCCGGTGCCACCTCGACGGCGGCCGTTCGGAGCGACAGCACCCGCACCGTCCTGGCACCCTCGGGTAAACGTCGTGATTTAACTGTGAATTCTGCGTCATCTGCGTCATCTGTGGCTCTGGAGCTGCTAGAACAGGGCTTCTACGAAATCCGCGTTGCGGGACGAGCGCCGGGACCGGTGATTGTGGCAGCCGCCAACGTCAATCTGGCCGAGTCGAACCTCGATCGGATGGACCCGAAAGAGCTGGTCGCCGGGGTGACCGGCAGCGGCGCGACCGGCTCAACCGGCGTGCAGGACGTCTTACCGGATGAGGCGCAGGAACTGGCCCAACGGGTCTGGTGGTATCTGCTGTTCGCAGGTATCCTACTGCTGATCGCTGAAACCGTGCTGGCCCAGCGACTATCGCGCGCCACACGCTGAGTAAATGTCCCGGCTTCTTGACCGCCGTAGCCCCTGGCGAAGGCGGTCAGCCGGATAGACGGAGAGAGCCGCTGATGATTCACGAGCCCAATCCCCGCGCGCAACTGCTCGAAGTGGTCCGGCAGGTCCGCCGGCGTTGGCGCCTCAAGCTGGCGCTGCGCGGCGCGGTCGGCTTCCTGATCGCCGGCATCGTCGCTATCCTGGCGATTGCCTACGCGCTCGAAGCGCTCAAGTTCACGCCCTCCGCCATCTTCTGGTTCCGCATTGCCACCGGCCTCGTGCTGGTCGCGTCGGGCGCGTGGTTCTTCGCGCGGCCGCTCTCGCGCAAGGTCTCCGACGAACAGGTCGCCCTCTACCTGGAAGAGCACGAGCCATCGCTCGACTCCACCATCCTCAGCGCCATGGAGGCGTCGGAGCGTCCCGGCGACTGGTCGCCCGAGTTGATCCGCCGCCTGGTCGAGAACGCCATCGACCGCGCGCACGACATTCACGAGGGCGAGCGCATCGAGCGCGCGTCGATGATGCGCTATGCCTGGATCTCGGGCGGTGTCGCCGTGGCCGCCGCGGCGCTGTTCACGTTCGGTCCCGCCTACCTGCGCCACACGCTGTCGGCCATCTTCGACATCTCGCGCGACGTCGAGGCCGCCGCGCCGTATCGCATCGAGGTGACGCCCGGCAATGCCAAGGTGCCAAAGGGCGCCGACCAGATGATTAGCGCTACGGTGTCGGGTTTTGACGCCGCCGACGCCACCATCCTCATTCGCAAGGCCTCCTCGTCGGCGTTTGACCGTGTGCCCATGGTCAAGGGCGAGAACGGCGGCTACGAAGGCATGCTGTTTGACCTGGCCGAACCGCTCGAATACATGGTCGAAGCGGCCGGCGTCCGCTCGCCCGTGTTCAAGCTCAACGTGGTCGAGTTGCCGTATGTGAAGAAGCTCGACCTCGAATACACCTATCCCGCCTACACCGGTCTCGAGCCGCGGAAGATTGAAGATGGCGGCGACGTCGCGGTACTCAAGGGCACCGATGTGCGCGTGACGATCACGCCGACGATGGCGTCGAATGGCGGGCGGGTGGTGCTCGGCGACAACGAGAGCGTGCCGCTCTCGGCGAATGCGGATGGCACGCTGACAGCGCAGTTCAAGGCGCAGCACGACGGCTTCTATCATGTCGAACTCGACTCCGCGGGCGGCGATCGCCTGCCGGCCTCACCGCAGTACACGGTGGACCTGCTGTCGGACCTGGCGCCCACCGTCAAGCTGTCGAAGCCCGGTCGCGACACCGACGCCACGCCGGTGCAGGAGTTCTTCGTCGAGGCGCAGGCAGACGATGACTACGCGGTGAAGAACCTGCAGTTGGTGTACTCGGTGAATGGCGGTCCCGAGAAGACCATCCGTCTATTCGACGGCGCACGGCCGGTCTCGGAGGTCACCGCCGGCCACACCTTCTACCTGGAAGAGCTCGGCGTGAAAGCCGGCGACTCGCTCTCTTATTACGCGAAGGCCACCGACAACGACGCGGTGGCGGGCGCCAAGCAGGCGACCAGCGACATCTTCTTCCTGCGCATCCGGCCGTTCGACAAGAACTTCAAGCCGGCGACCTCGATGGCCGGTGGCGGCGGCGGGGGCGGCGGCGGTGGGCAGGAAGTGGGTGCACTGTCGCAACAGCAGCGGCAGATCATTTCCGGCACCTTCAACATCCAGCGCGATCGAAAAACGATCAAGGCCGACAAGTTCCGCGCCGACATGGTGGTGCTGACGCTGGCGCAGAGCAAGTTGCGCGACCAGGTCAAGGGCCTGGTCGAGCGCATGAACAGCCGGCTCGTGGTCTCCGACCCGTCGTTCAAGAAGATCGCGGAGCTGCTGCCGAAAGCGGCCGAGCAGATGACCCTCGCCGAAAAGCAGTTGCAGGCGCAGAAGCCGGACACGGCGCTGCCGCCCGAAAACCTCGCGTTGCAGTTCCTGCAGCAGGCGGAGGAAGAGTTCGAGCTGCAGGTGCAGACCGGGCGTCAGGCCGGCGGTGGTGGCGGTGGTGGCGGGGCGGGTTCGATTGCCGAAGACCTGGCCGACTTGTTCAAGATGGAACTGGACAAGATGGCGAACCAGTACGAGACCAACTCGCAGGCCTCGGCGCAGCAGCAGGATCAGCAGATCGACGAGCTGGCCGAGAAGCTGAAGGAGCTGGCGCGTCGCCAGGAGCAGGAGATCGAACGCCAGCGGCGCCAGGCCGCGGGGCAATCGGCCGGCGGCGGTGGCGGCGACCTGCAGCGCGCGCTCGCGGAGCAGGCTGAAGAAGCGGCGCGGCAACTGGAGAAGCTGTCGCGCGATCAGCAGCGCCCGGATCTGGCCGATACCGCGCGCCAGTTGCGCAGCGCCGCCGACGCGATGAAGCGCGCCGCGGCGAAGGGCGATCCCGCATCGGGCGGCCAGGCCGCGGTCGCAGCCGAGCGGCTGCGCGAAGCGCAGCGGCAACTGACCGGCAACCAGCAGGCGCGCGGTGAACGCGACGTGCGCGATGCGCAGCGTCAGGCTGAGGAGATCGCGGAAGAGCAGAAGGACATTGCCGCCGATGCGCGCGGCTTGCCGCAAGCGGGTCCCGATCGCTTGCAGCAGGCGCAGCAGCTGGGCCAGCGCAAGGACGCGCTCGAGAACAAGGTCGCGAGCCTCGAAAAACAGCTCGATCGCATGGTGGGCGAGCAGACCAGAGACGCGAAAGACACCGCCCGCAAGTTATCGGAAGCCGCCAGTGGCATCCGCGACAACAAGGTGAAGGAGAAGATCCGCTACTCGAAGAGCCTGCTCGGCTCGGGCGCGCCCGAACAGTACGCGCGCAACTTCGAGGAAGAGATCGGCGCCAACGTCGAAGCGTTGCGGAACAAGTTGAACGAGGCGGCGAACACCGTGGGCCAGCAGGGCCGCGACCGCGGCACCGAGGCGCTCGATAAGGCGCGCGAGCTCGCGCGCGGCATGGACTCGATGGGCCAGCGCATGGCGGAGCGCTCCCGCCAACAGGCCCAGGAACAAGGTGCCCAGGGTGCCAAGAGTTCCCAGGGTGCCAAGGGACAACAAGGCGAGGACGGCAAGCAGGGCCAGAGCGGTCAGCAAGGCCAGGGCGGGCAGCAGGGCAAGGGTGGCCAACAAGGCCAAGGTGGGCAGCAAGGTCAAGGCGGCAACAACGGCGGCGATCGCAACGCCGGCGGACGCGAGGATCTGGGCGGCGGCGCCACTACCGGTGGCTTCGGCGACGGCGGCTGGGCGGGCGGCGATCGCAGTCCGGGCCGGTTGTCGGCCGATGACATTCGCCAGTTTCGCGGCGAGGCTCGCCGCTGGGCGCAAGAAGGCCAGGCACTGCGCAACATGCTGCGCGAGCAGAACATCGACCCGAAGGAGCTCGACGAGATCATGAAGCGCTTGCGCGAGCTCGACTCCGAGCGCGTCTACCAGGACGTGGCCGAGCTCGAGCGCCTGCAGACTTTCGTCGCCGAGGGCATGAAGCGCTTCGAGTACGGGCTCCGCCGTAAGGCGGGCGACGAAGCCGATCGCGCACTCGTGAATGGCTCCGACGAAGTGCCCGCGGAGTTCAAGGCGCTGGTCGAGGAATACTACCGATCGCTGTCACGGCAAAAGCCGCGTCAATGACCCGAATCGCCTCGGCCGTGCTCGTGGCCGTCCTGCTGGCGGGTTCGCTCGCCGAGGCGCAGCGCTTTCGCGGCGGCGGGCGCGGCCGGTTCGGCAGCGAATCCGGCGCGCCGCCGCGGTTTGCCACCGAGGCCGACTTCGACGGCAAGTTCCACATGTGCCGCCTGATGTATCAGCAGGTGCGCCAGCAGAATCTCGGCATGGGGTGGGGCACCGACTATCCCTACGCCGAGATCAACCTGTCCATTCGTCTCTCGGAACTCACCAAGACCACCGTCGCCTTCGATGGCGAGCGCAATCCCGCGCACCTCGTGGTTCGGCCCACCGACGATGCGCTGTTTCAATGCCCGATGGTGATCGCCTCGGACCCGGGCAGCGCGGGCTTTTCGGCGGCGGACGCCGACCGCTTGCGCCAGTATCTCGACAAGGGCGGCTTTCTCTGGGTGGACGACTTCTGGGGCACGTACGCGTGGGAGTCGTTCGCGAGCGAGATTGCCAAGGTGCTGCCGCCTGGCGAGTTTCCCATCAAGGACCTGCCGCCTGACCACGCCATCTTTCGCACGCTGTTTCCCGTCGCCCAGATTCCCCAGGTGCCCTCGATCAACTTCTGGCGCGGCAGCGGCGGTGAGACCTCCGAGATGGGCGCCGAGAGCGCGAAGGCGCACATGGCCGCCATTACCGATCCGCAGGGCCGCATCATGGTGTTGATGACGCACAACACCGACATTGCCGACTCGTGGGAGCGCGAAGGCGACGACCCGCGTTTCTTCTATCACTTCTCGCCGAATGGCTACGCGGTCGGGCTCAACGCGCTCGTCTACGCCATGACCCACTGACATGCCCCGCCTGGTCCGCGCCTTTGTCGTCGCGCTCGTGCTCGCCGCCAGCGTGGCCTCGGCACAGGAGCAGTGGGGCGGCAATCGCGGGTGGGGCGGCCGCGGCCGGTTTCCGCCGCGCTATCCCACGCCAACCAGCTTCGATGGCGGCTTCAACTTCTGCCGTCTGATCTATACGAGCGATCGCAGCGAGCCGGGCGGGTCGGGCTGGTCCACCGACTATTGGGACGCCGACATCAACTTCAGCACGCGACTGGGCGAGCTCACGAAGACCACGATCAGCCGCCGGACCGACGGCACGCCGAATCACCTGAGCGTACGGATCGCCGATCCCTTGTTGTTCCAATGTCCATTCCTGAGTGCCACCGATGTCGGCACGGCCTTCTTCACCGATCGGGAGGCGGAGACGCTGCGCAACTACCTGTACAAGGGCGGGTTCCTGTGGGTGGACGATTTCTGGGGCCCGTACGCCTGGGACAACTGGGTTGGCCAGATCGGCAAGGTGCTGTCGCCGGCGCAGTTTCCCATTCGTGACCTTGGCCTCGACCACCCGATTCGCCGCACGCTGTTCGAGTTCACCAACCTGCCGCAGATTCCCTCGATCAGCTTCTGGCGGCGGAGCGGCGGCGAGACGTCGGAGCGCTACGAGTTGAGCGCCGAGCCGCACCTGCGCGGCATCGCCGACGAGCACGGCCGCTTGATGGTGGTGATGACCCACAACACCGACATCTCCGACGCCTGGGAGCGGGAGGCGGAGGATCCGCGGTTCTTCTTCAGCTTCTCGCCGCAAGGCTACGCCGTCGGCCTCGACGTCGTGCTCTATGGCATGACGCACTGAAGGGCGCTTCGCACAGGGGATGCAGAGGACAGTGCGGTCGTTCTCAGGCCAGATTGGAACCAGCCTTTCCGCGGGAGTGGCGGGGCCGCGTGCTGGAACAGATTTCAATGTGGAACCAATGACGATCATGCCCGTCACCATTTCGAGGGAGCAAGCCGTGAGTGAGCCGGAAGAAGATTTCGCCGCGATGTTCGAAGCGTCGGTCAAGACCCGGCGCTTCACGAGAGGCCAGACCATTGAGGGGACGATCGTGGCGATCGGGCCCGATACCTCGCTGGTCAACGTCGGCGGCAAGGGCGAGGCGGTGATCGAGACGGTGGACCTGAAGGACCACGAGGGCGACCTCGAGGTCGCGGTGGGCGATCGTATCCGGGCCGTCGTCGTCGGCACGACCGGCGGCATCACGCTGTCCCGCAAGGGGATCAGGGGCGCGGCCTCCCTCCGTCAGCTCGAAGACGCCTTCCGCGCGGGGTTGTCAGTGGAGGGCAAGGTCGAGGGCGAGGTCAAGGGCGGCTACGAAGTCCGCATCGCCGGCCAGCGCGGGTTCTGCCCGATGTCGCAGATCGACACCGTCCGCAACACCGACCCGGCCCAGCACGCTGGCAGGACCTACACCTTCCGCATCATCGAGTACACGGACGGCGGCAAGAACCTGGTGGTCTCGCGCCGGGCGCTGCTGGAAGAAGAGCAGAAGGCCGGTGCCGTCGTGCTTCGCAAGTCGATCGCCGTGGGCGCCGTGGTCACCGGCCGGGTGGCGTCGGTGCGCGAGTTCGGCGCGTTCGTTGACCTGGGGGCCGGCGTGCAGGGCCTGCTTCACGTGTCGGAGATGGGGTGGTCCCGCGTCACCGACCCCGGGTCCGTGGTCAAGGTCGGCGAGGAAGTCACGGTTCGTGTCTTGCGCGTCGAAGCCGACGGCGAGCGCATCGCACTCGGCCTGAAGCAGCTCATGGCGGACCCATGGGTGTCGATCGTGTCGGGCTACGAGGTGGGGCAGGTCACGACCGGCCGCATTACCCGCATCGCGGACTTTGGCGCGTTCGTTGAACTGGAGCCCGGCGTCGAGGCCCTCGCGCACTTCTCGACCTTTGCTCCGACCGGCCGCGCCGATGGGTGGGCGAAGTCGGTCACCGTGGGCATGACGGGGCCGTTTGAGATCCTCACGATCGATCCGGCGACCAGGCGGATCGGCGTCGCGCTCGTTCAGGACGGCGCGGAGATTCGCGATGGCAAGAAGGTGGACGAGGTGCGCGAGTACCGCGATCGCCAGGAAGCGGCGCCGGCCGCGGGCTTCGGCTCATTGGCCGACCAGTTGCGCGGCGCTTTGAAGCCGCGGGAGTAGGGAATGCGGTGGAGGCAACCCTCTGTTGGTGGAGGCAACCCCTTCTTGGGGTTGCCTATCGTAGGGGCGAACTTTAGTTCGCCCACCCACCAGTGCCGAGGCATCTCGCCATCGGCTTCCGCGCTCGCTTCGCAACGGCTATCAACTCACAGATCAGGCCTGCTTGGTCCTGCCTTCACTGCGAGTTGTCTGTAAGTAACCTGCCCGTCGGGGCGCTGTTGATTCCCTCTGTCCAAACAGAGATCGGTCGCCCCGACTCCCGCCGGCTACGCTCGCGCTCCACCCGACGGCGAGATGCCTCACCGACCGTGTGGTGCGGCTTGATGCTAGAAGCCCCCTGCGACCCCTTCGTCCGACTATTGCGGGTACGGCATTGCTTTCAAGAGAACGGAGAGCTGATCCAGGCTCAACTCTCCGCCCATCGTCGGCCGCATCGGCGTGAAGACACGGAGCATCCGTTGGTGCAGGTCCAGGGTGGGCATATGTGCATTGAGGTCTCGCCCTGCGAACCGCGCGTACCGATTCAATTCGCCGATGAGAAAGTCGGCGATATTGCCGTATTCGGCCTCGGTGTTATCGTCAAATCCACGGAATCGGAGGTTCTCGCCAAAGAATGGTACTTCCGCCGCTAGACGTTGCCGTTCGTTCTTCGGCAAGCACTCGTGCCCGCGCTCGATGTTTTCCCACATCTCCAGTATGTCGAGCACGAGGCGGAGGTGGGCAGGGTCGTCTACGTGTCCGTGGAACACTCCCGGCAACTGCCATTTCAGTGCCCAGTAGTGCCCGCCGAAGATGACTTTGCTGATGAACTCCGCGTCGGTCTTTGGATCCTTTGCCTTCAGGTGCTTGAAGAGATCCCCCATCATCAGCAATAGGAGCTTTTCGCCGTCGCTCAAGCGAATCGTGTCGTCCGTACGTTTGGAGAGGCCTCTGTCGACTAGCCGTCGAATTGCCTCCGCCCGGGAGGGAATGTCTAGTTGCTCAGCGCGCCAGCCATCGATGCGGGCGAGTGTGTCTTCGTCGAGGCGCATTTCGAAACGCTCTGTTTTGGCTACCATTTGATTCCCTTTATGTAACGTATATGTTGAGTATTATACGTATATATATACGTTGTCAACGACTATCTCAGTTTTGTGGTGCTCGGTGACAGCCCGTGCGGCGCAATGACGTTCGGGGCGCCGCTAGCACAGGCCGATCGCCGTCAGGTGGAGCCTGAACGCAAGTCGGCGGGAGTCGGGGCGACCGATTTCTGTTTGGACGGGGAATCGACAGCGCCCCGACGGGCAGGTTACTTACAGACAACCTCGCAGTGAAGGCAAGGAGCGGCAGCCAGGCCTTCGCTGCGAGTTGATAGCCGTCTGGAGTGAGGGCGGAAGCTGATGGCGAGCGGCCTGAGCTTCAGGCAACCCCAAGAAGGGGTTGCCCCCACCCTAATGAACGAGACCCGCGTCACCCGCTGAATTCTTCAGCAGCGCCTTCATCTCCAGCAGCTCCACCATCGCTCGGCAGCGCGCGAGCGGGCCGTGGCGTTCCAGCAACGCCTGCTTCTCCAGCGGATCGAAATCCAGGTACTGCGCCAGCGCGTTGATCAGGTCGTCGTCTGGCATGTTCTGCGGCAGGCGGCTTTCCATGGTGCCCTCGAACAGCGGGGCGAGCAACCCTTCGAGCTGGCGGCGCGCGTCCGTCAGCGGATCGCGGTCTCCGGCGGGAACCGTTTCGTCGATCGGCGTGATGAAAGCCCGGCGATAGAGCCGGCCAATGGCCGGATCCTCCTCGCCAAGCACCGTGAACTTATCCAACCCGCGCAGCACCAGGTTGAACCGCCCATCGTCCAGCCGCCCGGCGTGCGTGATCAGCCCGGTGCAACCGGTGCCGTAGACCGGCGGCCGGCCCTCGTAGTCGGCCTCGTGGCCAGGACGCAGCAGCACCATGCCGATCAGCCGATCGCCGGCCAGCGCCTCGGCCGTCATCTGGCGATAGCGCGGCTCGAAGATGTGCAACGGCAGGAAGACGTTCGGAAACAGCACGACCGTCGGCAACGGAAAGATCGGTAGCGAAGATGGAAACATCGTAGATGTCCGGATCCCGGATCCCGGATCCCGGCTAGTGAATAGTCTTCGTCTTCTTATCCATGTAGTCCATGAGGACGTATTCGCCGAGCGTGTACGGCGTGGTGAAGTAGGCCTTGCCGCGGCACATGGCGGCGACGCGACGGACGAAGGCCACCAGGTCGTAATCGCGCGCGAGCATGAAGGTGTTGATCATGATCCCCGCCTTGGCGCACGCCGACACCTCCGACAATGTCTCGCCGATGACGAACGGGTCGAGGCCGAACGGGTTCTTGTAGATGCGGCCGTCCGGCAGCGTCAGTGCCGAGGGCTTGCCGTCGGTAATCATGATGATCTGCCGCATGTCCTTGCGCTGGCGCTCGAGGATGCGCCGCGCCACGCGCAGGCCTTCGCGGGTGTTGGTGTAATACGGGCCGACGCGGACCCGTCCCAGCTCGCGCAGTGGGATCTCTTCAGCGCTGTCGTGGAACAGCACCGCGTGCAGCGTGTCGCCGGGGTACTGCGTGCGGATCAGATGCGACAACGCCATGGCCACGCGCTTGGCCGGCGTGAAGCGGTCCTCGCCGTAGAGGATCATGCTGTGGCTGCAGTCGAGCATCAGCACCGTGGCGCAGGAGCTCTGGTATTCACCTTGCGCGACCATCAGGTCGGAATAGTCGATGTCGATGCCGGACGTGTGAACGGCGGGCGCGCCCGCCGCTTCCGCGGCGGCGGCCTGGTCTGACGCGCGCCGCACGGCGTTGAGAATGGTCGCCGTCGCGTCGATGTTCATGGTGTCGCCAAACTCGTACGGCTTGGGCGCGCCGCTGGTCTCGATGCCAGTGGACAGGTCGCGTGTGTCATGGCGGCCCGTGCTGCTGTGGCCGGATGAGCCGAGCAGATCGCGCAAGGCGCGGTAGCCGAGAAAATCCAGCGCCTTGTCGGTGACTTCGAACTTCACCTCGCCCGGTTCGCCCTCGCTCGGTCCGCCACTTTGTGCGCGTCGCGCCTTCTCGGGATCCAGATCGGGCGGGGTGGTGATGTAGCCCGATTCCTTCATGCGCTCGATGATCTGCTGGATGAGTTGTTCCAGCTGCTCGCGCATCTGCTGCTCGCTGCCCTCGGCCTGGTCGCCAAACATGCGCTCGAGCGTGTCTTCCGGCAGCACGCCGCCATTGAACAGGGCGTCGAGAATGGCATCGTGCAGCGCCTGCATGGTGCGGTCGCCGTCATCGCCCGTGTCGCGCGGGTTCCCGAACCCGCTCGACATCAGCAGGTCCGACAACTTCGACATCAGCTCGTCCATGTCGAGGTCGTCAAGCAGGTTGGGAACGTACTTCGTGTATTTGTATTTCATGTGCGGATCCCGGATCCCGGGCCCCGGATCCCGTTAGTTGTAATACCGCTTCTTCTTCTTACCAGTCGGACTGTCATCGTCGTCATCATCCGGCGTCAGCACCGGCGTGCGCGACTGCTGCGGTTGAGGACGACGGACGGGTTCGGCGCCGAAGTAGCCGCGCTCGTCGCTGCGGCCGATCTTCTTCTGGGAGTAGAGTCCCTCAAGGGCGAAGTCGATGCCCGCGGCCAGCACCGGGGCCGGCGAGCCGGGCGCAATGCCCACCAGGTGCGCCAGTTCAATCAGGCCCTGCACCCGCGTGGCCTGCGTGACCAATTCCGAAGACGAGGTCGTATCCGACAGGCTGAGCGCGCCGCCCAGTTCGAACCACTCGATCACGGGCGTGAGGTCGCTGTCGCGGACGTAACCGTCGAACACGTGTGAGACGGCCGCGCGCACCAGGTCGCGAGCGACCTGGTCGGCGCCTTTCAGCTCGCCTTCGTATTCCAGCTCGAACTTGCCGGTCATCGACGGCAGGGCGGCGTAGATGTCGGTGACGCGGGCCACGGTGGGGGTTTCGCCGGTCGCGAGGGCGCGCCGCTCGGCGTTCGACACCGTGGTCTCGAGCACGCTGATCGGCAGGCGCTGGCTGACGCCAGAGCGCTTGTCGACCTTGCGCTCCGAGCGCGCCTGGAACGCGACTTCCTCCACTATTTCGCGCACGAAGCGGGGCACCTCGATGGCGCTGCCGCGTTCGACCCACGCTTCCTGGGAAGTGATCGCGATGGCATCGACGCGGTTCTGCATGTAGTGCGTGCGGATCTCGGCGCCAATGCGGTCCTTCAGCGGCGTGATGATCTTGCCGCGGGCCGTGTAGTCCTCGGGGTTGGCGGTGAAGGCCATCAGCACATCGAGCGGCAGGCGCACCGGGTAGCCCTTAATCTGGACGTCGCCTTCCTGCAGGATGTTGAACAGGCCGACCTGAATCTTGCCGGCCAGGTCGGGCAGTTCGTTGATCGTAAAGATGCCGCGGTTGGCGCGCGGCAGCAGGCCGAAGTGCATCGACAGTTCGCTGCCGAGTTGCTGGCCGCCCTTGGCGGCCTTGATCGGATCGATGTCGCCGATCATGTCGGCGATCGTCACGTCTGGGGTCGCCAGCTTTTCCACGTAGCGCGCTTCGCGCGGCAGCCAGCGGATCGGCATGTCGTCGCCCTCGGCCTTGACGCGGGCCTGGGCGAATGCCGACAGCGGCGCGATCGGGTCGTCGTTGATCTCGCTGCCCGGAATGACCGGCAGCCATTCGTCGAGCAGCGTCGTCAGGGCGCGCAGGATGCGGGTCTTCGCCTGGCCGCGCAGGCCCAGCAGGATGAAGTGGTGCTTCGCCAGCACGGCGTTGACCAGTTGCGGCACGACGGTGTCGTCGTAGCCGATGATGCCGGGAAACAGCGTTTCCTTGCGGCGGAGCCGGTCGGCAAGGTTCTCGCGCATTTCGTCGCGCACGGGACGCCGGCGCACGTCTCCTCGCGCGATGGCGGCCTTCAATTGTCCGAGGGTTTCAATACGGGGCGGGGACGACATGTCACTAGTATGACTCGCCCGGCGGCGTCGCGGGTTCAGCCGGCGCGCCGCGGCGTCGCCGTGTGTGGGGCCGCAGGGGAGGCAATTCGTAGGCCACGCCTCTTCTCATCACGTCCATGGTGGTCAGCAGGGTCAGGGGATAGATGGTCCGGACGCCCTGTGGCATGGGCCGGTCGAAGGGCTGGCCCAACGTGAACCACCCGTCAGGTGTGATGACGAAAGTGCCGGCGGTCCAGTCAGGCTTTCGGCGGGCGGCGACAATCACGAAGTCCGCGTCAGGCACGTCGGCCCAGTCACCGGGGTAGCGGCGGTCCGGTTCTTCCGCGCCCTCCGCGGTTTCCCGTTGCCGGACCGACGACCGGTGCTGTGCCGTGCGCCGTGACCACGCGACGAGCGCGTCAACGCCAGTCAGAATCGGATCGCCGATCGGTTCGCCCACCCACCAGGCCGCGGTCCTCACCCAGCCGCTGGCGACCAGATATGTGCTGAAGAGGCCCACTGGCGTGAAGAACGCGAACGCCAGCGGCGCGATCATCCACACGGCCGCCGGCACCGAGCTTACCGCCGCCGTCTCAGGCAGCGCGCCGGCCACCTGTTGCTGGGACACGGCCAGAATCGAGGCCGCAGGCGAAGCCGCCAAACGATCGAGGTACGCGAAGTACCCGCGAATCCCGAGCGCCGCCCCGGCCAGAATCGTGAGTACCCCGGAGACGGGAGCCCATTGGTGGAGCGGCATCCGGTCGAAGCGTGGCCAATGCCGCCGCGGCAGCAGCGCGATCAGCAGGGCGCCGAGGGCGTCGAGCATCCGCACGTCTGGAGTATACGATTCCGGGTGGCGCCATGCGAACATACCCAGGTGCGCGCACCCATGTTCCAGTCGCCTCGTCCTCTGGTGTTTGCGCACCGGGGCGGCGCGCGGCTCGCCCCTGAGAACACCATCGCGGCGCTCGACAATGGCCTGGCCCTTGGCGCCGACGGCCTCGAGTTCGACGTGCAGCTGTCGGCCGATGGCGTGCCCGTGGTGATTCACGACAAGACCCTGGATCGCACCACCGATCGCGTGGGTCCCGTTCATGACCTGACGGTCGATGAGCTGGCGCGAGTGGATGCCGGCCATCGCTTCGAACGGGACGGCGCGCATCCGTTCCGCGGACAGGGACTCGGCGTGCCGACGCTGGCGTTCGTGCTGGCGCGGCATCGCGACACCCGCGTGATTCTCGAGATGAAGGGCAGCGAGCCCGAACTGGCGCGCGCGGTCGCGGGCGCGATCCGCGAGGCCGACGCGGTGGATCGCGTGTGCGTCGGTTCGTTCCACCAACGCTCGATCGTGACGCTACGCAGCGAGGCGTCGGAGATCGTGACCAGTGCCTCGCAGCCCGAAGCGCGGTGGGCGCTGCACCGCTCGTGGGTGCGCTGGCCGTGGATCGGCCCGCGCCCGTACGTCGCGTTCCAGGTGCCCGAACGCGCCGGGCGATTGCGCGTGGTCACGCCCGCGTTTGTCGACCAGGTGCATAACGAAGGCCAGGTGATCCAGGTGTGGGTGGTCAACGACGAGCCCGACATCATCCGGCTGCTCGACTGGGGCATTGACGGCGTCATTTCCGATCGGCCCGACGTCGCCGTGAAAGTGAATGCTGCGTGGTATAACGAGCGCCAAGCCACCGAATGACGATGATCCCGCCGACGCTGAACGACATCTACGCCGCCCGTGAACGCATTGCGCCGCACCTGCAGCCGACCGCTCTGCTCAAGCACCCGCTGCTGGATGAGGCGACCGGCCTGTCGATCTGGGTGAAGCACGAGAATCACAACCCGACGTGCGCGTTCAAGGTCCGTGGCGGGCTCAACCTTGTCGGGTCGCTCACCAAGAAAGAGAAGGCCGGCGGCCTCGTGACCGCGAGTACCGGCAACCACGGTCAGTCCATTGGCCTGGCATCGCGCATCCACGGCGTGGCGGCGACCGTGTTTGTGCCGGTCGGCAACAATCCCGAAAAGAACGCGGCTATCCGCGCTTATGGCGCGACGCTGGAAGAGGGCGGACAAGATTTCGACGAGGCGCGCGAGCGCTGTGAGGAGCGGGCCGCTGACACCGGCGCGCGCTACGTGCATTCGGCGAACGAGCCCCTCCTGATCGCCGGAGTGGGAACCTACGGGCTGGAAGTCTTCGAGCACCTGCCCACGGCGGACGTCGTGCTGGTCGCGATCGGCGGCGGCTCGGGGGCGTGCGGCCTGATCACCGTGCGCAACGCGCTCGGCGCCAAGACCCGCATCATCGGCGTCGGCGCGGTCAACGCCCCCGCGCTCGAGCAATCGTGGCGTGGTCCGTCGCGGGTGGTGGGGGAGTCGGCCAACACGTTCGCCGAAGGCATTGCCACGCGCGTCACCTTCGACTTGACCTTCGGCATCCTCAAACAGCACCTGGACGACTTCGTGTTGCTGACGGAAGAGGAGCTGGCCGAGGGCGTGCGCCTCGCGCTTCGCACCACGCACAACCTGGCCGAAGGCGCCGGCTCGGCGTCGCTGGCGGCCGCCATGAAGTTGAAGGACCAACTCCAGGGGCAGCGCGTGGTCTGCGTCATGAGCGGCGGCAATCTCGACCACGCCAAGCTGAAATGGATTCTCGGGTGACCACCCTCGAGCGGGTCGCCGAGTGGAAAGCGGTGGGCACCATCACCCAGGCGCAGCACGACACCCTGGCGGCGCTGGTTCGCAAGCAGCGCGTCTCGGTCTACTTCGAGCTGAGCGCGCTGTTGTATCTGGGCGTGCTGTCGTTTGTCGGCGGCCTCGGCTGGACCATGCGCGCGTATGTGGCGGACCTGGGTGATGCCGCCATCCTGTCGCTGCTGTCGCTGATCGTGGCGGCGGCGTTCTACTACTGCTTCGCCAGGGTGGAACCCTACGCGCACACCGACGTGGAGTCGCCGACCCTCGCGCTCGACTACGTCCTGTATCTCGGCTGCCTCGTGCTGTCCGCGGAGATTGGCTACATCGAGTATCGGTTCCACATCTTCGCCAACTGGCATCACCATCTGCTGATCGTCAGCGCGATCTTCGGCGCGCTGGCCTACCGGTTCGACAACCGATTCGTCCTGTCACTGGCGCTCTCGTCGCTCGCGGGCTGGCTGGGCCTTCGCATCTCGGGGTTCGACATCGTCGCGGCGGATCCGCTGCGGGCCACGGCGCTGGTCTACGGCGCGTTCGTGGCGGGCATCGGATCCTGGCTGTCTCGCCAGGACATCAAGGCTCACTTCCTTGACGTCTATCTCCACTTGTCGGCGAACGTCGTCTTGGCGGCGCTCGCGTCGGGCATTGGCGAGCCAGCGATGGGCCTTGCCTACCTCGGCGCGCTCGTGTCCCTATGCGCCGCCGCCATTGCCCTGGGGATTCGCTATCGGAAGTTCGCGTTCGTCACCTACGGCATCCTCTACGGCTACGGCGCGGTCAGTTTCAAACTGCTGGACTCCCTCGGCGGACCGACTGAGGTCTTCCTGTATGGCATCACCACCGGCACCCTGGTGCTGGTGGCGCTCGTGGCGCTGGCCCGCCGGTTTGGACGTGAAGAATGAGCGCCTACCGTCTCGAGGACGAACGGGCCATTCGCACCGGCCGCCGGGTGGATGACTGGACGCACTCGGGCCTGCTGACAGCCGAGCAACGTGACATCGTGAGGCCGCAACTCGCCGTCGACTTGCGGCGGACCAACCAGTTCCTGCGCATCATGTTATTTCTGTTCGGCGGGATGATCCTCCAGTCCGCGCTCGGCCTGGTGGCGGTGTTCATTGGCGCGCTGGCCGATGAGACGTCGGCGGTGTTGTGCATGGCGGCCGGCGGCACGGGCTTCTGGCTGGCCTCGCGGCTGGTGAGCCGCTATGGCCTGTATCGGTTTGGGGTCGAAGAGGCGGTGGCCCTGAGCGCCGTCGGGCTGACGGCGGTCGGCGCCGCGTTGCTGGTCGCGGACAGCGGGAACTGGCCCCTCGTCGTCGGGCTGGTGGTCGCTGCCGCCATGTTCACGGCTTTGTCGCTCCATTTCGGCTACGTGTATGGCGCAGTCTTCGCGATGGTGGCGGCGGCAGCCCTGCCGTTCCAGTTTGGTGATTCCCAGGTCATGCAGCGCGCGATCGCCGTCGTCGTGCTGGGAACCATCGCCGCTGCCGCGCGGACGGCTCGCGCAGAGCACGGCGACGAGTATCCCGGTGACGCCCTGACGATCATCGAAGCCGCGGCATGGGTTGGGATCTACCTGCTCGTGAACCTTGTGGTGTCGAGCGGGATCACGCCGCTCGACCGCGCCTCCGCATTCCACTGGTTCACTTACGCTGCCATTTGGGTGCTGCCCGCGGTGGGGCTATGGCTCGCGCTGCGCGGCCGCGAACGCCCCCTGTTGTGGGCCAGCCTGGCGATGGCGCTGGCCACCTTGCTGTCGACCCAGGAGTATCTCGGGTCGCCGCGTCACGCGTGGGATCCGATCCTGCTTGGCCTGCTGTTGATGGGGATTGCGATCGCGGTGCGGCGCTGGCTGGCGGCCGGCGATGACGGCGCACGACACGGCTACACCGCGGCGCGCTTGATGGCGTCGGACAAAGCTCGGATCGGTAGCCTCGCCATGGTGTTGGCGATTCACACCGATGTGCCGATCGCGCCTTCCGATTCCGTCGTGGACTCGTCCATCGGCGGTGGCGGCCGGTCTGGCGGCGCCGGCGCGGGCGGGTCGTTCTGACCCCCATGCCGGGGCCGGGGCCTCAATCGCGCGTGCGGACGCGCGTGCTCGGGTTTGCGTGAGCCGGCCACGGGTATCGCCGCCGGGTGACCGCTGGCGTATAGTGGCGCGACGGGAGGCACGAGTATGAAGACACGATGGATTGCGGCGATGGTGCTGGCGGCGTTGCCGGTTGCGGGCTGGGCTCAGTCGCCAAAGGGCGCGACCTACATCACCGACGAACAGGTCAAGTTGATCAATGCCGGTCCCGGCGTCGATCGGCAGATCGTGAACGTCGACATCGGCAAGTCGAACCTGGCGGTCGGCATCATTCATCGCGGGCGCAGCGGGGCACCCGCCGCGCCGGCCCTACCCGCCACACCAGCCCCACCCGCCGAGCCCTGCGGTGAGCGGGCCGCCACGGCGCCGCCCGCCGGCACCGCCAGCGGCATTGCACACGACGGACAGACCGAGACCTACATCATCGTGTCGGGCGGCGGCACACTCGTGACCGGTGGCCGCATTGTGAACGGGCGCAAGTCCGCCCCCGAGAGCGCCGTCACCAAGGTGCTCAATGGGCCGTCATGCAGCGGTCCGATCCTCGGGACAGACGTCGTGAAGCAGGTCGTCAAGACCGGCGACATCATCATCATTCCCGCGGGCGTGCCGCACGGCTGGCTGGACATTGCCGATCACGTCGACTACCTGAGCGTCCGGCCCGATCCGGACCGCGTGCTGGCAGCGGGCTACGTTAATCCGTTGATCAAGAAGTGACCGTCGTCATCGCAGGCATGGCAGGATAAACGGACATGCTGGGTCGTTGGGCGGGACTGCTCGTCGCGTTTGCCGTGGCGCTGGCCGCGCTGGCCTATGGCTATTACGGCACCGAGTCCCGCCAGATACGGCGGGAGCGGTATCAGGCAATTGCCGCCATCGGCACCCTCAAAGCCGATCAGTTACAACTGTGGCGACAGGCGCGGCTTGATCACGGAGCGGCCCTGTCCCGCGCGCCGTCGGTGGTCCGCGATCTGGCCGCGCGCGCGGAGCGTCCCGACGCCGACCTGAGTGGCGCGCGCGCGGTGATCACGACCGGCATCCAGACCTACGGTTACGCCGGCACCTTCGTGCTCACCCCGGAAGGACGCGAACTCCTCGCGGCGGGTCGCCAGGCCGTCTCACCGATTCCGCCGACGTCGCCGACCGTGGTGGCTGCCCTCGCGGGCACCGATCCCGTCATGGGGGCCTTCTTCCGTGGCGACGATGGCCGCGTCTACGTGGAGACGGCGGCCGCGGTACGCGACATGTTGCCGACCTTGAAGAAACGTAGAAATCTGGACCGGTGATCGACTGGCAGCTGGGGCGCGACGTCAGGCGCTCCCCAGTTCACGGTGACGCCTGCCGCTTCTTCTGGGCGACGGCCTCGCGTGCCTTGGTCACGCTGCAGCGTATAGCCACGAGTGTGACAGGGGAGGTCGCCCAAATCTGGCCCTGACGCATCTCCGCCGAAGCCCTCCTCGCGAATGAAGCCGGCTCACAGCTCACAGCGTGTCTGTAGCGGGGCAGTGAGAGGACAGGGTGGCCTGCAAGAGGCGGACTCCGGGCTGTCAACCAA
>JBCKZH010000032.1:0-34775 GCA_038919385.1 Vicinamibacterales bacterium | reverse complement strand
CGCGCTGCTCCTGCAAGCAGCGATGATGCTTGAGGAATTCTTCGCGATAAAACACGGAGAGCGCCGATACGCTGGCCGGAACGGCACTATCCATGAGAAAGCGTGGGATTCTGTTCCTCGCCCTCGACATATGGGATGAATTCGAGTGTAGGGCGTTCAGGAGAATGTGTCAACGGGGCGACATTTGAAGTGGGGCGACATTTGAAGTGACATTCGAAGACGTCCCGTTTCAATTTGACCGGTCGTTCATTTTGCCGAGCGACACGCAACAGTCGCACATGGGGCACCGTGACCAAACTCTGGGCGTCGAACGCCGGCCTTGAGAAAGCCCACGGCGATTACGGTCTCGTACGCCGACTGTCGGACACTCGTCGTATGAGGTACCAGCGTGACCAAGGCGGGTCGCACCTTCGCGGTCATGCCGAGATCGACGAGCCACACTTCGCCGCGTGCGGCCATGTCAGCGGCCGGCTTCGCGTTTGACGAGTTCGAGGAATACGCGGTCTGCGAGCCCGACGAGATCGTTGTCTGCTGGGAGGTCGTGGTCAGAATGGGCCGCCCGCCGCAACAATTCGGCCAGGACCTCGTGTCGCTCGGTTGGTGGCAGCGCCTCAATGCTCTCGATCGCGCGTTCGGCTGCGTGCGTCATGAGTGAAGAGTGGCAGTCATGGATCCGTTGGTCAAGCCCCGGTGTGGCTTCCCGAAGGGCAACGGTAGCGCTCAGCCGCGGGCGCCACAACAGCATTCACCCTGACATGCGCCCGCCGGCTGCAGTGCGTGTTAGGCAGCTACGTGCCGACGTGAGCTTCCGGGCGCTTCGACGTGATGATGTACGCATGCTTGATCGGCAGACCAAAGAAGTTGCTGTCCTTGACCTCAACCGACCCGTGTTCCACGTTGATGGCGCGATTGAGATTCTGAACCGCAATCTCATTTGGATCGACGAAGACGATCCGGGAAAGGTTCGTCAACTCCTCCGCTCCGAGATCCTCTTTGATGCTCTCAAGCAAGTAGGTCAACGCGTCACCTTTGTCAGACACCCAGGGAGCCGAGACAACAAGATCCCAGCGATCGGGCACATCTTCGCGCATGAAAATCGCGAAGAGGGCAAACGGCCCTTTCGTGGCCGCGACCTTGGCCTCAAGCCGACCGAGCTTGGCGGGGAATTCGGAAGTCGTCATAGGACCTTTAGCAGCTCGTCTGCGGCAGTAACCATGGATTGAGCATCACTTGGCTGGACCGACCCTGTGCTCTTGTAGCGAGATTCGACCTTCCACACGGCAACGGCATTCCAAAACGCAAAATGCTGCTGCTTGATTCTCGATTCCTGGCCTGAAAGACGAAGCAACACCTCGAGCTCGTGAGTTTGAAAGCTCCGATAGTTTTGAAACTCGTTACTGGTCGATGGAAATTCCTGCCAATTAAGGGCGCGGCAGACTCTTGCCTTCAGGGCCAGTTCAACGGCGTAGCCGCAGACGTAGACCGCGCCGTCATAACGCTGCCCGGCGAGCAGGACTCTGGCATCTTCCAGTCTCGCTGCGGCAATGCTGTCGAGATCGGTGGCCGGGATCATTTGACTCCCTCAATTATAGCTGCCTAGACAGTATGACTCCGGTTCAAGTTCACGGCTGACCTCCGACACCGTCGCGGGTGAGCCTGATCCAGGCCAGAGCCGCACCGCTGAATCCCCAGCGGTGCTGTGAACCGGAGGTCAGCCATGTCAGAGCCTACTCCGCTGTTCGTCGGTCTCGACGTCCATAAAGATGCGATCGCGGTGGCCCACGCCCAAGGGCAGCGCGCCGATCCGCCCGTACGTCGGCGCGATCGGCACGCGCCAGGCGGACCTCGACACACTGATCCGGCGGCTCCAGGCGAAGACGCCCACGCTGGTGTGTGCCGATGAAGCCGGGCCGTGCGGCGACGGCCGGTATCGCGACTTGACCGGCCAGGGCTTCGCCTGCCAGGTGGTGGCCCCGTCGCTCATCCCGAAGAAGCCCGGCGACCACGTGAAGACCGACCGCCGCGACGCGGTCGAGCTCGCGCGATGACTCCGCTCGGGGGATCTCACGCCGGTCGACGTCCCCAGCGTCGACGATGAAGCGATTCGCGATCGCTGCCGCGCCCGCGATGCGGCCCGCCTCACCATGACGAACGCGAAGCGGCGACTGCAATCGTTCGTGCTTCGTCTCGGTCTGCACGATGTGGGCCGGGCCGATTGGAACGCCGCGCATCAGCGCTACCTGGCGAAGGTCGTCTGTCCCACGCCGGCGCAACCGATCGTCGTTCAGGAAGCCGTGAAAGCCGTCGACGAGCAGGTCGATCGACTCGCCCGACTCGAGGCCGAACTGCGCGAGCTCGGCCCGACGTGGCGCCGCGATCCGGTCGTGCACGCGCGGCAGGCGTTGCGCGGCGTGCCGTGGTTGGTCGCGATCACCGTGGTGGCCGAGCTCGGCGACCTCACGCGGTTCACCTCGCCGCGGCAACTGGCCGCGTTCGTCGGCCTGATTCCATCCGAGTACTCAAGTGGGCCGTCGCGCCGCCAGGGCGGGATCACGAAAGCTGGCAACGGCCGCGCCCGGCGAGCGTTGATCGAAGGGGCCTGGGCCTATCGGCATCCCGCCGAAGTCTCTCAACACCTTCAGACCCGCATCGATGGGCTGCCACAACCGATCCAAAAGATCGGCTGGAGGGCGCAAGTCCGGCTGGGCCAGCGGTTCCGTCGGCTCGTCGGCCGCGGCAAACATCCGAACGTGGTCGTCACCGCGATCGCACGCGAACGCATCGCCTTCATGTGGGCGATTGCGAAGGAAGTCCCGGTCGGCGTCGGGGTGCGGCCCCGGTTGTCCGCGTCACCCTCGACGACGTTACGAGGCGGCTTCGGTCGATCCTCGTCGCTAGAGTGAGGCAGGCGCGTGACGGATCACAGTAGGGTGGTACCCCATCCACGGATATCAGCAGGATCAACCGTCGCCAGTACTGGCCCCATCTCGGCGCTGACCCGGGTGTGTTGAACGATAGTCACGAAGAAAGAGCGGGCTTCTAAGGACACTCCCGCCCAGCATCTGGGCGTACTTGACAATCGAAGTCATAACGCTACGAATGAGCCGCGCGCCTCGGCGACATGATGGCGCAGGACGATCGGCGCGTCGGCTTCATTCAGTTAGCCCGTTCAAAAGAATGAGTCTCATTCTTCTACACGCGGCGGAACCATAGTCAACTGCTGGGAATCGCGTTGCAGCGGCTTAGCTTCCCGCGCAGGAAGTTTTCCCCGGGCAGGAACGGCTCGGAGACCTTTAGCTCGATCGTCCCGGCCCTCCCGACATGGTCACCGGCCAGCAACTCCAACCCCGGATCGAGCAGACAAAGGAAACGGCCGAACCGGACATAACGGAAGTGTTGGTGGCGTTTGAAGACGAAGTCGGCCCCATAGTAGAACGTTAACGCCGAGAGACCCGAACCAGCCAGCTCCCGCCCCAGCGTTTTCACGGCTTTCACCACTGCGACCGAATCGGTTCGCCGTTCATCAAATCCGGAGAAGACAGTAACTGGTCGATTCGGCAGCTCACCGGCCAACCGCGTCAGGAGTGCACGGAGTCCATTGGGATCTGAACTACCTGGGAGACACGCCTGGAGACAGTAGCGATCAACAATCGTGACGTCGGTGTGGCAGGTGCTTGCCAGCTTGCTGAATCGCTGTCGCCATACGGTCTCGGTGGAAGTCCCCTTCTGTACCGGCATCTCCCGCAGGCCGTCTGCCTCTCTGACGCACTCCGCGACATCCACGTAGCGGATGTCGCACAACTCGGGCCGCGCTCCGCGGCCGGCTAGATCAGGAACGGTGGCGACCCGCAACTCGGTGAAGAGGTCGGGCTCGATACAGGCAAGATCAATGAACTGCTGAACACAGGCCGGGCAATTGCGCAGGGTCGGACTGTCGAGCCGAGGCAGGCCAGCGAACCAGCTTCGCCCTTGAGTCCACAGCTTCTGCCACCTGGGCCGGACGCAAGGATCAAGATCTTCCAGCCGGTCGCCTCCGGTTGCTTGCGCAGTCACCAGCACGCCCGCGCGGTGCCACAGGTTCAACAATCGCGTCTGCGCGGCCGCCCGCTCCGCCGGAATCAGGGTGGCAAGGCTCCTCAGAGCATGCTCCGAGAGTGCAAACCGGACGATCACTGCGTCCCCCCGAACAGATCCCAGTACGTCTCCTCAAAGAATCCCCCTGGCCACGGGTCGAGGAACTCTCCCCGTTCGTCCATCCTCAGGTGTAGCACACGGCTCCCCTCATCGGATGGTTCGACGTAAAGCACAACGACTTCGCCGGGTCCGATCCGACCCTCGCGAACCCGCCGTTGGAGTCTTGAGACGATCGCCTCGCTGTGCGTCTCGACGATCCACTGGGTGGGGCCGGCCGAATTCCCCCCTTCGGGCTGCGTGGCGGAGGAGTCAATGAACAGGTCAGTGAGATGGCCCTGCTGCTTTGGGTGCAGATGCAGTTCAGGTTGCTCGACGCACGCCACCTCGGATGAATAGACGGCAGCGAGAAGCACCGGGAGCAACTGGCTGCAGCCGTAGCCGACATCGCGTAGTTGCAGCCGGATCTTCGACCCACGACCCAACGGCAATAGGTAGAGCGCCACAGCTCTGCCGAACCCCAGGTCAACATCTTTTACGATAACTCGGTAGGGCAGTTCCCTCGTGCGAGAAGGGACTCCGCCAGCGTTTCAACGCCGGTCGAGATCTCGAGCAACTCAATCCCGTCGGCATACGTGAGACGTTTTGCCGCGACGGCAGGATCGCCAGCAGCCGATTCCCGGAGCACGATCGCTGAAACGAAGAGGTGGTAGTGATGCCGATCGACGTCCCACAACTGTGTTTAGCCTGTCAGGGCACCACTTCACGTCACCGACCTTATCCCGCAATCACTCGCAGCCCAAACCTGACGATGAGAACCACCGGAAGACCCTAACCCATTGATCGCGCAGATCCTAGCACGAGGCCAAGGCTATCGTCGTGCTCACATCGCGGTGGCCGAGGAGTTCCTGGACCTACAGTTGAACCGTTCATTTGGCCGAGCGGGACGCCACCGTCCCTGCTGCCGCCCCGACGCCCAGGCCGCCCAGCATCATGATGACGGCCTCCCGGAACCCGAGGAACTGGAGTTGGCCGGCCCCGGTCAACCCGGCCAGGTCTGGCCCCAACCAGCGAGCCCCAGCCGAATACGCCAAGCCAATCAGCAGCAGGGCCATCGCCGCACCGGCGCCGCCCAGCAGCAGGCCTTCGACGATGAACGGGCCGCGGATGTAACTGAAGGGCGCCCCGACCAATTGCATGATGTCGAGCTCTTCGCGGCGTGCATGCAGGGAGAGCCGGACGACGGCGGCGACTGTGAAGGCCGCGCCGAGCATCAACACCAATGCAATCACCGCGGCCGCGATCCGCGCCGTGGTGACAATGCCCATGAGGCGCGTCAGCCAGCGCCGGTCGTAGCGGACATCGGCCACACCGTCGCGGCCAGCCAGGCCTGTGGTGAGGTCGTCCACCGCGGAAGCGTCGCTCGCCTCGGTTCGCAGCCGGATTTCAAACGCGGCCGGAAAGGGGTTCTGCGCCAACGACAACGTCACGTCGATCAACTCGGGGAAGTCGGTGCGAAACCGCTGGAGGGCGCGTTCCTTCGACACGTACTCCACCCCCGCCACGGCGGGTTGCTGCCGGACGTAGAGTTCGAGTGCCGTGCGGAGTTCTTCGGAGAGATCGTCGTACAAATAGACCGACACCTCGGCTGATTCGAGCCAGCGATCCAAGACACGCTGGACGTTCACCGAGACCAGCAGGAAGCCGCCGAGCGTGACGAACGCGATCGCGATGGTTCCGATCGACACGGCCGCGGACCGCCCGGCCCGCCGCACGCTGGCCCAGGCCTCCTCGAAGGCGTATCCAACGACGGTCACTTGGGCGCCTCCGGCAAGCCGGCCAGCTTGCCGTGTTCGAGTTGAACGACCCTGCGCCCCACCCACTTGATGAGTTCGCGGTCGTGGGTCGCCACCACCACCGTGGTGCCGCTCGCGTTGATGTCGCGGAACAGGTTCATGATCTCGAGCGACAGGTCGGGGTCGAGATTGCCGGTCGGTTCGTCCGCGAGCACCAGTTGCGGCTCGTTGACCAGCGCCCGCGCGATCGCCACCCGCTGCTGTTCGCCGCCCGACAGTTCTTCGGGCAGGGAGTTCAGGCGATGCTGCAAGCCCACCCACTTCAACACCTGGTAGGTGCGCCGCCGCTGCTGCTCCACCGGCATGCCCAGCACGCGCAGCGCGAACGACACGTTCTCGAACACGGTCTTGGTCGTGATGAGCTTGAAGTCCTGGAACACGAAGCCGACCGTGCGGCGGTAGGCCTGCACTTGGTTGCGGGTCAGGCGGGCGAGGTTGCGGCCGGCGACCATCACTTCGCCCTCGGTCGGCTGCTCCTGCAGCAGCAACAGGCGGAACAGCGTGCTCTTGCCGGCGCCACTGGGGCCGGTGAGGAACACGAACTCGCCCTTGTCGATCGTGAGATTCAGGTCGCGCAGCGCATACAGCCCGCGGCCGTAGATCTTCCCGAGCCCCCGTGTCTCGATCACGGACGGTAGTCTACTAGTTTCAGTCGCACGCGACCGAATCCGGCCGCCACTTCCACCATCAACGGCACCCGCCGCGCATCATCGCTCAGCCAGATCGTTGACTCAATCGCCTGGCGCCGCTGCACGCGCGCGGCAAACCGGGGCTCCACCCGCAGTGCCATGACTGGGGCGCCGTTGATCATGATGGTCTCGCGAGCTTGCACCGCGACGTTCAACGCCAGGTTTCTGCCGGCCTCGTTGATCGGCATGGCGAGCGCGTATCCCGGCGCCACGGGCATGGTGCGGATGTACCACAGGGCGGTCAAGGCGTCGCGGGCGCCCGCCGGCAGCGGCAGCGAGAGGGCCGCGGCGTCGCGCGCGGCGGCTGGACTGTCGCCGGCGCTCACCCGCCGGCCGGGGTGGTCGTACGAATAGACCCGGTCCACTGCCCGCCGGCCTTCGCGCAGCTCCCGCTGGTGCAACAACGGCTTCAGTTGCGCATCGGCGGCGGTGCGGAAACGATCGTGCGCTTCGAAGAAGCGCGACAGCCACGGCGCCGTGTCGACCGCGACCGCGAAGACCCACGCCGGCGCCTCGCCGGCGGCGCCGCGATCCCGCGGCTCGGGAGCCACCACGCTCAGCGTAATCTGCCCGGCGGTCAGGTCCAGGGGACCGTTCAACCACTGCACGTCGTACGCCGCTCGCTCGCCCACCTTGAACGGTGGCACGCCGGGCGGCGGCGGTTCGGCGAGGGCGACCTCACCCAGCGCCGCCTCACTGTCAGGGGTCCAGATCACCTCGTAGATCACCCGGCCGTCGAGGCGGGCTCGCTCGACAAACGGGGATGCCGGCTCGCCCGCACCGGCCAGGTCGGCCTGGCTCACGACAAACTGGACATTCAGTTCCTTCAGCGTGGCGCGCGCATCGGTGGATGCCGGATCCGACAGCGCGTCGACCAGCGAGGTGTAGAACGACGGCCGCTGGCCGCTGTAACCGTTGACAATCGGCCGGCCATGCTCGAGCGACTCCACCATGAATGGCGAGTTGTCTCGGTCCAGGGTCAGGGGCAGATACAGCACGGCGCCGGAACCGCCCTCCTCTGCCAGCCAGCGCCCCGTGGCCGTGGAGGCTGGCGGCGCCACGACAAACGCCAGCGGCGCATTCACGTACTCGAGACACATCAACGCCGTCAGCACGACGACGACGCCGCTCTTCAAGCGTGACCGGGCCACGCCAACACCCGCGAGCACGCACAAGCCGAGCATGAGGACCACCGAAAACCGCGCCGGCGCGCGGATCGCCTGGAAGCCGAACACACGATCGGCGAGCCACGCGTACAGCGGGCGCACGCCTTCGGGACCGAGCGACAGCACGAGTCCGACCAGCACCAGGCTCGCCGCCGACACCACGACCGGACGCGCGTCGCTCTTCCATCCGCGCCACACGCCCAGCACCGCGAAGCCAATCACGACCACGCCGGGAAACATCTGGTGTTCCACATGCCGGCGATCTCGTGCCCCTTCGACCGGCGCCCGCGGTGTCATCAACCCGGTGCGGCCGTAGATCAAGTTGTCGGGCGGCACTTGCGTGTAACTCTGGACGGCCGCCGCATGCGCCGCGGCTTCAAACAGGTTGCGGCCAAACCCCTCGCGCTGCTGCGATTGCCAGTAGGGCCACACGACGGGGGCCACCAGGATGGCGCCGAGCACTGCCGAGAATGCGACGCGTGACCAGAACCGCCGGCCGCGCCACTGGCCGCTCGACCAGGCGACAGCGACCGCTCCGGCCGCCAGTGCCACGGCCATCATCACGCCGTAGTAGACCGACGACACCGCCTGCAGCGCCGCGGCCAGCGCCAGCCACGCCGCATCCACCTTGCGTCGCGCCGCCGCCAGACGGTAGAGCGCGAGCAGCGCGAGCGGCATGAAATACAACGACTGCAACTGCAGGTGCAGAAGGTGGGCCGTCCGGTAGGGCCAACAGGCCCACGCCAGTCCGGCGATGAAGGCGGCCGGGACCGATCCCGTCACGCCCTTCACGAGTGCGTGCATCGCCAATCCACTGGCGGCAATCGAGCCGAGCAGTAACGCGTTGTAGCAGAGCGCCAGGTGGGCCGTCACCGCGTACAGTGGCGTCAACACGAGCGACTGCAGCAGCAGGTGGTCCGAGAAGGTCAGCGAGCCCGCCGCGGGGTGAAAGACGTTGGCGTCGAAGACGCGGCCCGAGAGAACCGATGCCGGATCGGTGAGCCACGCCTTGATCCCCGTGCCGAGGATCCAGAGATTGAGATAGGGATCGCCGGCGCCCTCGAGCGCGCCGAGATGGGTGGTGAGCTGCGTTGCCAGCGGCCAGGTCAGGATGACCGCGGCGACGAGATACACGCCCGCCGCGCGCATCCACATGGCTTACGACCCGATCGCCGCGCGCATCAGATCGGTGACGAGCTTCGGGTCGCCCTTGCCCTTGGTCTCTTTCATCACCTGGCCGACGAGGAACTGGAACTTGCGATCCTTCCCGGCCCTGATCTCGGCCACCACGTCGGGATGCGTGGCCAGCACGCGCTGCACGATGGGCTCGAGGCTCGAGGTGTCGGAGATCTGCGCCAACCCATCGGCGGCGACGATGTCGGCGGCGGCGCGGCCGGTGTCGTACATCGTCGCGAAGACGTCCTTGGCGACGGTCGAACTGATCGTGCCTCGTTCGACAATCCCGATTAGCCCCGCGAGGGCCGACGGCGAAATCGGCACCGACTCAATGCCCACCGCGCGCTCCTTCATGTTGCGGAGCACTTCGCCCATCACCCAATTGCTGGCGGCTTTGGCGTTAGCCGAGCTGCGGGCGGTCTCTTCGAAATAATCCGCGACCCCGCGGGTCTGCGTCAGCAGTGCCGCGTCATATTCCGGAATGCCGTACTCGGCGATCAGGCGCCGGCGCCGGGCCTCCGGCAGTTCCGGCAGCAGCGCGGCAATCCGCTCGCGGCGCGCCTGGTCCACGACCAGCGGCGGCAGGTCCGGCTCAGGAAAATAGCGGTAGTCGTGCGCCTCTTCCTTGCTGCGCATGGAATAGGTCTTGCCCTGCGCGGCATCGAACAACCGCGTTTCCTGCACAATGCGGCCGCCGCGATCGAGCACGTCGATGTGACGGCCAATCTCGTAGTGAATGGCCTTTTCGAGATAACGGAAGGAGTTGAGGTTCTTGACTTCGGTCTTGGTGCCCAGCTTGGTCTCGCCCTCATGGCGCACCGAGACGTTGGCATCACACCGCAGGCTGCCCTCGTCCATGTTGCCGTCGTTGACGCCGAGCCACACGAGAATCTGGCGCAGCGTCTCGAAAAACAACGCCGCCTCTTCAGCCGAGCGCAGGTCCGGCTCACTGACGATCTCAATCAGCGGTACGCCACTCCGGTTGAAGTCGAGATAGGACTTGCGATCGGAATCGGCGAAGCCTTCGTGCAGCGACTTGCCGGCATCCTCTTCCATGTGGATGCGCGTCAGCTTGACGAAGCGACCGCCCACCGACGGCGGCATCTGCAAGCCTCCGCCCAATGCCAGCGGCAACTCATACTGCGAGATCTGGTAGCCCTTGGGCAGGTCGGGGTAGAAGTAGTTCTTACGCGCGAAGACCGACCGCTCCTGCACCTCACAGCCGAGGGCCAGCGCCGCGGTCACGGCCAGATCCACAGCGCGCCGATTGAGCACCGGCAACGCGCCGGGTAGCCCGACGCACACCGGACACCCGTGGGCGTTGGGCGGCGCGCCGAACGCCGTGGAACAGCCGCAGAAAATCTTCGTGGCCGTGAGTAGTTGGGCGTGAATTTCCAGCCCGATGACGGCCTCGTACGGCATAGCGGCTAAGTCTACTAGACCACCGGACCGGCGACGGCGACCGCCGCGTCGGCGTCGGCGAAGTTGGTCGTGAAGTTCTCCACGAACATGCGGGCGAGCTTCGCGGCCTGCGCGTCGTAGGCGGCCTTGTCGGCCCACGTGCCGCGCGGGTCGAGCACGTTCGCCGGCACCTCAGGCACCGAGGCCGGCACTTCAAGATTGAAGACCGGGTGCCTGGTGTAGGGCACGGAATCGAGCGCGCCCGATAGTGCGGCGCGAATCATCGCGCGCGTGTCGGCAATCTTCATGCGGCTGCCCACGCCGTGCGGGCCGCCGGTCCAGCCGGTGTTCACGAGCCAGACGCGCGACTGGTACCGCGCAATCCGCTCACCCAACTGCTT
This sequence comes from Vicinamibacterales bacterium, assembly GCA_038919385.1. GTDB lineage: Bacteria > Acidobacteriota > Vicinamibacteria > Vicinamibacterales > UBA2999 > 12-FULL-67-14b. The sequence goes on along the minus strand of JBCKZH010000032.1, from coordinate 23,955 downwards.
GGCGTAGACGTTGGGATTGAGCGGCAGGAACGGCGCGCCAAAGCAGGTACTGAACGTCGCGATCGGTTCGGTCACGCCCTTCTCGGTGCCGGCCACCTTGGCGGTGTAGCCCGACAAGTAGTGATACATCGCGCCTGCCGCCGATAGCCGCGCGATCGGTGGCAGCACGCCGTAGGCGTCGGCCGTCAGCATGACGATGTTCTTCGGATGACCGCCGCGGCCCGAGGCCACGGCGTTGTCAATGAACTCGATCGGATACGCGCCCCGCGTGTTCTCGGTCAGCGACGCATCATCAAGATCCAGCGCGCGGGTACCTGGGTCGATCACGACATTCTCGAGCACCGTGCCGAAACGGCGGGTGGCCGCGAAAATCTGCGGCTCCGCTTCCGCCGACAGGCGAATCATCTTCGCGTAGCAGCCGCCTTCGAAATTGAACACGCCGCGATCGCTCCAGCCGTGCTCGTCGTCACCGATCAACTGACGTTCGGGATCGCTCGACAGCGTGGTCTTGCCGGTGCCGGACAGGCCGAAGAACAGCGCCGTGTCGCCACCTGGGCCGATGTTGGCCGAGCAGTGCATGGCCAGCACGTTCCGCAGCGGCAACAGGTAGTTCAGCACGGTGAAGATGGACTTCTTGTTCTCGCCAGCGTAGCTGGTGCCGCAGATCAGCACTTCGCGCGTGGCGAAGTTCACGGCAATCGCCACCTCCGACCGGGTGCCATGGCGCGCCGGGTCGGCCTTGAACGTCGGCGCCGTCAACACGGTGAACTGCGGCTCGAACGACGGCAGGTCGCCAGCGGGCGGCACGATGAACAGGTTGCGGACGAACAGGCTGTGCCAGGCGTATTCCTGGATGAAGCGGATCGGCAGGCGGAATTCGGCATCGGCGCCGGCATATAGGTCCTGAACGAAGAGTTCCTGACCCTTCAGGTGCGCGACGATGTCGCGGCGGAGCGCGTCGAACTGAGCGGCCTCGATCGGGCGGTTGACCTTGCCCCACCAGACCTGCGCCTCGCTCGAGGGCTCCTTGACGACAAACTTGTCGTTCGGCGACCGCCCGGTGTGGGCGCCAGTGCGGCACACGAGCGGGCCGGCGGCGGCGATGACGCCTTCCTGGCGGCGAATCGCGTGCTCATACAGTGCTGGCGCCGACAAGTTGAAGTGGACCGGCTTCGAGGAATGAACGCCGTGGGCCTCCAAGCCCCGCCCCACCTGTGCAGTACTCATGAAAATATGACTCCAAAACTCGACCGATATCTCCCGGCCGCATCCAAAGGATGAATGGTACAGATTGAAAAGGCGCTAAGTCAATACTCGTACGCGGACGTGGGCCGGGCCTGTTAAACTACGGTAAACGCGCCACCTTCCTATCCCGTAACACATGGCAGGACAGCCTCACGTCGACCTCGCCGGCCAGCCCCGTCCCGCGGACGGCGCCCACCCATCTCCCGCCTCCGTTCTGGCGGCCGAGATCAAGGCCCTGGTGGAGCGTGGTGATCGTGATGCGGCCAGGGATCGATTCGGGGCGCTCGTCGCTCTGCTCCAGCGTCGGGCGGTTCGCATCGCATTTCAGTATCTTCGCAACGCGGCGGACGCCGACGAAGCCGTTCAGGACACCTTCATCAAGGTGTTCCTGCACCTCGAGCAGTATCGGACCGAGTTGCCGTTTGATGTCTGGTTCACGCGCATCCTGGTGAACGCCACCCTCGACCGCTTGAAGGCGCGGGCCAGGCAACAGCGCTGGATCAGCCATTCGACCGACGAGGACGATGGCCGTCGGGTCGAACAAGTGCCGGGCGGCGAGGCGTCGAACGAGCGGCGGTTGCTGGCCAAGGAACGTTGGGCGCAGGTGACGCAGGCGGTGGCAAGTCTGCCCGACCGCCAGCGGCTGGTGTTCACGTTGTGCCACGTCGACGAGCGGACGCCGGCGGAGATCAGTGCCGCCACTGGCATGAGCCAGGCCACGGTTCGCGTGCATTTGTTTCGTGCGCGGCGCAAGTTACGAGGAGTGTTGGGAGGTCAAGCATGAAGCGACGGGATGTCACCGAGTCGAGCGAGAACGCCGCACTTGAGGCGTACCGGACGGCCGCGCACGCCGAGGCTGATGCCCACTTCGACGGCCGCGCCCTCGAGGCACAGCGCCACAAGATCCTGGCCCGCCTGGCCCACCTCGGCCACACGGCCAAGGTCATTCGTTTCCCGCTCGCGTCACCGGTCGAGACGCCCGTGCCCAGCGTCAATCGCCGCTGGATTAGCGTCGCGGCCGCGGCCGGCCTGATCATTGGCCTGCTGGGCGGGCAAATCGTGCACCTCGTGCGGCAATCCACCCGCCGGTTGGCCCCGATGGCCACGTCAATGGCGCCTAGCGCCAGCAGCGGGACCGGCTACGTCCCCGCCCGCTTGAGCCTTTCCCAGGACGATGGCCTGCTGGGCGAGGTCGACTTCGCCGTTCAGGTGCGAAGCGCGAATGAGTTGCGGACGCTGGACGAACTGACCCCGTTTCACGAGCCGCAATAAGGGTCGTCGGGGCCGCGTTCCGTAAACACCCGACACCCGTCGGTCGTAACGAGATTGAACCATGCCCATCCTACGTAAGTTGTTCATTTGTTTGGCCTTGTCTCTGGTTGTCGCGAGTGCGCAACCGGCCGCTGCCCAAAGCTTCAAATGGTGGCAGATGGAGCGTTTCCAGAAGGGGCTCACGCTCACGCAGGAGCAGATCACCCGAATCGAGGCCATCTTCCAGACCGCCGAGCCGTCGCTGCGGGCACAGAAGGCCGCCCTCGACAAGGCGGAGCACCGGCTGTCGAAGGTCATCACCGACTCGAAGTCTGACGAAGCCGCCGTGCTGCAGGCCGCCGAACGCGTGGAGGCCACCCGCGCCGAGTTGAGCCGGACGCGCACGCTGCAACTGTTCCGGATGCGCCGCGTCCTATCCGATGAGCAGAACACCAAGATGAAAGAGATGCACGACCGCGATCGGCGCGAACGCGATCGCAATCGTGACGGCAAGCCGAAGGGCGAGCTTTCCGACGGCATCGGCCGCTGACCTTCTAAATAACCCGGGATCATTTGACGACCATGAAATTTCTTGCGAGTACGTTCGTCGCGGCAGCTGTGTGCGCTGCCGTCTCTCACGCATCGGCGCAGGGCCTGTCCGACTCCGCCCGCCAGGACGCGGTCGTCCAGCAAGCGCTACGCACCTATCAGCAGGGCCTGAATGACCTCAGCCCGGCGGTTTCTGGCATCACGCAGCCTGGCGCCCCGTCTGGCTCGCTTCGGGAGTTGCGGATCGAAGAGGCCGTGGCGATCGCCCTCGAGAAGAATCTCGACATCCAAGTGGCGCGGCTCGAGCCGCAATCCGTGGATTTTCTGGTCGCCGGGTTCCGCAACTTCTACCGGCCATCGGTATCGTCTACGGTCGGCCTGCGCGACCAGTTCCAGTTGCCGACGAGCAGCCTCAACGGCGGCACCAAGGTCAACAACAACACGGCCACGTACAACCTTGGCCTGGCGCAGAACGTCAATAAATACGGCGGCAGCTACACACTGAACTGGTCGAACTCGCGGGTTGAAACGTCGAACACGTTTTCAACCTTCAACCCGAGCTTCACCACCAACCTGGTCGCCGCCTACACCCAGCCGTTGTTGCGGGGATTCCGCATCGACAACACCCGGCAGCAGTTGCTGATCAACCTGATCAGCCGCGATATTTCCGAAGAGAACGCCCGCGCGACAATTAGCCAGACACTGGCCAACGTCCGCAATGCGTATTGGGATCTGGTCTTCGCGCAAAGCGCGGTGGAAGTGGCCCAGCGCGCGACCGAACTGGCGGACAAGCTCGTCCAGGACAATCAGGCGCGCGTCGAGATCGGCACGCTGGCGCCGCTCGACATCGTGCAAGCCCAGGCCGAATCGGCCACCCGCCGCCAGAACCTGGCCGCCGCCGAAGCGACGGCCCAGACGGCGGAGCTCACACTCAAGCGCTTCATGGTCAGCGGCACCGACGACCCGTTGTGGCGCCAGACCATTCGCCCGGTCGATCTGCCGTCGCTCGGTCCGGCGCCGTCCGACATCGATGGTGCCATCCGCAAGGCGCTCACGGAACGCACGGATGTGATCTCAGCTAAGAAGAACCTGGATTCAAACGACGTCAGCCTGCGTTACTTCAAGAACCAGTCGATGCCGGCCGTGGATCTGAACGCCAGCTACGGCGCCCAGGGTCTGGGCGGCACCGCCATCGTTCGCACCGGGCCCCTCGGTAACCAGACCGTCTCCCAGATTATTCCGGGCGGGTACGGTGATGCTCTGTCGCTGCTCAGGGCGCGTGACTTCCCGACGTGGAACCTGAACCTCACGATGTCCTACCCGATTGGCGGCAACCAGGCCGACGCACAGCACGCGCGCGCGCGCCTGCAGCGGACCCAGGCCCTCACCCGCCTGCGCGCGCTTGAAGTGCAGATCGCCGCCGAAGTGGCGAATGCCGCGCTGACCGTGCAGAGCAATTTGAAGCGCGTCGAGGCGGCCACCGCCGCGCGTGGGCTGGCGCTGAAGCGGCTTGAGGCTGAACAAAGCCGGTTCGAAGTAGGCATGACCACCAACTTCTTCGTCGTCCAGGCGCAGCGCGATTTGCGCGACGCGCAGAACACGGAACTGCGGGCGTTGGCCGATTATCGCAAGTCGCTGGTGAACTTCGAGCGCGCGCAGCAGTCACCGGCCGGCGGCGGTGGCGCAGGGCTTAATGCGAGCACCGGCGGACAGTGATCGAATGCAGGCTTGCGGCTTGCGGCTTGCGGCTTGAACCGATAGCAGCGCAACGGACATTCTTCGACGAGGTTAGAGACGGATTCATATGCGTAAATTTGCGTTGATCGGTGCGATCGTCGCGGTGGCTGGTGGCGCCGTTGCTTACTTTGGCGTCTTCTCGAGCCCCGCGGCCACGACGACCGGCGGCCAGCAGGCAGGCGGCCCAGGTGGTCAAGGCGGCGCGGCCGGACGTGGCGGCGCGGCCGGGCGTGGTGCGGCGGGCGGCGGCCAGCGGCCGCAAGGCCAGGGCGGCGGCGGTGGCGGCTTCCCGGGCATGGGCGGCGGTGGTGGCGGACCGCGCGCGCCGATGACGGTGGAACTCGCGGCCGTCACGAAAGGCGACCTCGCCGCGCACCTGACCGTGGTCGGCAACCTGATCGGCCTGCAGACGGTGGACGTTGCGCCGCGCACCAATGGCCGCTTGCTGACCGTGTCGGTGCAGATGGGCGACCCGGTCCGCCGCGGACAAGTGATCGGCAAGATCGAAGATCGCGAAATCGTGGAACAGGTCAGCCAGGCCGAAGCGTCACAGCAGGTCTCCAAGGCCACCATCCGGCAACGCGAGGCCGACCTCAAGGTTGCACAGGTGAACTTCGATCGCTCGAAGAACCTCTTCGAACGGCAGCTGCTCGCGAAGCAGGCGCTCGATGACGCAGAATCGCGCTACCTGGCCGCCGAAGCGCAGATCGACCTCTCGAAGGCCCAGTTGGCCCAGGCCGAGGCGCGGCTCCAGGAACTCAAGATCAACCTGCAGAACACGACCGTGACCTCGCCCGTGGATGGCTTCGTCGGCCGCCGCAATGTCGATCCGGGCGCCATGGTGTCGCAGAACACTCCCATCGTATCGGTGGTGGACATCTCCAAGCTGAAGATGGTCGTCAACGTCGTCGAGAAGGACATTCGCCTCGTCACCGTCGGCGATAGCGGCGATGTCGACGTGGATGCCTACCCCGGCGAGAAGTTCCGCGGCCGCATTGCCCGGGTCGCACCCGTGCTCGACCCGGCCACGCGCACGGCGGCGATGGAAATTGAGATCGCCAACAACGACAAGCGCCTGAAGCCCGGCATGTATGCCCGCGTCACCCTGACGGTGGAGGAACGCAAGGGCACGCTGGTCGCGCCCAAGACCGCGGTGGTTGACTTCGAGAACAAGCGCGGCGTGTGGATGCCCAACCAAGACGGTCGCGCCAAGTTCATGCCGGTGCAGCTCGGCATTGAAGACCTGGATCGGATTGAGATCATCGGTGGTCTAAAGGAAGGCGACAAGATCGTCACCACGGGCGCCACGGCCGTACGCAACAACGACCAACTCGTCATCGCGGGCGCGGCGGCCCCCCGTAGCCCAGGCGGGCCGGGCGGTGCACGTGGCGGCCGCGGTGGCCCCGGTGGCCAGCGTCCGCCCCAATAGCTAACGCCTCGTCGAGACCCCATTATGAGCATTCCTCGCATCGCCATCGAACGTCCCGTCACGATGTTCATGATCAGCATGGTCATCATCCTGCTGGGCGGCATCTCACTCACCCGCCTGCCGGTGGACCTGATGCCCGACACGCAGATGCCCACCATCACGGTGCGCGTCAACTACTCGGGCGTCGGCCCTCTCGAAATGGAGGAGCTGGTCACGCGGCCGATCGAGCAGGCGGTCAGCGCCGTCGCCGGCCTCGACCGGGTGGACTCGACTTCATCGGAAGGCAGCGCGAACATCCGGCTGAACTTCGCCTGGGGCACCGACCTCAGCGAAGCGGCGGATGAAGTCCGCACCCGCCTCGACCGCGTGCGCGGCCGCCTGCCGGAAGACGCGGACCCGCCCACGGTGTTCAAGTTCGACTCCACCTCGATGCCGATCATGGGGATTGGTGTCGAGGGTGACTTCGACGCGGTGACCCTGCGCGAACTGGCCCAGAACGACCTGTCGCCGCGCCTCGAGCGCGTCGCCGGCGTCGCGGCGGTCACCATCAATGGCGGCCTGCGCCGCCAGATCCGCGTCGACCTGTCCCGCGAGAAGATCACCGCGCTCAACCTCTCGCCCGACCGGATCGTCCAGATCCTGCGCACCGAGAACCAGAACATCCCGCTCGGCGAAATCAACGACGCCAATCGCACGCTGCTGCTTCGCAGCCCGGGCCAGTTCACGAACATCGACGAAATCCGCAACCTGGTGGTGCTGACCCGCGAGGGCGTGCCGGTCTACCTGCGCGACATCGCCGACGTCCGCGACACCACCGAGGACCGGCGCTCGTTCATGCGCATTAACGGCACCCCCGGCATCCGCATGCAGGTGACCAAGCAATCGGGCACCAATACGATTCAGATCGCCGAGGGCGTCAAGCGCGAGATCGAGAAGATCAATGCCAATGTTGACGGCATCAAGCTGCAGGTGCTCGACGACCAGTCGAAGTTCATCGACCGCGCGATTGGCAGCGTCATCGAACACGCCATGATCGGCGGCCTGCTGGTGATCGCGATCATCTTCCTGTTCCTGCGCGACATCAAATCGACGCTGATCATCTGCACCTCGATCCCGGTCTCGGTGATCGGCACCTTCGCCCTGCTCTACTTCGGCGGCTACACGCTCAACACGCTGACGTTCGGCGGGTTGGCCCTGGGCATCGGCATGATCGTCGACGCGGCGATCGTCGTGCTGGAGAACACCTATCGCCACCTCGAGATGGGCAAGGATCGCGTCACCGCCGCCATCGACGGCAGTGAAGAAGTGTGGTCGGCGATTCTCGCCTCCACCCTCACCCACATCGCGGTGTTCGTGCCCATGCTGTTCCTGACCGGCGTCTCGAGCATCATGTTCGGCCAGTTGGCCGCGGTCGTCTCGTTCTCGCTCGCCATGTCGCTGCTCGTCGCGGTGACGATTGTGCCGGTGTTGTGCTCGCGCATGCTCGACGCGCCGCACACCTCGCACGCCGGCACCGGGGTCATGGCCAGGCTCAACCGCAAGATTGACGGCGCCCTGGACGGTCTGGACGAGTTCTACGCCCGCATGCTGCACAAGGCGCTGTCGCATCGCCCGACCGTGTTCGCGACCGGGTTTATCCTGTTTGCCGTGGCGCTGTTCCTGCTCCCGCGCATCGGCTTCGAGTTCCAGCCCCAGACCGACGAGGGCGAGATCACGGTCGACGCCGAACTGGCGGTTGGCTCTCGCCTGGAGAGTACCGAGGCGGTGCTGATTGGACTGGAAGAACGCATCCGTCACACCGTGCCTGAAGCGGTGATGCTGATCACCCAGGTCAGCGGCGGTGGCGGATTCGGCGGCTCCACCCACCGCGGCAACGTCAACGTGCGACTGGTGCCGCGCGACGAGCGCGAGCGCAGTAACGAGCAGATCTCGATGCAACTGCGCCGGGAGCTCTCGGGCATCCCCGGCGTCATCGTCCGCGCCCGCCCCTCGGGCGGACAGAACCAGATGATGCGCGGCATGGGCGGCGGCGGTGGCGACAGCCGGCTGTCGATTGAGATCCTCGGCCACGACCTCGAGGTGTCGAAGCAGATCGCGCAGGACCTCAAGGCCATGCTCGATACCACGCCAGGCATTGCCGACTCGCGGCTGCAACGCGAGGAAGGCCGGCCCGAACTGGCGGTCCGCGTCGACCGCGACAAGGCGGCGCTGCTCGGCCTGACCGTCACCGGTGTCGCCAACACCATTCGCACCAACATCGCCGGCACCCAGGCCGCCATGTATCGCGATGCCGGCAACGAATACCCGATCATCGTCCGCCTCCGCGAAGAAGACCGCGAAGAGGTGTCCGAAGTCGGCGACGTGCTGCTGAACACGCCGTCGGGCCAGGTGCTGCCGGCCAAGAACGTCATGGTCATCGACCGTGAAACCGGACCGGTCTCGATCGAGCGGAAGAATCAGGAGCGCGTGCAGCGCGTCAACGCCGAGACCGAGACCACGCTCAGCGAGGCGGTCGCCGCCGTGCAGGCGCGCATGGCCGAGATCAACGTACCCAAGGACTTCGCCGTCGGCTTCGGCAACGAAGTCGAGGAGCAGGCCAAGTCGTTCAACGAGCTGCGCCTCGTGCTGATCCTCGCCATCGTCCTCGTCTACACGGTGATGGCATCGCAGTACGAGTCCCTGAAGGATCCGTTCATTATCATCTTCTCGATTCCGCTGGCCGCGATCGGCGTGGTCGGCATGCTGATGCTCACGGGCACCCCGTTCAGTATGCAGGCCTACATCGGCGTCATCATGCTGGCCGGCATCGTCGTCAGTAACGCCATCCTGCTGGTGGACTACACCAACACCCTGCGGCACCGCGACAAGATGGAACTGCGGGCGGCGCTTGAACTGGCCGGCCGCCACCGTCTGCGCCCGATTCTCATGACGTCAATGTGCACGGCCCTCGGCCTGCTGCCGATGGCGCTCGGCATCGGCGAAGGCGCGGAACTGCAGGCGCCCCTTGCCCGCGTGGTGATCGGCGGCCTGCTGACCTCGACCATCATCACGCTGGTGTTCGTGCCGGCGATGTATACGTTGTTTGAAGAAGGCTGGACCGGGATCTTCAGGAAGGGCGCTGTCGCGCCCGCTGAAGCAGGACACTAACCGCGTCCCCGCTGACCGGATCGACCCAGCCAGGTTCCAGTTCCGCGAGCGGCTCGAGCACGAACAGCCGCTCGCGGAATCTGGGATGCGGCACCACCAGGCCAGGTTCGGCCAGCCGCGCACTCCCATACCAAATCAGATCAAGGTCGAGCGTCCGGGCCGCCCCAGGCATCGGCCTCTCACGTCCGTGCTCCCGCTCGATCGCCAGTAACTGTTCCAGCAGTTCGCGTGCCGACAGGCTGGTGTCGCCCGCGACGACGCCGTTCAGGTAGCGCGGTTGGTCGCCGACGCCGACGGGCGCGGTGTCGTGCCAGGTGGAGTGACGGAGATTGGAGAGCATGCCCGACAGGCGGCTCACGGCGAAGGCGAGATGCGATTCGCGATCGCCGAGATTGCTCCCGAGGGCGATCGCGACGGCGGTGCGCGGTGCTACTGCCCGGTCCAGCGGGCACCCATGACGACGCCGCTATGATCGTTGATGGCGAGGGATGAGCCGATCAGGTCCTTACGGCCTTCCGCGGCCTGGTCGAACAGGCGCTTGTGCTCGAGCATCTCGCCGAGCACGACCTTCAGCATGCCCTTGTGGCGGGCGTTGGAGACCTCGTCGACCTTCGCGCGCCACTGGTCCACGAACTGGGCATTGGCGCGGGCATCTTCGGACGCCAGCGTCTTCCAGGCATCGCCCTTCCCCACCGCCACCACCTGGCGCGCCGGGTCAGCCGGCAGCGCCGCGCCCAGGTCGAGCAGTGCATGCTGCAACCACGACAAGTGGGTCTCCTCGCGCGCCACGATGTACTGATAGGCGTTGTTGATGTCGTAATCCGGGACCTGCTGCGCCACGTCCTCGTGCCGCATCAGCAGGCTGGTGCGCTCGATCAGGAAGTCCCGAATCAGGTCCGCGAGAAGGAGGGTCGTAGTCACGCCTTTTGCTTCTCTTTGCAGGTGATGCACACCCGCGTCCAGGGGATCGCGTTCAACCGGGCCTCGGCAATCGGCTCGCCGCAATCACGGCACAGGCCAAACGCGCCTTTCTCAAGCCGCATCAGCGCCTCGTCGATGGCTTGCAGAATCTTGGCATCGGTCTGCTTCAGGCGCAACTGGATGTGCACTTCGTTGTTGCCCGAGGCCTGGTCGGCCATGTCGCCCTGGCGTCCGTTGTTATGCTCCATCGAACTGTGGAACGAATTGAGGCCGGCGCCTTCTACGAGCTCTGCCCGCTTCTTCAGCAGGGCGTCCTTGTAGGCCGAGACGTTCATGTGGCTTCGTACTCCCAGCGCGCCCAACGGGGGTGGCGCGAACAGTCAATAATACCATGGAGAACCTGAGGGCGTGAGGTCTTGGGGGCTTGAGGATTGGGTCTCGCGACGAGTTATTCAGCCCGTAACGTGGCCAGTGGCTTGCGTTGCAGAACTTCCCAACTGGAGACGACGCCGATGACGGCGACGAGGATGGCGGTGATCGCCACACCGGCGGCGCTCATCCCGAGCAAGGGCCGAAACGGTATTTCCAGCGCGTAACGGCTGATCGCCCACGACAGGCCGATCGCGCCGCCCGCGCCAATGCCGCCCGCCAGCAGGCCCAGTAATCCGTATTCAATCACCAGCACTGCCGCGATCAACTGGCGGGTGGCGCCAAGGGTCTTGAAGATGGCGGCCTCGTAGACGCGCCGAAACGTCGTCATCGCCACGGCGCCAATCAGGATCAACAAGCCGCTGAACACCACCAGCGTCCCGACCACCGTGACGGCCAGGGTGACGTTGTCGACCACGGACTTGATAGTGGCGAGAATCTCGCGGCCATCAATGACCGAGACGTTCGGCGCGGCCTCAACCAAGGCCGATTGCATGCGGCTCCGGGCGGCGGTGTCCTCGGGGCCGCGCAGGAACCCGATGAAACTATGGGGGGCCTTCTCAAGGACACCGGGCCTGAAGAGGAACATGAACCCGCCCGCCCGGCGGTCGGCCCATTCGACCGAACGGATGCTGGTGACCCTGGCGGCAATCACGCGGCCCAGGACATCAAAGCGGATGGTGTCGCCAATGTTGATCTTGAACTGTTCGCTGATGCCCTGCTCGACCGACACTTCACCCGCGTCAGACGGGGTCGGGTCCCAGAGCTGGCCGGCGACAATGCGTTCGTTGGGCTCGAGGGCCTCGCGGTAGGTGATCGTGTACTCGCGGCCGAGCGACCCCCGGCCGCGCACGTCTTCGTAATTCTCGAGGTTGACCTCGCGGCCTGCCACGCCTACGACCCGTGCTCGCAGCACCGGCAGCAGCCGCGGCGGTGCCGCCCCCGCCGCCTGGTTGGCCGCAATCGCCTGCCGCACGCGTGCCACCTGATCGCTCTGCACATCGAGCAGGAACATGTCGGGCGAATCCGCCGACAGGTTCACGGCAAACTCGTCGATCAGGTTCTGCTGCAGCGATCGCACACCGATGATGAAGAAGCTGCCGAGGCCGACTGCGAGTAAGACGATGCGCATCTGGCTGCCGGGACGGCTCAACTGCAGCACGGCGTGGCGCAGCGCGAACGACCGCGAACGCGCCAGCGGCGCAATGACGCGAATCACCAGGATGCCGGCGAAGTGCAGCACCAGGGCCGTGCCGGCGAATCCGGCCGCCACCACCAGGCCGACCCGCCAGTTGCCGGCCTGCCACACCGTGAGCAGCACCAGGGCCGTCATCACGAACACGGTCACGACGACCTGGACCGCATCCGGCCGCCGGCTGCGCGGCTCGTCGCGCAACAGCAGCGACGGCTTGACGTGCCGCACTTCCAGCAGCGGCACCAGCGAAAACAACAGCGACACCAGCACGCCGATTCCGACACCCTGGATGATTGCGGGAATGGTCAGCACATAGCTGATGTCCACGCCTGGCGTGGCGCCCGACAACAGCGAGGGAATGCCGCGCATGGCCAGGGCCGCCAACCCGACGCCCAGCAGGCTGCCGGCCAAACCGAGCATGGCGACCTGCGCCACATACACCGCCAACAACTGCGACGACCGCGCGCCGACGCACTTGAGCACGGCGATGCTCTTCATCTTCTGCTGGACGAACACGCGCGTGGCGCTGGAGACGCCAATGCCGCCCAGAATCACGATCACCAGACCGACCAGGCTCAAGTAGTTCTCGGCGCGCGCGAAGTCCTCGCCGATGTCGTCCTCGGTGGCCTGATAGGACCGCACCCGCGTGAACTGATTGGCGAAGTCCGCGCGCAAGTCGCGAATCAGCGCGTCGAGCCGCGCATCGGGCACGCGCACCAACCGCTGATTGGTCGCGCGGCTGCCGAAACCCATCAGGCCAGACTTCTCGAGGTCCGCGAGATCCACGAACACGCGCGGTCCCATGCTGAAGGCGCCAAGACGCCGGCCCGGCTCGCTTTCGAGTACGCCGCGAATGGTGTACCGCTGCGAGCCGAGGCTCAGCACGTCACCCACGCGCACATCCAGCTGCGCCAGCAACTCGGGACGGACGATCACGCCGAACCCGCGCAGCAGCGCGTGGTCGTACCGCACGCCGTCGGCCAGGCGCATGGTGCCGTAGTACGGGAAACCATCCTCAACCGCGCGCAGTTCCACCATGCGCGCCCGTCCGCCGGGCCGGCCGGCCGGCCGCGTCATCGTCGCCAGCTCGATGGAGCGAAGGCTGTCGGCACCGGCTGCCGCCAGACGATCGGCGATCTTCGCCGCCAACTCCGGCTGGATCGGTTGATTGCTCGTGATGATGGCGTCGGCCGTGATCAGCGTCCGGGCCTCGCCAGCGAACGTGTTGCGAACGCTCTGGATCACCGAGCGCAGCGCGACGATCGCGCCCACGCCGATGGCAATGCAGATGAAGAAGAACAACAGGCGCTGCCACGACGCCCGCATTTCGCGCCCCGCCATGAACAGCACGAACCTCACGGCGTGGCTCCATGCGCGGTCGTTTCGTCGGCCACCGGCCGGCCATCGCGCAGCACCAGGCGCGCGTCGGCGACCGCCGCGACCGATGAGTCGTGCGTCACCATCACCAGCGTGACCCGGCGCGACCGCCGAACCTGCAACAGCAGGTCCAGGATGTGGCGGCCATTTGAACTATCGAGGTTTCCTGTCGGCTCGTCGGCGAGGATCAGCGGCGGGTCATTGGCCAGCGCCCGCGCGATGGCAATGCGCTGTTGTTCGCCGCCTGACAACTGCGAGGGATAGTGGTGGCCGCGGTCGTGCAGACCGACCTCGTCGAGCAACGCCTGCGCTCGCGCCGCCGCATCCCGGCGGCCCGCGATCTCCATGGGCACCTGGATGTTCTCCATGGCGGTGAGCGACGGTACGAGGTGAAAGAACTGGAAGACGAAGCCGATCTTCTCGCCCCGTAGCCGCGCCAGCGCGTCCTCATCCAGGCTGGTAATCTCGGTGCCGGCAATGGCGATCGTGCCGGTCGACGCCGAGTCGAGTCCCGCGATCAATCCCAGCAGCGTGGACTTGCCGCTGCCCGACGGCCCGACAATCGCCAGGCACTGCCCATCGGGGACATCAAGGTCGAGCGGATGCAGGATGGTGAGAGGGTGTCCGCCGCTTTGAACGGTCTTGCTGACGCCGCGAAGCTGGATCATGGGTAGGGCTTGGGACTTGGGGCTTGTGGCTTGGCTACCTGGTATGGACGCACCAGCACCGGCAGGAGTTCCGCCCACACCCGGTCGGCCACGATCTGCGCGCCGCGCACGTTCGGGTGAATGCCGTCGGCCTGGTTGAGTGACGCGTGTCCGGCCACCCCTTGCAGCAAGAAGGGCATGAACCGGACCCGGTACTGCTGCGCCAGGTCGGTATACACGCCACGGAACTGCCGCGTGTAATCGGCACCGAAATTCGGCGGCGCTTCCATGCCGGCCAACACCATCGTCACGCCCCTCGCGGTGGCCCGTTCAAGAATCGCGGCGAGGTTGCTCTTCATCTCCTCGGGCGACAAGCCCCGCAACCCGTCGTTGGCGCCAAGGGCCACCACCAGAACTTTGACGTCACCATCCAACGACCAATCCAGGCGACGCAAGCCGCCCGCTGAGGTATCGCCCGAGACGCCGGCATTCACGATCTCGTAGTTGTAGCCCTCGCTGGCGAGGCGGGCGCCGATCAGCGCCGGATAGCTCTGGCCTTGATCCAGCCCCAGGCCGGCCGTGAGGCTGTCGCCGAGAAACACGATGCGCGAACGCGCGCTCTCGGGCGCCACCACCGGCGCGGACGTGCTGGCCGGAGCAGAGGACTCGCTCCGGCACGCCGCCATGAGCGCACAGACCGCGATCGGGACGAGGAGAGAACGGGTACGCATCAGGAAATCGTGATCACGAGCGCCGTCGCGTTATCTGAGCTGCCGCGGGTCAGGGCTTCGTCAACCAACCGTGTCGCCCGATCGGGGGCCGTCGACGCGCCTTGTAGCACCTCCGTGATCGACGCGCTATCCAATCGTCCGTGCACGCCGTCGGAGCACAAGACGAACGTATCGCCAGAGACCAACTGCTCTTCTCTCGCGCCCGGCTTCACATCGTCGCGCGTGCCGACGACGCTGGTGAGCACGTGGCGCAGCGGATGTGCGGGATCCGCATCCTCGGCCCCCTTCTCGCCCAGCACCGACGCCAGCCACGTGTCGTCCTTCGTCAACTGCTCAAGGCTACCGCCTCGCAAACGATAGATGCGGCTGTCGCCCACGCTGGCCATTGCCAACCGGTCGCCACTCACTAGTGCAGCCACGACGGTGGTCCCCATGCCATTGAGCTCGGCGCGCCGCGAGCCTTCGGAATAGACCTTGCGATTCGCCAGCCGCACCGCCGTCGTGAGCCGGTTGACGTCAATGGACTGGTCGACCTCAATGCCGAACGGCCAGATGATGTCGGCGCCAGCCGCGCTGTCGGAAATGAACTGATGGATGGCCTCCACCGCCAGTTGAGAGGCCACCTCGCCGGCATTGTGGCCGCCCATGCCGTCGGCCACGACGAACAGGCCCAGTTCGGGCCACCAACCGAGATGGTCTTGATTCATCTTGCGCGGACCGGTCTCGCTCCGGGTGCCTACGGTCAATTCCATATGCGTGTGAGAATTATGCCGATTGGATACTTGGTATACTCGGCGCCGTGGCTAACGCAGCCCTGCAGCCCGTCATTGCCCGCGCGAACACCGCCCTGGAGCGCGGCCAGGCGGCGACCACGATCGACCTGCTCGCACCCTTACTGCGTGCGCCCTCGTCGCTGACGCGTGATGACGAGTTGGCGGTTCGGGTCATGCTGACTGAATCGTACCTCTTGCAGGGGGATCTTGCACAGGCCGGAACGGTGCTCGGCCGGGCGCCCGACACGACGCGCGAGCCCATGCCGCAGGGGCTCCACTCCAGTCTCTGGCGCTTGCACGGCCGTGTCGCGTTTGCCCGCGGCGAACAATCTCGCGCCATCGCGCTGCACAACCGCGCGCTGAAGCAGGCCGAGATCGCCCACGATTCCCGCGCCATCGGCCTCGCGCATTTCTATCTCGGTCAGTGCTACCGGCAGGTCGGCGACATGGCCATCGTCCGCGAGCACATTGCCGAAGCGGCGGCCGCCCTGCACGCGGCGGGAGACCGGCGCCACCTGGCGATGGTGCACTCGCTCTCGGCGGTCATGCTGGCGCAGACCGGACGCTATGACGAAGCCAACGCGGCGCTGCGGCAGGCCGAACGCATGGCGTCCCTGCTGCAGGCCGACGATGTACTGGCGACCGTCTATGGCAACCAGGCCAACGTCGCGTTGATTCGGCATCGCTATGAACAGGCGCTGGCCCTGGCCGAGCGCGCCGTCAACCTGCACGAAGGGTTGGGACAGGGTCCGGGGCTGTCAGTGGCGCTCGCGACACTCGGGCAGATTTGCGTGCGCGTCGGCAACCTCGATCGCGCCGACACCGTCCTGCACCGGGCCCTCGACGTGCGCAGCGCCATGCAGTTTCACGAGACCACCGGCGCGGTCTACGACACGCTCGCCCAGATGTCGCTGATGCGCGGCGACTACGAGAACGCCGCCGAGTATCTGCGGCGCGCGGCCGAAGCCTACGGCGCGTACGGCCGCAACACGAGCCGTTGGTACGAATGGTCGCTGCGCGTGATCACGGCGCGGCTCGCCACGCGGCGCGGACAACCGGATGAGGCCCTCTCGATTGCTGATGAAATTGCCAAGTCGACCAACGCACCGCCGGCCGAGGCGATCGAAGCCGAACTGATCGCCGCCGAGGCGTTGCTGTCGGCGTCGCGTGTGGACGAGGCTGAGCATCGGCTCAGCCAGGTGGAGTCGCGTCTCGATCCCCGCACCACCCCGGGGGCGTGGGGCGAGTTCCTTCGCTTGCGCGGCGACCTGCGCGCGCGCCAGACACGCACGACCGAGGCGTACCACGACATCGCGCAGAGTTCGAGCGTGTTCGAACTGGTCGGCGAGCGCTACCAGGCGGCGGTGAGCCAGATGGCCCTCGCCCGGCTCGCGTCAAAAGCCGGCGCGCGCTCCACGGCCGACCGTCACTACCAGCACGCCGCGCAAGTGTTTCAGGCGCTGGGCGCCACCCGCGACCTCGAGCAGGTGCACGCGGAAATGGCCGCCGCCCAACCGCCCGGCACCGGCGAGTACGTCGGCTCCCCCGCCGATGCGGACGATGCCCTCGTCCGCCGGCTGGTGGATGCCGCGCTGCTGCCCGACCTGCTGGCGCGTGAATTGGCCGCCACGCTGCTCGAAGCGGTGACCGCGGACGTCACGGTCGTGTTCGCAGAGTTACCAGGCGGAGACGTGCGCGTGATTGCCTTCGCCGGCGCGGATGCTGATGCGGCCGCCGCCATGGCGAAGCTGGCGAGACAAGGCGCGGCGTACGGCGGCGGCAGCCTGCTGGTTGAAGCCATTGGCCGAGAGCCCGACGGCGCGCGGCACGTCGCGATCGCCACCCCGCGCACGCTCGGCCATCCCCTGCTCCGCCGCGTGCGCATGATGGCCACCGTCGCCCGCCAGGGTTTCGACTTGTGTGGGGTGCGCGACCGGCCGACATCACCGGTGGACTCGACCACCGAGCGCCCGCTCGAGCCGTTGCTGCCTGGCTTTCTCTGTGCCAGCGCCGCCATGCACAAGGTTGTCGACCAGATTCAACGCCTGCAGGGCAACGACCTCACCGTGCTGATCACCGGAGAGAGCGGCACCGGCAAGGAGTTGGTGGCGCGGGCCATTCACGTGGGTTCGTCGCGCAACGCCGCGACGTTCCTGCCCTACAACTGCACGACCACGACCCGCGAACTGGCCGACAGCCAGTTGTTCGGGCATCGGCGGGGATCGTTCACCGGCGCCGTGTCCGATCAGCCCGGACTGATTCGCACCGCGACCGGCGGCACGCTGTTCCTGGATGAGATCGGCGACCTGCCCCTCGACGTGCAACCGAAGTTGTTGCGGTTCCTGGAACAGGGCGAGATCATGCCGGTGGGCGAGAATCGGCCGCAGCCAGTCGACGTGCGGGTGTTGGCCGCGACCAACGCCGATCTGGAGCAGCGCGTCGCCGAAGGCAAGTTCCGCGAAGACCTCTACTATCGCCTGAGCGTGATCCGCATCCACGTGCCGCCGCTCCGTCAGCGACGCGAAGAGATTCCCCACTTGACCACCTTCTTCTTGCGGGAGGCATCGGATCGATTGGGCAAGCCAGACATGCAATTGAGCACCGAGGTGCTCAACCTGTTCGCGCAGTACTGGTGGCCCGGCAACGTCCGGCAATTGCGGAATGAGATTCAGCGCGGGGTGGCCATGGCTCCCGCCGGTGGCACCATCGGGCCGGAACACCTCTCGGCCGACCTCACGGCGGCCGCGACCACGCCTGCTTCGGGATCGGCTGGCGGTTCGCGGGTGTCGCTCCGCGGCGGGCAAACCCTCGCGTCGGTCGTCGATGAGATTGAACGAGACCTGATCCGCGAGATGCTGACACGGCACCGCGGCAATATCTCCGAGACGGCCCGTGCCCTCGGACTCACGCGACGCGGCTTGTATCTGAAGCTGCGAAGGCTGGGGATTGAAGGCACTCCCGAAGTGAATACTAAGTAGCCAGTCACGAGCAATGCTGGATACCTACTATCCACTCCCTACCTGAGCCGACCCAGCCAAATAGTCTTTCCAAGCACTCTATTGGCGTCCCTCTGCGCTAGGATTCCACCGGTTCAGCACTTGCACAGAATCGGCGCGGTTCTTGGAGTGTTTCCGTGCATTGCAAGCCTTTGGATTTCGAACTGGCAATTTCCCTGGAGTCTCCCGTGGCTGATAAACGAAACCTGCCGGGAAGAAACGTTCAACGGTCGTCCGAACGCCGGGCCATTGCGCTGCCGGCGCGGCTGACCTGGAAGGACGCCTCTGGCGCTTTGCGCTTCATCTCGGTCACGACCCGCGATATCAGCGAGGCCGGAGTGTTCGTGGACTGCGAGGCGGGCGCCGCCATTCCGCTCTATCGGCTCGTGCATCTGCAGGTCGAGCGTTCGATGCGGGCCGAATTGCTACCCATGCGGTTGCGCGAAAGCCGGGTACTTTCGGCGGTCTGGCGCGTCGCGCCGTGCCGGCGTGCGACCGGCACTCCGTCCGGATACGCGCTGCGTTTCCTGATGGATCCCCAGGTGGCCGCGACGCAGCAGGTGCCGATGGTCGAGGCGATCGCCGTCTAGGCCAGCTGCTGGTGCCAGTATCTGGCGAGTCCCTGCCAGAGCTGATCGAAGGGCGCCGCCAGTTCGGTCGCCCGGGCTTCGTGCTCGGGCATGGCCTTCCGCACCTCGCGGCGCATCTGCTCCACGAACACCCGCGTGCGTTCCTCGTCGGTCTGACCGGCGCCCAGTGAGTGGCGGACGGCCTCGGCCTGGGCCGTCAGCGTGTCGCGAAACCGCGCGAGGTGAGCCTTGGCGCCGGACACGTGGCCGAAGTGCGTGAGGAACAGTGAGACCGGCTGCCAGGCCTCGATGGCGTCAAGGCTATCGCGCCAGGCCGCCAGGTCGATGTCTGGCGGCGGCGTCGGTGCGATCAGGTAGTCGCCGCTCACGCGAATGCCACCGGTGTCGCCGACATAGGCCACGCCGGTGGTCTCATCGAGATAGCTGACGTGATGCTTCGCGTGGCCGGGCGTATAGGCCACGCGCAGGTTGGTGCCGGCCGTGGCAACGCGCTCGCCGCCTTGCAACGCATTCACGTTCACCGCGGGCACCGGCAGGAAGGCGCCCCACAGCGCAGCCATCCGATCGCCGTACAAGCGCGTGGCGCTCGCCAGCAACTTCGCCGGATCGATCAGGTGCGGCGCACCGCGCTCGTGCACATGGACGCGGATCGACGGCACGCGTTCGACGATCGTGCCGACCGCGCCGGCGTGATCGAGATGGATATGGGTGATGAGGAGGGACCGCACATCCCGCAGCGTGAGCCCGCGCTGGCGCAAGCCGGCTTCGAGCGCCGGCAGGCACGACGCCGGCCCAGGGTCGATCAGCGTGACGCCATCGCGCCCCGAGAGCACGGCAGTGGCGATCACGCGATCGCTGCCGCGGAAGTGGAGATCGATGTACTCGCTCACTCGTTGAACGACAGGGACTTCATGGTCCCGGCGTAGCGGCCATCAGGCGTCGCTGGCAGGAACACCTTGCAGTCGTCCAGGTCGCCGCCGTAGACATGCAGGGTGATGGATGCCGCCGCTGGGCGGGCGTTGGCCAACACGTGATGATCGGTGGGAGGAATCAGGCAACCGGCGGATCCCGTACCGGCCAGCAGCGCACCGATCGGCGTCACCCGGTAATAACCATCGGCGTCTGGTTCCACCCGATATTGCGTCACTGCAATCTCGCCATCGACCACGCCCTCGACGCACCACAACCCGCCGTGATCGTGTACCGCCGTGCCCTGCCCCGGCCCCCACGTCATGACGATGGCGGTGAAGCGGCCGGCGGGGTCGCGATGCAGCAGACGCCTGGCATACGCGTCGGCGCGCGCCTGGGTGAACCGCGCCGGCAACGCCAGCGCCCGCGTCCCGAGAATGTGTTCGAGGTCCGCCTTCACGGCCGCCGTGATGGTACCGGCGTCCTCCGCATCGACCGATCGATCGAGGCGGGTAATCAGTTCGGCAAGTCCAGGACAGTCCGTCGCCACGGCGTCCATTCTACTTCCTCGGAAAGGGGAAGCGATCGCGCAGGTGGATCGAGACGTGGCGGTTGTTGGCGTGGGCAACCAGGGACTCGAGGTCGGTGGCCACCCAGCGGCGAACCGTGCACCGCGCGAGTTCGAGCCGCATCCTAGCGCCGCATGGTCACGAGCTCGGGCGGCCCGGTGAGCCCGAGGTTGGCCCGCAGCACGCGATTGCCGCCGGTGGCCCGCGCCTCGCGCAACGCATGGCGGGCGGCCTTGATCAGATCCAATTCTTCCCAGGCCGACTCACGCTGGGGCACGGCCGTGGACGTGGCCACCGACGCCGTGACGAAGTCATTCGGGCCGTCTTTGGCGGCCGGCAGCTTCAGCTCGCAGATCGCGGCGCGCACTTGCTCGGAGATCTTGAAGGAGCCTGGTCCGTCGGTCGAGGCCAGCACCAGGGCGAACTCATCGCGGTGATAGCGAGCGACCAGGTCACCGGGACGGCCGACCATCGTAGCCAGGCGGCGCCCGACCTGCTTCAGCACGTCATCGCCGGCTTTGCGCCCGAACTGCCGGTTGTACGCGCGAAAGTGATCGACGTCGACGAAGATCAACGACAGGGGCAACCCGTCGCGGCGGGCGCGCCGCCACTCACGTTCGAGAAACTCGAGAAACTGTTCGTGGTTGGCGACGGCGGTGAGGGGATCTTCGGTGCTCAGCCGCTGCAGCTGCACCCGCGCTGATTCAAGCTCGGTGGTACGTAGTTCGAGCGACTTATCAAGATCCGTCGCCCGCACCTCCAGCCGCCGCCGGCTGACATACGCCCACACGCTGAACGTGGACAGCGCACCGATTAGTGCGGCGGCGATCCCCCACTCAATTTGCACCCGGCCCTCCACCCGCATCCGACCGCGGGTGGGCGCATTCTACCTCGGGGGCCGAATTCACCGGGTTTTTATGATCGACGCGGGCAATTCTGGTCGGCGCGCCGTCCGGCGCCGGCCGGATTACCGCGACCCGGCCCTCGTCCACGTCACCTGGGTCCAGTTTTTCTCTGCGGGCGGCGTGGTGGCCCCAGACGCCGGCAAAGCAGTCGGCCTGCAGTTCCATCTGCACCGAGAGCGCATTCGCATCCCTGTCGCTGCCCCGTCGCTGCGCCTGCGATACCTGCCGATTGATGCCGAGCAGATTCTGCACGTGATGCCCCACTTCATGCGCCACCACGTAGGCCTGGGCGAAGTCGCCGGGGGGCGCCGAAGCGGCGATCGAGTTCGCGGAAGAACGAGAGGTCGAGATACACCTTCTGATCGGCCGGGCAATAGAACGGGCCCGTCGCCGCCGAGGCGTTGCCGCAGGCCGACTGCACGGCGTCTTCGAACAGGACCAGCACCGGCGCGTCGTACCTCTTGCCGGCCGCCTGGAAGACGCGGCCCCAGCTGTCTTCGGTGTCGGCCAGCACAACCGCTACGAACTCCGCGGCCGGGTCACCGGTCGGCGCCCCGGTGGGCACCGACTGTGCCTGGCCGGGGTTGGCCTCTTCGACCACCTGAAGCAGTGTGAGCGGATTGGTGCCGGTCAGGCACGACTGCGACAGCCACCTTCCCATTTCATACCCCGGGGCTCTGCGAGATCCGATCCAGATCCCGCACCAGGGCCGCAGATGACACAGATGACGCAGAATATCGCGATGGACGACACTCACCTGGTCATTTGCCCGTTCTGCGGCGAAGAGGTCGAGATCTACGTGGAACTCGATGTGCGCGGCAGCTACGTCCAGGACTGCGAGGTCTGCTGCAACCCCTGGACGGTCCGCGTGACGCGCGAGGACGGCGAGGTCTATGTGGAGATTGGCCGCGCCGATGGTTCTGAGTGAGGCTTGAATGCCGGGGGTGGGCCCACGCGCTGGGCACACGCTGTTGAGCTGTATATGCATCCCCTCTCGTCCCGATGAAGCCCCTGGGGACAGTACGGCTTGGTACGCATCGTTCTGGGATTTCTGCGCCGCCTATCTCTCCAAGCGGTTCGGTCAGGTGTGGTGCCTGTCGCCCGAACAATCGCTCTCGCTTCACGGCGGCAATAGGACTTGTTGCGCGGGAGCAGGTCTCAACGCGCGGAGGTCATCGAGCCGCCCTCGATCTTGCCGCCCTCGTACACGCGCTGGGGCGCGCCGGCGGTGCAATCGTCAATCACCTGGGCCCACACCCGATCGCCATCGCCCTTGACTACCGTCTGGACGCCGCCGTGCTCGAATGGCTCATCGGGAAAGAGTGTGGAATGAATGCCGCCGTAGATGACAAACGCGCCTCGCTCCCGGGCCGCGCGGCCGACTTCGTAGCCTCTGAGCGCGTTGAGCGTGTGGATGCCGATCCCGATCACGTCGCCGGCTGACACGGTCGACAGGTCCAACTGTTTGAGCGTCTCGTCCACAACTTGCGGGTCGCCGAGATGCCTGGTGTTGGCCGCCGCTAACACATAGAGCAGCGGGGAGTGATGACCGCTGCGCCGAACGACACGTCACTTGGATTGATCGGGTGGATTCGCCTCTAATTTTTCGGGGTTTGCCGCTACGACTGTGCTGGAGAAGGCCGGTGGATGTCACACCCCCTGCAACAGCCGCGGTAGTTGGGTCACAAACGCAGACCGCGCGAGCACCTGATCGATGCCCGCCTGCCTCGCATCGGCGATCAGGTCGGCCTGTACGTGCGACACAAATCCGACCGTAGGCACCCGGGCGAGCGAGGCATCAGCCTTGAGCGCGGCCACCGCCTCGAGCGGCCGCACGCGCTGGCTGTTGAGATCCAGAATCACCAGTCGCGGAGACTTCGCGCGCACGGCCTCCACGATGGCCTCGGGCGACCGCGCAAACGCGATCTCCACGCCAAGCAGCTTCGCCGCGCTCGAGATTTTCGACGAGAACATCAGGTCGTCCACCGCCACGATTACCATGCCTGTTATCTTAACTCTGATGATCAGCGAAAGCGCGGTGGTCGGGCCGTTCTTCAAGAACGGGGCCGGTTGCCTGTGGAGAATAGCACCGGGAATTGGCGACAATTTAGTCGGAGATTGACCGTTCGCCACATCCATTGCCCGTTCAGCCGCGTTTCCGGCCCTCTCCCTGATTCCCGTGAAGACGGGGTCGAAAAGTCCGTAAGATTATCGTCAAATCAATCACTTATGGGCCGTGGGTTGACGGCACGAACACGGCAGAGCCCGGACACATCAGGTCAGGAGCGCAACATGCACGCGCCGATTAAGTACGCAGAGAAGGGTCTGTCGATTGCCGCCAACGGCATCTGGCAGGTCTTTTCGCAGCTCAACAAGATCAGCCAGAACCCGTCGTTCATCCCCAAGTGGTCCGACAAGCCGCTGCTGAAGTCGTATCAGAAGACGAAGCCGCCCCTCGGCTGGCCGCGCCAGACCGACTCGCTGTGTCCGACGTGCGTGCGCGAAGCACGCCAGGCGATTCTCGACGGCACCCGTCCGCTCGAGACGTTGCTCAA
>JBCKZH010000031.1:0-35071 GCA_038919385.1 Vicinamibacterales bacterium | reverse complement strand
TAATGAATCGAAGCGTCGTCATCGGTATCTCCCTCGCGGCCGTCGCCCTGGGCGCCACCCTCACCGGACAAGCCGTCACCGCCCAACTGGGCATCACCGATGGCCGGGCCAAGGAGGCCGTGTTCGACTCATTCATGGCCGGCGCGGTCTCGATCGCCGGCAAAGTCGGGGTGTTCACCGCCGCGTCGCCGCAGGCACGCGTGGCCATGGTGAATGCGGCCACGACGCTGGCGCGCGCGTTTGTCGAGAGCGATGAGTTCAAGCGCCGCTACGCCGATCATCGCGAGGCCAACGGACCTGATCCCCTGCCAGACGAACAGACGGCCGCCCAAGTGCTGGCGAAGCAACGCGCCGGCTTCGAGCAACAGGTCGAAGCCCTCCGCAAGCAGTTCGTGGACGATGCCATCACGCTTGAGCAAAGGGCGACCCTTGAGGAAGGCTTCGAAACCATGCGCGCGCAGTTCACCCAAATGGAGAAAGGCTCGCAGCGGGCGGAGATGGAGGCCATGCTCAAGGCCCAGCGCGGCCAGCAAGTCAGCGCCCACGCCGCCGTGGCCAGGGAGTTCGACACCCGCTACCCGGCCGACCCGCGGGCCCTCGTGGCCATGCGCCTACGCCAGTTTCTTGACGCCACCCGCGACATCGACTTCTCGGCCAAGCTCGTTGAGCAGGACAAAACGCAGAAGTTCGCCGATCCGGCGCTGGAGGCCAGGCCCGGCGAATGGAAAATGTGCTTCCGGGCCGGCAAACCGGCCACCGATGCGGCCCGGGAGTTCGCCCGGAAGTGGATCGCCGACCTCCAGGCCCAAGGGGTGAAATAGCGGTGAAATAAGGTTGAACCCCGGGGGCTTCGGGACTATCCTCTGCGGTGCGTAGCAACGTAACAGGGAGGATTCATGGAAATCGATCGCAGAGCCTTCATCGCCAGCCTCGGTGGCACCGCCGCCGTGAGCATGATGCCTTCGGAGGCCAAGGCCGACGCCCTCGAGCACTGGATGGAGGACAACCTCGACCAGCAAGCCGCGGCGGCGCAGGGCGTCGCGCCCGAGAAATTCCCGACGGTCGCCGAACTCGAAGCGCAAATCGAAACGCGCAACTACCGCCGCGGCGCTGGCAACGTCTTCGTCAACACGCGCGGCAACGTCAAGAAGCTCGCGGCGATGCCGAAGAATCCGACGATCCAGGATTTCTTCCGCCTTCGCTTTGCTCCGGCCAGCCACGTGCTGCAGAGCGCCACGCGCGCGCTGAAGACCGGCATGTCGGAAGAGGTCATTCTCGCGTGCCTGCTGCACGACTGCGTGCTGAACCTGATCAAGCCCGACCACGGCTGGTGGGGCGCGCAACTCTTCGAGCCGTACATTCCCGAGAAGTCCGCGTTCGGCATTCGCTATCACCAGACGCTGCGGTTCTACGCCGATGCCGACGCCGGCTACGAGTATCCAGACCTCTACTACCGCATCTTTGGCCAGGACTACACGCCGCCGCCGCACATCGAGGCCGCCTACAAGATGCTCCGCAACCACAAGTGGTACATGGAGCCGCGTCTGGTGACGGTCAACGACCTCTACGCGTTCGACCCGAACGCCAAAGTGTCGATCGATCCCTTCGAAGACATCATCGGACGCCACTTCAAGTCGCCGAAGGAAGGCCTCGGCAACGACAACAGCCCAAGTGCTCACATGTGGCGCACATTGGCTAATCCTGACGCGCCGCTGTAGATGAAGTTTGCGATCGTCGTCATTCTTGGAACCGGCCTGGCCTTGCAGTCAGGCCGGGCCGTCAATTACAAAGGGCTAGAGATCACGGCCATGGGCGTTGAGCGCGCGCAAAATGTGCCGCTCGTGGATTGCCCGCCAGGCACCAACACGCAGCGTGGCAACGCGCGGGCGGGTGAAGAATTCGCCGTCGTCACGCTGGCCTTCAAGGTGACACCCGCCTTCAAGGAAACGATCGTGAAGAAGCCGGTGTTGATCGATTCAACCGGTACGATCTTCAACACGTCGGTGGCCATCATCGATCCAGGCTCGATGCCTGAGTACAAGTGCTCGTTTCCCTTCCGTGTGCCGGCCGGCACCAAGGTCGCCTCGCTACAGATCGACACCGCAACCATCGATATCGCCTCGCTCGACAAGAAGTAGTTGCTTGCCAGGCCGTCCTGTCCGCCGTAGCTCTAGCGGAGGTGGAAGCTTCAGCGAAGGCTGGACGATCGAGTTCGCCGAATACGTCGCCGAAACGCTGGATATCGGTCCGGGCGCCGAGGTCTTCGAGGTGGCCTGCGCCGCTGGTGAGTTCCTGCTCCCTTTGCATGACAACGGTTACCTGGTCGGCGGCCTCGATGGCAATCCCGCGCTGATCGCCGAAGCCCAGGCGGCCATGCCGGATGGCCGCTTCGTCGTCGGCTCGCCGGCCGAACTCGATCCCGCCCAACCGTGGCAGGTCGTGGTGTGCCGGACGTTTGGATCGTTTCCCGATGTGGACTACTCGCGCGGGGTGCTGGCTCGCATGGCCGCCAAGGCCACGCATGCGGTCGCGATTCTGAATGTGCCGGAAGCCCGTTATGACCGGCGATGGATTCTGCGCGCCTTCGCCGAGATCGGGGTCTCGGCGGTGCAGATGGAAGGCGCGCGGGTGGAAGAGGGCGGCAGCAGCGAAAACGACGCGCGCGTGAACGTGTTCGCGCGCCTGTGACCAGAAGGGGCCGGTTCCGGGCTACGTCAGGAACGGCGGCATCACCGTCAAGGCCTTCGAGCCGTAGTCAACCAGGAACAATCCCAACAGGATCGCCAGGAAGAACAAGCCGGTGGCCACCGTGAGCTTGGTCAGCTTGCTCGCGTACTTCACATGCATGAAGTACCAGATGACCAGCGTCGCCTTGAAGGCGGCGATCACCATCGCGACCACGAAGTTGAACTGGCCCAGATCGACGAACGCCGCGAACACGGTGACGGCCGTCAGGACCATCAACGCCAGGAAGATGGTGAGGTAGAGGCTGACCGGGGAAACGTGTCCTGACATTACGTATGCCTCTCGACGAGGTAGAGCAGCGGGAACAGGAAGATCCAGACGATGTCCACGAAGTGCCAGTACAGGCCGGTCATCTCCACGGGTGTGTAGTACTGGTCGTCGAACTTGCCCTTCCATGCCATCCAGGTGATCACCAGCATGATGCCGATGCCGACGATCATGTGGATGGCGTGCAGGCCTGTCATGGTGAAGTACAGGCTGAAGTAGATCTGCGTGGTGAGCTGCAGTTGGTCGGCGTTCAGGGTCAGCTCGCGGTGGCCGCTTTCGGCCGGTACGCTTTCACTGGCCACGGAGGCATGTTCCGCGCCAGCCGCCTGGGCCTCGCCTGCCCCGAGCGAAGTCGAGGGGTGCGCCGCCGCCCACTGGAAGTTGTAGCCGGGCACGTGGTGGTGCTCGAACTTGTCGGCGTACTCGATCACCTTGACGCCCAGGAACACGGTGCCGAGGATCATCGTCAGTACCAGCCAGTTCACGGTGGCGATCCGTTTGTTGGTCTGCGCGCTGCGCACGGCCATGGCCATGGTCAGCGAGCTGCCGATCAGCACGGCGGTGTTGAGGCCGCCCCAGAACAGGCTCAGCGACCGGCTCGCTTCGGCGAACGCATCGAAGTACCAGATGCGATAAATCATGTACGCCGCGAACAGGCCGCCGAAGAACAGGATTTCGGTGACCAGGAACACCCACATCCCGACGACGGCAGCTTCCTTCTGCTGCGCCATCGTGTCGAAATGGTGCTGCAGCTTCGGGTGGTGGGCTGCGTGCGCGTGACCGTGATCGTCCGCGGGCGCGACCGCGTTAGACAAGATGCTTCTCCTTGGCGACGACGTGCTCGTACTCGTAAGGCTCGCGGTCCACGACGGGGACTTCGAGGAAGTTCTCGGTCAGCGGCGGCGACTGCGTCTGCCACTCGAGGCCGGAGGCGCCCCACGGGTTGGGACCCGCCACCTGCCCGTACTTGAGCGAGTAGAGGAAGTAGATCACCGGCAGCACGTAACCGAGCCCCAGCACGGTGGCGCCGGCCGACGACATCACGTTGAGCACCTGCATCTCGTCCGGATACGAGTGGTAGCGGCGCGGCATGCCGAGGTAGCCGACGACGAACTGCGGAAAGAAGGTCACGTTGAAGCCGACAAACACCATGACCGCGGCGACGCGCGAGAAGAACTCGGAATACATCCGGCCCGTCATCTTGGGCCACCAGAAGTGCAGGCCGCCCATGTAGCCCATGATGGCGCCGCCCACCATGATGTAGTGGAAGTGCGCGACCACGAAGTAGGTATCGTGCACGTGGATATCGAGGCCGAGCGTGGCCAGGAACAGGCCGGTCAGGCCGCCGATGGCGAACAGCCCCATGAAGCCGTAGGCGTAGAGCATCGGTGTTTCGAACGAGATGGCGCCCTTGTAGAGCGTCGCGGTCCAGTTGAAGACCTTGACCGCCGAGGGAATGGCGACCGAAAAGCTGAGGAACGAGAACACCATGGCCGCGTAGGTCGAGATGCCGGCCACGAACATGTGGTGCCCCCAGACGATGAAGCCGAACATGGCGATCGCCAGCGACGAGAAGGCGACGAAGCTGTAGCCGAAGATGGTCTTGCGCGAGAAGGTCGAGATCAGCTCGCTCTGCACGCCGAGCGCCGGCAGGATCATGATGTAGACCGCCGGGTGGGAGTAGAACCAGAACAGGTGCTGGAACAGCACCGGGTCGCCGCCGCGGGCCGGGTCGAAGATGCCGAAGCCGAGGCCGCGCTCGACCGCGAGCATCACGATGGTGATGGCGATCACCGGCGTGCCGAGCACCTGCACCAGGCTGGTGGCGTAGTGCGCCCACACGAATAGCGGCAGGCGGAACCAGGTCATGCCAGGCGCGCGCATGCGGTGGATGGTGACGATGAAGTTGAGACCGGTCAGGATCGACGAGAAGCCGGCGATGAAAATGCCGATCGCCGTCGGAATGACGTTGGTGTTCGACGCGGTCGCGCTGTAGGGCGTGTAGAACGTCCAGCCGGTATCGACGCCGCCCGCGATCATCGCGTAGAGCGTGAACACGCCGCCGATCCAGTAGATGTAAAGGCTGAGCAGGTTGATGCGCGGAAACGCCAGGTCCTTCGCGCCAATCATCGGTGGGATCAGGAAGTTGCCGAGCACCGCGGGAATCGACGGGATCAGGAAGAAGAACACCATGATCACGCCGTGCATGGTGAAGAACTTGTTGTAGGTGTCGGCGCTGACGAAGTCGCCTTGCGGCGTAGCCAGTTCGAAGCGGATGCCGACGGCGAACAGGCCGCCCAGGAAGAACATCACCGAGATCGACATCAAATACATGATTGCGATCCGCTTGTGATCCTTGGTCAGCAGCCACGACGCCAGGCTGTGGCCGTTGTTCAGGTAGTGGCGTTCCGGAATCTTGAGCTTGTCCTGCATGGCTTACTTCTTCTCGGCCGCGGGGGCGGCTGCTGCCTTGGGCGACATCGACTTCACGTGTTCGATCAGGGCCACCAGGTTCTCTTCGCTGATCAGCCCCTGGAAGGTCGGCATCAACGGCTGGAAGCCCTTCACGATCTTCGCCTGCGAGTTGAGGATCGATTCGCGCAGGTAGGCTTCGTCAACCGTCGCTGCCGACCCGTCCTGCAGCTCGACGGTCGTGCCCCTAATGTCTTTCAGCGTCGGTCCGCGGCCCTGGCCGGTATCGAGGTGGCAGGTCACGCACGTCAGGTCGTTGAACAGCTTCGCGCCGCGCTGGGCGAGCGTGCCTTCCATGCCGCCGCCCTGGAGCCACGCCTGGTACTGCGTCGGCTCCAGCACGGTCACGGTGCCGATCATGCCGGCGTGACTGGTGCCGCAGTACTCGGTGCAGAAGATGTGGTACTGACCCGGCGTCTGCGCTTCGAACCAGAGCTCGGTGTAGCGCCCGGGAATGGCGTCCATCTTGGTGCGGAACGCCGGGAAATACAGGCTGTGCAGCACATCCTCGGAGCTGATCGTGATCTTGACCGGCCGGCCGGCGGGAATGTGCAGCTCGTTGATCTCGCGCTGCCCTTCAAGGTGCTGAAACTTCCACATCCACTGCTTGCCGACCGCGTAGATGTGCATCGCCTCGGCGGGCGGACGCCGCAGGTGGTAGAACACCGACGCGCCCCAGCCGAACATCACCATCGAGATGATGGTGGGGATGACGCTCCACAGCAGCTCGAGCGGCAGGTTGCCCTCGATGCGTGCGCCGATCTCGCCATCGTGCGTCTTGTGGTAGCGGATGCCGAAGTAGATCACCGCTACCGCCACGCCCAGCGCGAAGAACGCGCTGGTGGCGAGAATGAAGAAATACAGCGCGTCGACGTCTTTGGCGAAGGTCGATGCCTGTTCCGGGAAAACGGGAATGCCGAATATTTTCATTAGCTAGTGTCCGGTCGCGCGATGGTCGCGCCGAATCGAGACGAACATGAATCCAAACAGCGCCACCAACGTGACGACGCCGCCTATCCGAACCGCCCTCATGGCCACGAAGCCGTAATTGCCAGCGGCCGGATCGTAGTGATAGCAGTAGAGCAACAGTTGATCGGCCAACGACCCGATCTTGCCGGCCGACGATTCGATCAGCGCGAACTTGACGTCGCGTGGCGAGTAGTCGATGCCGAAGAAGTAGCGCGACATCTTGCCTTCGGGCGTGGCAATGATGATGCCGCTGGCATGCGCGAACTGCTGCGACTGCTCGTCCCACACGTAGCTGAAGCCGGCGGCCTTGGTCAGCGCGTCGATCGACGCCTGGCTGCCGGTCAGGAAGTGCCAGCCCTGCTCAGCTTCGGGGCGCTGGTAACGGTCGAGATACGCCTGCTTCTTGGCCGCCGCCAGCACCGCCGTCTCGCGCGGGTCGAAGCTGACGGTGACGACGTCGAACTCCTTGCCGATGCTCTCGTTAATCACGCGCAACGAGCTCTCGAGACCGTTCAGCACCTGCGTGCACAGCATCGGGCACTCGTAATACGCAAACGCCAGCACCACCGGCTTGCGGCCGAAGTAGTCGCCCAGCTTGACCGCCTTGCCGGCCTCGTCCGTGAACGGCAGTGCCAGCGGCAGTTGCTCGTTCAGGCGCTGTTCAAACGCCACCTTGCCAAGCACACCGGGCACCTGGTGCGACGGCAGCGCCGACGCGGGACGAATCCCGGGCGCCGCGCCCTGCGCCGACACCACGGCCGTCATGAGCGCCACCGCGCTCATCACCGCCATCGCCGTTTGCCATTTCGAACCGGTCAGCACCGTTCTGAACCTTCCTGAACCTTTCCGAACAACTTCTTCATCGAGGAACGATCGTTCGGCCCGACGAACTGTCCTGTGTGACCACGTTCAGGCCGTTGCCGCCATCGCCGCGGGCCGGGTAGCCGCGCTCGAGCATCACGTCCATGGCGCGATCGATCGGAATGCGGGCGATGCCGCCTTCCTTGTCGACCCAGCCGTAGCTTTCCAGCTTCTCGGCTTCGCCTTTGCGCAGCAGGTAGACGTCCTTAAACGGTTGGGTCTGCAGGTTCGGCGCGGGTGGAGTCTTCTCCTGGCCCACCGCGAGCGGATACTTCTGCGCCACCGCGTCGGCAGTCTGCGTCTGGTTTTCGAAGAACCAGAAGGTGCCATAGACAATGGCCGCCGAGAGCAGCATCGCCACGGTCAGCCACAGCGCGAACTGGTAGCCGACCGCTGTGTCGATGTCGGTGTGCTCGTGCTTCGCGCCCGGCGGGTTGGGCCCGTACTCGAGGTCGTGTTCGCTTGCCCTGAGCGGAGTCGAAGGGTTTGCGTGCTGGTTAGTGGACATGATGGGTCAGTGCCTTCTCCAGCCCAGCGTCGTTCACGGGCAACAGCGAGCGCCCGGCGAGCTGTGACACGAAGATCGAAATGAAAATTCCGCCCAGCGCCAGCGGCAGCGCGAGGTCGAGCAGGCTGAAGCTGTAGCCACCCTTGTGGAACTCGGGCGCCACGTGCCAGTAGTAGTCGGCGACGCGGGCCAGGAGGATCCAGATCGCCACCACGCGCAGCTTGCCGGCGTTCTTCTTCAGGTCGCGCGACAGCAGCAAGGCGTAGGGCACGATGAAGTGGCCGACGATGATGAAGGCGCTGAGGTACTTCCAGTTGGTCTCCCAGCGCACCAGGTAGTGCGGGATCTCTTCCGGGAGGTTCGCCGACCAGATGATCAGCAACTGCGAGAACGACAGGTACGCCCACAGCATCAGGAACGCGAACAGGAACTTGCCGAGGTCGTGGAAGTGGTGCGTCGAGAGCACCTTGTTCAGTGGTGCGGTCTGCGACAGCATGACCAGTACGGTGATGCCGAACGCGAACGCCGACAGGCCCTGGCCGCCGATGTAGAGCATGCCCCAGATGCTCGAGAACCAGTGCGGGTTCACCGACATCGTCCAGTCGACCATCGCGAAGGTGACGGTGAGGAAGTAGACGACCAGGCCGCCGCCAGACAGGCGCGCCATCTTGTCGACCAGCGATGGGCCGCCGGTACGGTCGTGCTCGGCCGACCATGACGTCAGCAGGTATCCCATCACCGACCAGATCGCGAAGTAGATCATCTGGCGCGCGAGGAAGAACGGCGTATTCAGGTAGCCGGCCTTCAGCATCAGGAGCGGGTCGGTCTTGGCGCTCTCGTGCGTCCACTCGTAGAGCGAGTGCATGCCGAAGGCGATCGGCAGGAACAGCACCGCCATGAACGGGATGGTGCGAACCGCGGCCTCGAACGGCCGACGCAGGATGACGCCCCAGGCGCCGCCGGTGAGGTGCTGGACCATCAGCAGCGCGAGGCTGCCCAGCGCCACGCCGGTCCAGAACGTGTAGGCCACCAGGTAGGCCTGGTAGAAGCGATCGGCCCCCGACATCATGAAGCCGGCGCCGGTGAGCGCCACGCCCAGCACGGCCGCGATCAGGCCGAACTGTTTCATGCCGGGCAGCGGCGAATCGCCGGCTTTAAAGGATTCCGAAGTCACAGTCGACACTAGTGCTTCTCCGCGTCAAGCGCCGCGCGCTGGTCGGCGGGCACGTCGTTCACCGAGGCATGCTGGCTCAGTTGCAGCGCGCGCACGTAGGCCACAATCAGCCAGCGGTCACGCACGGGGATCTGTTCGGCATAGCCCTGCATGGCGCCAAAGCCGTTGGTAATTACGTCGTAGAAGTAACCGGCCTTCTCGGTGCGAAGGCGGTCCTGGTGGTACGAGGCCGCCTGACGCAGGCCGCGCTGTACGACCATGCCGTGGCCGTCGCCGAGCTTGCCGTGGCACGGGGTGCAGTAAATATTGAAGCGCTGCTGGCCGCGCAGGAGGTCGGCGTGGGCGATCGGGAACGGGAACTGTTCAACGATCTGGCCCGCCACCTTGCCGGTGTACAGCGCCTCATCGTCGCGCAGCCAGCCGCGGGCGACCGTGCCGGCCGGGGCCGTGCGCGAGGCCCGGCCGTCCGGGAACGACGCGCTCGCCTCGAACGCTTCGTAGCGCGGAGTATCGTGCATGTCCTGGCGGCAGCCGGCGGCCACCAGCGTCGTCAGGGCCAGGAGCGCGAGCGTCACGACCGGGCCCCGCGCGCGGTATCCGCGCGTGGGTGGGTTATTCGTCAACGTCGTACACTCCCTTCGCGCCGGTGCCGCGCAGGAACTCGGTGGTCGCCTGCTGGTCGAACTTCGGATCCGCCGACTCGACGACGAGGAAGAACTTGTCGGAGCTGGCCCTCGAAAAGCGGTCGACATTGAAGACCGGGTGATACGGCTGCGGCAGGCCGCTCAGCACGATCATGCCGATCGCCGCAGTCAGGGCCGCGAACAGGATGGTCAGTTCGAACGACGGAATGATGAAGGTCGGCCAGCTCGCCTGCGGGCGGCCGCCGACGTTCATCGGGTATTCGATCACCGACGCCCAGTACTGCAGCCCGAAGCCGGTCGCCATGCCGGCGAGGCCGCCGCCCAGGACGAGCTTCGGCAGGACGGTGCGCGTCTTGTGAATGATGTCGTTGAGCTCTTCGATCGGCACGGGCGAATAGGCCTCGACCTTCGTGAAGCCGTGCGCCATGGTCTTGCGCGCCGCGTCGACCACGGCCTGCGCCGAGTCGAACTCGGCCATCACGCCATGGAGCACCTTGGCCGGCTCGTTAGTGTGCATGGTGATCCGCCTTGACCTTGGACTGCGGCAGCAGCATCTTGACTTCGAAGATCGAAATCATCGGCACGAACCGCAGGAACAGCAGGAACAGCGTCAGGAACAACCCGATGGTTCCGAAGAACGTGATGAAGTCCCACCGCGTCGGGTAATACATGCCCCACGCCGCCGGGATGAAGTCGCGGTTGAGCGAGGTCACGATGATGACGAAGCGCTCGAGCCACATGCCGATGTTGACGAAGATCGACATGATGAAGAGCAGCGCCGTGTTGTGACGCACGCGCGTCAGCCACAGGAACTGGACCATCACGACGTTGATCGAGATCAGCGTCCAGTACGACCAGCCGTAGGGGCCGAACATCCGGTTCCACATCATGAACCGCTCGTGCGGGCTGCCGCTGTACCAGGCGAAGAACAGTTCCATCGCGTAGCCGTAGCCCACCATCAGGCCGGTCGCCAGCATGATCTTGGCCATGTTGTTGATGTGGCGCATGGTGATCAGGCTCTCCATGCCGTAGAAGCGGCGCACCGGAATGGCGAGCGTGAGCATCATCGCGAAGCCCGAGTAGATGGCGCCGGCGACGAAGTAGGGCGGGAAGATGGTGGCGTGCCAGCCGGGAATGACCGAGACCGCGAAGTCGAAGCTGATCACCGTATGCACCGACAGCACCAGCGGCGTCGACAGACCGGCGAGAATCAGCGAGGCCACCTCGTAGCGGTGCCAGTGGCGCGCCGAGCCGCGCCAGCCGAGCGACAGCATGCCGTAAATGATCGCCTTCACCTTCGAGACCGCGCGGTCGCGCATCGTCGCCAGGTCGGGAATGAGGCCGACGTACCAGAACACGATCGAGACGGTGGCGTAGGTGGAGACCGCGAACACGTCCCAGATCAGCGGGCTCTTGAACTGCGGCCACAGGCCCATCGTGTTGGGATACGGGAACAGCCAATAGACCGCCAGCCACGGACGACCGGTGTGGAACACGGGGAAGATCGCCGCGCAGGCCACCGCGAAAATCGTCATCGCTTCGGCGAAGCGGCTGATCGACATGCGCCATTGCTGCTTGAAGAGCAGGAGGATGGCGGAGATCAGCGTGCCGGCGTGGCCAATGCCGATCCACCAGACGAAGTTGATGATATCGAACGCCCAGCCGACCGGGACGTTGTTACCCCAGATGCCGATGCCCTTTAGCAGCAGGTAGCCGAGGGCCATGTTCAGCATGCCCGCCAGGCCGAGGGCGATCAGCAGGACGCCGATCCACCCGAGCGGGAAGCGCTTCGAAAGTGGAATCTCCGCGATGGTCTCGGTGACTGTCTCGAAGTCGTGACCCGGCAGGATCACCGGCGTCTCCTCGAGCAACGCCGTGGACGTGGAAACGTGGTTGGCCATTAGTGTCAGTTCCCCGGCGAGGCTGCCTCGTGCGACTCGGTCGTCGCATGGTGGCCGCCGACCATCGGGTTCGAGGGCAGGGCCGGGTTCGGATTGCGCACGGCCGCGAGATAGGACGTGCGCGGCCGCGTGTTGAGATCTTCGAGCGTGGTGTAGTTGCGCGGGCTCGCTTTCAGCTTGGCCACCTGGCTGTTCGGGTCGTTGATGTTGCCGAACACGATGGCGCTGGTCGGGCACACCGCCTGGCAGGCGGTGACGATTTCGCCGTCGCGAATCGCGCGATCCTCACGCTTCGACTGAATCCTCGCGGCGTTGATGCGCTGCACGCAGTAGGTGCACTTCTCCATGATGCCGCGGCTGCGAACGGTGACGTCCGGGTTGCGCTGCAACTTGATCTGCGGCGTGTCGAAGTCCTGGTACAGCAGGAAGTTGAACCGGCGCACCTTCCACGGGCAGTTGTTCGAGCAGTAGCGCGTGCCGACACAGCGGTTGTAGATCATTTCGTTCAGGCCCTCGTCGCTGTGGACGGTGGCCGCAACGGGACACACCACCTCGCAGGGCGCGTTCTCGCACTGCTGGCAGGGCATCGGCTGGTAATAGGTGTCGGGCGTGTCGAGGTTGCCCGAGAAGTAGCGGTCGATGCGCAGCCAATGCATCTCGCGGTGGAGCTTGACCTGCGCCTTGCCGACCACCGGAATGTTGTTCTCGGCCACGCAGGCAATGATGCAGGCCGAGCAACCGGTGCAGGCGTTCATATCGATCGTCATGCCCCACTGGTCGCCCTTGTATTCCTTGTCGGCGTAGAGCGAGAGGCGTTGGTCGAGCTTCAGGTGCTCCATGTCCTTCACGAACGTGGGCTTGGCCTTGAACTCTTCGAGTGTCGCCGAGCGGATGAGGTTGCGGCCTTCAATCGACCAGTGGTCCTGGGTGCCGACCAGGTCGTAGGTGTCGCCAGTCTTGGTGATCGTCGCCGCGCCGAACCACGGCATGGCGGAGCCACGCAGGGCATAGGTGTTGAAGCCGGCGCCGTTGCCGACGCGCCCGGCCTTCGTGCGGCCGTAGCCGACCGACACCGTGATCGCGTCCTTCGCGTGACCGGGTGTGATCCACACCGGCACGTTCAGCGTGCGACCGTCGTGTTGAATGGCAATGATGTCGCCAGTCTGCAAGTGGTTCGCTTCGGCGGTCGACGGCGCGATCGACGCGCCGTTGTCCCACGTCAGCTTCGTCACCGGCTTGGGCAGTTCCTGCAGCCAGCCGTTGTTGGCAAAACGGCCGTCGTAAATAGTCTCGTCGCGGCGGAAGTTGATCTCGATGCCGTCAACCGCGGCCGCGGTCGTGATCCGCGTGGCCACGTCCGGCGCCAGCACGGCGGCCGACGGTGCGAACGCCGAGCCGGCGATGAAGCCGTCATGGAGCCACTTGCGCCACGACAGCTCGAAAGTGGCGGCTGGTGAGGCGGCCATCCAGAATTCCCTGACCACGTCATAGCCGTTGCGTTCAGGACGTTCCGAGAGCGTGGCGATCACTTCGTGCGCCGACTTGCCGCCGTAGAGCGGTTGAATCAGCGGCTGCACGATCGACACGGTGCCGTCGAAGCTTCGCGCGTCGCTCCACGCTTCCAGGTAGTGAGCCCCCGGCACATGCCAGTGACTCATCGTCGCCGTCTCGTCGAAGAACAGGCCCGAGTGGATGCGCAAGGCGACCTTGCTCATCGCTTCGGCGAACTTGAAGTCGGCCGGTGCGCTGAGCACCGGGTTCGACTCGCCGATGATCACGAGCATCTGCACGCGGCCGGCAGCGATGTCGGTCACCAGCTCGCGCAGCGCGGCGTGTTGTTCGCTCGGCACGGCTTCCGGCGTCGGCAGGTACGAAACGGTCACACCGGCGGCGCCGATGGCGGCATTCAGCGCGTGGGCAATCGCATGCACGGCGGGCGGCTGCGAATCGCCGGCCATCACGACCGCGCGACCGCGATGCGCGATCAGATCCTTGGCCACTGCGTCGGCAAATGCGTCGCTGCCCGCGGGCGCGGCGCCGGTGATACCGGCGACACCGGCATGCCGCGCGACCGCGCGCGCGAACGCTTCCACCTGACTCGACTTGAGCGGCAGGCGGTTGTCGGCCCGTCCGCCCGTCACCGAGTGGTTCGATTCGACGACGTAGAGGCGGTTGAGGTTGTCGGCGCTCTCTTCCACGCGGCGGCGGCCGGCAAACTGGCGGGCGTAGCGCAGGTTGCTGGCGCCTTCCGAGGCGAGGAAGTCGGCGTCGAGCGAGAGAATGACGTCGGCCTTCGACAGGTCGTAGACCGGCTCGAGGTATTCACCAAACGCGGCGCGGGCGCCCGCGCGCGCGTTGTCGCGCGGCATCGGTTCCCATTGAATCCACTTGGCGCTGGGCTGCAACCGCAGCACCTGTTGAATCTGCGCGGCCAGCGTCGGCGAGTTCACCGTCTCGGTGAGAATGCGCAGGCCCGCGCCCTTGGTGGCCGACTGCGCGGACAAGCCGACGCGCACCGCCGCGATCACGGCGTTCCACGGACGAATCTCGCCCAGTTGGGTGATCGCTTGCGAGCGATCCGGATCGTACAAGGTGAGGACCGAGCCCTGCGCGAATAAGTCAGTGGCGCCCTGGCTTGCGGGATGGTCCGGGTTGCCCTCAATCTTGGTCGGGCGCCCTTCGTGGCTTTCCACCAGCAGGCCGGTCGCGACGCCGCCGAGCGACATGGCCGTCGCGAAGAACAGCGGCTTGCCGGGAATCATTTCTTCCGGCTGGCGCACGTACGGCACGATCAACTCGGTCGGCTGCACCGTGCAGGCGGTGACGCCGGCGAGCGCCATCGACGCGCTCATCAGCTTCATGAAGGAGCGACGGCCCACCGGGTCCAGCCACTCGTCGGCGTTGGTCGGGAACTCGCGGTGGAGGTAGCCCTTGAACTCGGCCGTTTCGGCGACCGCTTCAAGGCTTTTCCACACTTGCGGTCCGTCCTGTTGTTCGAGGCGGGCCCGTACCGCCTGGATGTCAATGGGCACGCTCCTCGAGCGGTGCGCCTTGGGATCCCCCTCCGCGCTGTGCGCTTCGGCGGACAAGTCGGTGGCAAAGATCGGCTTCATCGGTGGCATACCGAGCAACTGGTCAGGTGTTCGAGACCGGCAATCTTGTATTCCTTGACCAGGCGCGGGCCCAGTTCGGCTTGCGCCACGGCCGGCTGGTAGCCCATCGTGATGATTTGGTCGCGCGGCCGCACATAGCGGGAGGGATCACGATGGCAGTCCAGGCACCACTCCATCTGGAGTGACGCCTTCTGGATCATCAGCGGCATCTTGTCGACGCGGCCGTGGCAGGTTTCACAGCCGACACCCTTGGTCACGTGGATGCTGTGGTCGAAGTAGACGAAGTCAGGCAGGTCGTGCACGCGGACCCAGGTCAACGGCTTGTCGTCGCGGAAGCTGGCGCGCACCGGTTCGAGGTACGGGCTCGTCGACCAGATCTGCGAGTGGCAGTTGATGCAGGTCTTGGTCGGCGGGATGCCGGCCGATGGTGACACCTCCACCGACGTGTGACAGTAGCGGCAGTCAATGCCGATGGCGCCCGCGTGGAGCTGGTGACTGAATTGGACCGGCTGCTCGACGAACTGATTCGCCGTGGTGACGAAATCGGAACGCTGGAACGTCAGCACGGCCCATCCCAGACCAAGCAGCATGAAGACGAGTGTGAGCACGCTGGCCTTCGACCATGCGTTAGCGCTTTTAGGGAATACCTGCGACATGACTTTCTACACACGTCCGGCGTGAAGTCGGAGCACTTTGCCCCCACTCGGCTCGGGTCGACGACATTGTGAAAAATTTCTCAAGCGGAGCTTATCACGAGCGAAAAAACGGTTCAAGCCGCAGCGGTTCACTTTTATCACGTGCAACCGCCTGGAGGTGTACTGGTGGGCGCCAACGGCGCAGCACAACTCGATCGCGGCCGGCATTCTCGCCGCCTCGCGGCGGTCTCTCCCGGGATCGCCGTGAGCCTGGTCGAGATCTCCTCGGACGGCGATCGGATTACGGACCTGCCGCTGTCGCAGGTCGAGGGGACAGGGTTCTTCACCGCGGCGCTGGAGCGGGCGCTGCTGTCCGGCGAAGTCGACGTGGCCGTCCACAGCTACAAGGACTTGCCGGTCGAATCGAGTCGCGACCTCACCGTGGCAGCCGTGCCTGCGCGCGGGCCCGTCGAGGACGTGCTCTGCGCGCGCGACGGCCTGACGCTCGAGGCCTTGCCGGCGGGCGCGCGCGTCGGCACCTGCAGCACGCGACGGACCGCGCAGATCCGCCTTGTCCGGACCGATCTGGACATCATTGCCCTGCGCGGCAATGTCCCCACGCGTGTCGCTCGTGTCGGCCACGACCTTGACGCCATTGTTCTCGCCAGGGCTGGGCTCACACGCCTCGGCCTCGATCGCGCCATCACCGAAACTTTCTCGATCGATCGAATGCTGCCGGCGCCCGCGCAGGGAGCGCTGGCCGTGCAGTGCCGCATCGAAGACGCCGGCGTACGACGGTGCCTGACCGTTTTGGATGATGACACGACGAGGCGGTGCGTCACCGCGGAACCAACGATGCTTCACGCGCTCGGGGGCGGTTGCTTGTGCGAATACACCGACCACGGGCACTGCGGCGTGCTCCGCGGGAACCAGGTCGACAACGACGCCACCCTGCCCCTGCTGGCGCAAGCGTCGCTGACCTACGCACGCGCCGGCGCCGGCGTGATTGCCCCATCCGGCATGATGGATGGCCGCATTGCCGCAATCCGCGCCACCCTGGACGAGGCCGGCTTCACCGATCGCGCGATCGTGTCCTACGCGGTCAAGTACGCCTCCGCCTTTTACGGCCCCTTCCGCGAGGCCGCCGGCTCCACGCCGCAGCAGGGCGATCGGCTCGGCTACCAGATGGATCCGCCGAACGTGCGGGAAGCCGTGCGCGAAGCGCAGGCGGATGTGACCGAGCGGGCGGACATGGTGATGGTCAAGCCCGGCCTGCCGTACCTCGACGTCGTGCGTACCGTGCGCGAGAGCGTGAACGTGCCGGTGGTCGCCTACCAGGTGTCCGGCGAGTATTCGATGATGCATGCGGCCGCCGCGCGCGGCTGGCTCGACCTCGATCGCGCCATGGCCGAGACCACCATCGCGCTCCGCCGGGCGGGCGGGCCACATCATGAACCTCGGGCACGGCATCCTTCCGGACACCCCGATCGCGTCCGTCGAGGCGCTGATCGACGCCGTCCACGCGGACGCGCGCGAGCCGCTGTCAGCCTACGTGCATCTCCACTTTTCTGCGAAGCCGATCGGCTGTCGCGCGTCTTCGACCGCGTGCATCGCCACTTCACGTTCACGGCGCCGGCCGAGCTGGGGATCGAGATCGATCCGCGCGTGACCAGCGCGGCCCACCTGAAGCGCCTGTCTGCCCTCGGGTTCAACCGCCTTTCGATGGGCGTGCAGGACTTTGCCCCGGAGGTGCAGAAGGCGATCAACCGTGAGCAGAGCTACGAGCTCACCCGGGACCTCATGTCTGAGGCCCGGGCGGCGGGCTTCGCGTCGGTGAACGTCGATTTGATTTACGGCCTGCCATACCAGACCGTCGACGGGTTCCAGCGCACGCTCGACCAGACCCTCACGCTGCGCCCCGATCGCGGGGAGCTGCACCGCAATTTCATGGGCTATACCGTGCAGAAAACGCACGACATGGTGGCCCTCGGCGTGTCCGGCATCGGCGAGGTGCAGGGCGCCTTCGTCCAGAACACGAAGAAGCTTCCAGAGTACTATGCCGCAGTGGGCGCAGGCCGGTTCGCGATCGAGCGTGGTGACGAGATGTCGCCGGACGATCTGCTGAGGCGTCACGTGATCGGCGGGTTGATGTGCAACTTCCGCGTCGACACCCGGGAAGTCGAGCACCGGTTCGCTGTCGATTTCGCCGAGTACTTCGCGCAGGAACTGGGCGAGCTGACGGCGGCCGGGTCGCCGGCCGCGGACGGCCTCGTGACGGTGAGCGGAAGCGCCATCGAAGTTACGCCGCTCGGACGCATGTTCGTGCGGAACATCTGCATGGTGTTCGACCAGTACCTCCGCGACCGAACAGCTGGCGCCCAGCCGGTCTTCAGCCGCACGGTATGACGCCCACGCGCGTCGCCGTGGCCGGCGGCGGCATTACCGGACTCACGGTGGCCTTCACGCTCCAGCAGGAGGCGGCGCGCCTCGGCGCCGTCGTCGAGGTGACGGTCATCGAGGCGGCGACCGAAGCGGGCGGACATGCCCGCACGGTCGTGGATGGCCCCTGGGTGATCGAGACCGGACCGCACGGGTTTCTCGACCGGGAGCCGGAAACGCGTGCCCTGATCGCCGAACTCAATCTCGACAGCCGCCTCGTGGAGGCCAACCCCGGCCCGCGGCGGCGCTTTGTGGTTCGCCGCGGAGAGTTGTGCGAAGTCCCTGAATCGCCGCGGGCGTTGCTGACGTCCCATGCGATCAGCCGGCAGGGAAAACTCCGGCTGCTGCGCGAGCCGTGGGCAGCGGCGCCGCCGGCCCATGCGGACGAAACGGTATTCGAGTTTGCCGAGCGGCGGCTCGGACGTGAGGTGGCCGAGATGTTCGTCGACACGGCCGTGTCTGGCATCTCGGCCGGGGACAGCCGGTCGCTCTCGGTGCGGTCGCAGTTTCCCATCCTCAAGGAGTGGGAGCAGGAACACGGCAGCCTGTTACGCGCGATGTTCGCCCAGCGCAAGAAGGCGAGGGGCAGGGCGAGGCTCCTCAGCTTCGACCGCGGTCTCGGCACGTTGACGGGCGCCCTGGCGGGCCGCCTCCGGAACCAGATGATGACCGGTCACGCCATTTCGGAGATCGACCGCCACTTGGGCGCGTGGCGGGTCCACCTGGACGACGGCACGTCGACCACCGCGGATCACGTGGTATTCACGACGCCCGCGCATCGTACGGCGGTGATGCTTCGCGCGCTGGATCGCGAGTTGTCGGCCGAGTTCGCCTCGATCCCGTATTCGGGACTGGCCGTGGTGGCACTAGCGTATTC
Source organism: Vicinamibacterales bacterium (assembly GCA_038919385.1). Classification (GTDB taxonomy): domain Bacteria; phylum Acidobacteriota; class Vicinamibacteria; order Vicinamibacterales; family UBA2999; genus 12-FULL-67-14b. Next base: position 16,466 of record JBCKZH010000031.1, on the reverse strand, counting down.
GGCTGCATCGGTGCCGCGGCCGCCTGACGGCTGCAATGGCTACTTGGTCACCCGGGCGGAACGGCTGTCGACCCTGGGTGTGATCTGGGAGTCCTCGATTTTCCCGGGCCGTGCCCCGCACGACGCCGTCCTGCTGAGAGTATTTCTTGGCGGTGCTCTTCAACCCGGCGTTCTCGACCTGGATCAACAGGCTTTGATTGCGGTCGCACGGAGCGAGCTCGCGAAGGTCATGGGCATTACCGCGCCGCCGTTTCAGCACTGGATATTCCAATGGCCGTCCGCGATCGCGCAGTACACCGTCGGCCACGACGAGCGCGTTCGCGGCATTCGCGCGCGGCTGGCCCTGCACCCGGGCCTTCACGTCTGCGGCACGGCCATCGACGGCGTGTCGTTCAACCAGGCGATCGCCGGCGCGAGGCGGACCGCTCGCAGTCTGGCTGCCAGGCTGGGTGTCTAGTCCATGAAGACACATCACGTCGTGCTGGTGACCTACGGCGAGCCGCCCTCGCCTTCATTTGTGGACCAGTTGACGTATTCCTGGCGGATTCTCCAGGGCCTGACTCGCCGCGTCGCGAAAATTCCCACGGCCGCGATTCCATTCATCGCGGTGTCGCGCGCGGGCGCAGCCGCCGGTGGCGGGCACACGGCTACCGCTCGCCGCTCGAGCAGATCACGCAGACCCAGGCCGCCAGCGTGCGTGGCGCGCTCCAGCAGACCAACGGCGGCAGGACGTGGAAAGTGCACGTCGCGTACGAATTCCGCCACCCGCTGCTGCACGCGGCACTCGCGGCAATTCCCGGAGACGAGCCGGTCTGGATCGCGCCGATGTATGCCGCGGACTCCGCGTTCACGCACGAGCTCTCCAGGCGGACGGCATCGGCGGTGGCGGGCAAGCGAAATCGCCAGGCGCCGGTTGCCGTCTTGCCTGCGATCGATCCCGAGCGCCTTGCCGGGATTTCGGTCCGGCACGTGCTTGCCTGCCTGGAAGACGATCGCGCCGAACGCTGGAAGACGGCGCTGGTGCTGGCGGCTCACGGCACCTTGATCGAACCCGAACGTCCCATCGCGACCGGGCGCGAAAGCACCGAACAACTGTGCGCGGCGATTCGGCGGCGCCTCGCGACAAGCTTTGGCATGGTGGCCAACGGGTGGCTCAACCACACTCGAGGCGGGCGCTGGACCGAGCCGCCAATCGAACAGACGCTCAAGCGCGTCAGCGATGCCGGTTTCTCGAAAGTCGTGTATTACCCGTACGGGTTTCTGGCGGACAATGCCGAGAGTCAACTCGAAGGACACTTGGCGGCCGTGGGCCGGCCGGAGCTTCAGATCCGTTTTCTCCCGTGTCTCAATGGTTCCGCTGAATTGGCCAAGGCGATTGCGGACCAGGTTCCTCGATCCGGCAGGCGAACGTGACCTGCCCCCACATCGCGCGCGGGCCGGGCTTGACCCTCGTCCGCGTTCGTGGGATAAAGAGGTGCGCTAAAGATGTGTCGTCACAGTGCCATCGCGGACTCGCTGCCTGGGCAACTGGCCTCGAGCGTCGCAGGAGTCCTAGCCATTGGCCCAGATTTTCCTCCCCTGGTGGAACAAGCTCCCGATCGTGGCGGCCATCGCTGGCGTCCTCGGTCCGATGCTTGCGATCGCGGGCGTCTGGTACTTCTTTTCCCCGTGGTACACAGACGTGGGCTACCGTCCCGTTCAGCCCGTCCCTTACAGCCACAAGCTCCACGTCGGCGAGCTCGGTCTCGATTGCCGATACTGTCACGCCTCAGTCGAGATTTCTGACGTCGCCAACGTTCCGCCCACGCAGACGTGCATGAACTGCCATCAGACCGTGAAGAGGGACAGCGCGCTGCTCGCGCCGATTCGGGACAGCGCCCAGAGCGGTCGGCCGATGCGCTGGATTCGCGTCCACGATCTTCCCGACTATGCCTATTTCACCCACCGCGCGCACGTGACTGCAGGAATCGGCTGCGTCACCTGCCACGGCCGCGTCGATGAGATGGAAACGGTCACCCAGATGACGCCGCTCAGCATGAGCTGGTGCCTCGACTGCCACCGCAACCCCGGTCCCAACAGACGCCCCGTCTCGCAGGTCACCAACATGAAGTGGACCCCTCCCCGGGACCTGCCGACGCTCGTGGCGCAGCTCGATCGCGAGCGACCGGTCAATCCGCCGACCGACTGTTCGGGGTGCCACCGGTGAGTCGAATTCCTGCAGATGATCGACCTTACTGGCGAAGTCTCGCGCAGATCGAGGATCGCCCCGAATTCCGCAACGCTCTCGAGCGGGAGTTCCTGGAGGAGGGCCCCTCGGAGCTTGACGCAGGCATCACCCGGCGCGACATGATGATGCTCCTGGGCGCCTCGCTGTCGCTCGCGGGGCTCGCGGGGTGCCGGCGCCCCGTCGAAGAGATTGTTCCCTTCGTCACCGCGCCCGAGGAGATGGTCCCTGGAATCCCCCGCTACTACGCGACGACCATGCCGTTCCGCCGCAGCGCCTACGGCCTGATCGTCGAGAGCCACGAAGGCCGGCCGACCAAGATCGAGGGGAACCCCTCGCATCCCTCGACCTTGGGGGCCTCGAGCTCGCGCGTCCAGGCGTCCGTGCTCGGCCTGTATGATGCCGACCGCTCGCAAGCGGTCAGGCTGAAAGGGGAGCCGAAGTCCTGGAACGATTTCGTGGCGGCCTGGGGGCAGCTATCCCAGGCTCATGCCGCGGATGGCGGCGCCAGCCTTGCGGTCCTCTCCGAGTCCTTCTCCTCTCCCACACTGGCCCGCCTGGCCTCCGAGCTCCGCGCCCGCTACCCTCGTGTGCAGTGGGCGACCTACGACGCCGTCAGCGACGAGAGCCGGGTCGCGGGACTGCGGTACGCCACCGGGCGCGACCTCGATCTCATGCTCCGGCTCGATCGAGCCTCGGTGATTCTCGCCCTCGACGCCGACCCGCTGCTGACCGACCCGGAGATGATCCGTCACGCGCGAGGGTTCGCGGCCGGAAGGCGTGCGGGAACCTCCGGTGGCGCGATGAACCGGCTTTACGCTGTTGAAGGGGTCTACTCGCTGACTGGCGCGATGGCGGATCATCGGCTCCGTCTCGAGAGCCGGCAGATCGCTCCCTTCCTCGCGGCACTCGCTGCACGCCTTGCGCCTCCCGAGGCCGGAGCCGCGAGCCTGGCGGGAGCCAGCCCCCCCGGTGGGGTCCCCAACGCGGCAGCCGCGTTGGGGGCCCCGGGTGTCGACCCGCGTTGGATCGACGCCCTTGCCAAGGATCTTCTGGCGAACCGCGGCACAGGGTTGATCGTGGCTGGGGAACGCCAGCCCGCGGCCGTCCACGCCGCCGTCTGCGCGCTGAACACGTATCTCGGCAACACGGGCAGGACGGTCAGCTACTACGAGACGAAGGACGCGGCGCTTCCGAGCGTGAGCTCCTTGACCTCGCTTGTTTCCGCGATTCAGGCGGGCGCGATAAAGACGCTCGTCGTCCTGGGCGGCAATCCGGTGTTCGATGCCCCCGCCGATCTGGACTTCGTCTCGGCGATGGCGAAGGTCCCTCAGTCGATCGCGCTCGGGCACACGGTCGACGAAACATCCGTCAAGGCGACGTGGCACATTCCCCGCGCGCACTACCTCGAATCGTGGGGAGACGCGCGCGCGGTCGGAGGTACGCTCGGCGTAGTCCAGCCGCTGATCCTCCCCCTGTTCGGCGGACGAACCCCCGTCGAAGTGCTGGGGCTGATGGCCGGGGGCCAGGAGCGTTCCGGCTACGACTTCGTGCGGGAAACATGGAAACCGATCCTGGGCGAGGCTGAGTTCGACACCAAGTGGAATCGCGTCTTGCACGACGGGTTCCTTGCCGGCAGCGAGCTTCCAGAAGTTGTGCCCACTCTCATCGCGCAGCCCCTGGCGGAGCTCGGCCGCCTTCGCGCCGGAGGCGCTACGTCGAGCCAGGCCGCGCCGGGATCTGTCAGTGATCTGGAGGTCGTCTTCCTCCCCTCCCCCTCGCTTCACGACGGCCGCTTCGCGAACGACGGGTGGCTGCAGGAGCTTCCCGATCCCCTCACCAAGCTGACCTGGGACAATCCCGCGCTCGTCGGCCCGAAGACCGCCGAATCGCTCGGTCTGGCGAACGAGGATTTGATCCGCCTCGATTACGGGGGCCGCTCGCTCGAACTCGCCGTCTTTATCCTTCCCGGCATGGCGGACGGCGTAGTCGCCTTAACGCTCGGCTACGGCCGTTCGCACGCGGGACGGATCGGCTCTGGGGTCGGGTTCGACGCGTTCACGGTCCGAAGCTCCAAAGCACCTGGCTTCGACAGCGGGGTCAGCCTCACCAAGCTCGCGCGCACGTACCCGCTCTCGGTGACCCAGGACCACGGCAGCATGGAGGGGCGCCCCATCATCCGCGAGTCGACCCTGGCTGAACTTCGATCGGAACAGGCCTCGCGGCCAGCGCCAGCCGAGGGCGCGCATGCGGGGGATTCCGCACAAGCCCCGAAAAAAGGAGGAGTCCCCGGCGCACTCGGCGTCTTTCAGGAGGAAACGCATCACGTCTCACTCTGGAAGGAGCACACCTACAATCAGGGGCACCAGTGGGGGATGACGATCGACCTGAACACGTGCATCGGCTGCAACGCGTGCATGGTCGCCTGCCAGAGCGAGAACAACGTGCCGGTCGTCGGCAAGCTCCAGGTCGCGAAGGGGCGCGAGATGCACTGGATCCGGGTCGACCGGTACTTCTCCGGCGACCCCTCCGGCAACCCGCAGGTCGTGTTCCAGCCCGTTCCCTGCATGCACTGCGAGGACGCGCCCTGCGAGCAGGTCTGCCCCGTGGCAGCCACCGTCCACGACGCGGAGGGCCTCAACGTGATGGTCTACAACCGGTGCATCGGGACCCGCTACTGCTCGAACAACTGTCCCTACAAGGTGCGCCGCTTCAATTTCTTCAACTTCACCAAGGACACGCCCGACATCCTCAAACTCGCGATGAACCCGGACGTCACGGTCCGCGCGAGGGGCGTCATGGAGAAGTGCACCTACTGCACGCAGAGGATCAATAAGGTGAAGATCGATACGAAGCTCGCGGGGAGCACGATCCGTGACGGCGACGTCAAGACGGCCTGCCAGCAGGCCTGCCCGACCTCGGCCATCGAGTTCGGAGATCTTCGGGACCCCTCGAGCCGGGTCGTGAAGGCGAAGGCGGACCCGCGCAACTACGCGCTCCTCGCCGAGCTGAACACCAAGCCCAGGACGACCTATCTGGCCAAGGTGCGCAACCCGAATCCCGATCTCGAGGGCGTGCCAGTATGACTGCCCTCAACCGCTGCCTACTGGGCACGCTTGCGCTCATTTCTCTTGTTGCCACCGCCGGCTGCGCGCGCGGCTGCACGTCGAGCCGCGCTCCCATCCATCTCAATCCGAGCATGGACGACCAGCCGAAGGTCCGCCCCCAGACGGCCAGCACGTTCTTCTACGACGGCGTCTCCATGCGCCAGCCCGTTCCAGGAACGGTCCCGATCGGCGGGCTGAAAGAGGACGTGGCCTTCTTCACGGGCAAGGGAGTGGACGGGCAGTTCGTCGCGACGAGTCCCGTTCCCGTGGACGAAACGGTGGTCGAGCGAGGCCGGCAGCGCTACGCGATCTATTGCCAGCCGTGCCACGACGCGCGCGGGGATGGCAAGGGGATTCTGTTCCAGCGAGGCAACGTCCCCACCGCCACCTTCCACCAGGACAAGATCCTGAAGTACCCGGACGGGCAGATCTTCGACGTCATCACGAACGGGCAGGGGCTGATGGCCGGGTACCGCTGGCCGATCCCTCCCGCGGACAGGTGGGCGATCGTCGCTTACGTGCGAGGGCTCCAGCGCGCTGGACAGACGCGCGCGAAGGCGGAGGGCAACCGCTGATGGAGGCCACGGAATGAGCGGCGGAATGAACCGCAAACTGCTGTTCGTGCTCGGTCCCGTCACCGGTCTGGTGATGTTCGCCGGCGCCGTGATGATCGCCATGTTCCTGACGGACCGCGAGTACAAGGAGCCTTACCGGGCTCCTTCCGCGATCGCCGACCCGACGCCGCGCGCGGAGGGACTGGCCGCCGAGAGTGCAGCAGCGGAGGCGACGGCTCGGGCAACGCCGTACGTCGAGGCCGAGTACCGCCGCTTCCCCGTCGTTGGGAGCCGGGTGGCCATCTGGGCGGTCGCGCAGCTTCACCTGCTGTTCGCGGCGTTCGTCCTTGCCATCCCAATCTTCGCGCTCATCCTCGAGGTGATCGGCTACAAGACGGGAGATTTGCGATACGACCGGCTCGCGCACGAGTTCGCGAAGCTCCTCTCCGTGTCCTTCTCGCTCACCGCGACCTTCGGAGCGTGCCTGACGTTCATGCTCATCATTCTGTATCCGAAGTTCACGAACTACCTGATGAGCGTGTTCTCTCCCACCTTCCTCCCGTACGTCCTGCTCTTCTTCGCGGAAGCTTTCTTCCTCTACACCTACATTTACGGCTGGGGGAAGTTCCCTCGCCTGGTGCATCTTGGTCTGGGGCTCGGCCTCAACATCGTCGGCACGGCGATCATGTTCATCGCGAATGCCTGGCTCACCTTCATGATGTCGCCGCGCGGGATCTCGGACAGTGGGGCGGTCATCTCCGTCTCGGACGCGATCAACAACTACACCTGGATGCCGATCAACATCCATCGAGTCATCGCCAACGTCGCCTTCGGCGGATCGGTCGCAGCGGCCTACGCGGCGTTCAAGTTCCTGAATGCGGAGACCGACGAGGAGCGGGCGCATTACGACTGGATGGGATACATCGGCAACTTCGTCGCCATCATCTCCTTCCTCCCGCTTCCCTTCGCCGGCTACTACCTCGCGGCGGAGATCTACGCCTACTCGCAGACGCTCGGGCTGACGATGATGGGCGGGGCGTTCTCGTGGCTCTTCATCATCCAGGCGGTCCTGATCGGCAACCTCTTCCTCGGGGCGAACTATTACCTCTGGCTCGGCATGGGGCGGGTCGAGGGGGCGCAGCCGTTCCAGAGACTCATCAAGTACCTGCTCGCCGCGATCGTGCTCTGTTTTATGATCTGGGTGACGCCCCGGTCGATCATCGCGACGGTCTCCGAGATCAGGGCGATGGGAGGATCGGCGCACCCGATTCTAGGCTTCCTCGGGGTGATGTCCGCGAAGAACACGGCCGTGAACGTCCTGATCCTCACGACCTTCATGAGCTTCCTCCTCTACCGCCGGACCGGGAAGATCGCGACCGTGACTTGGGCGAAGACGGGCCATGCGGTGCAGCTCTCGATCTTCGCGGTCGCAGCGATCTTCGTCATCTTCCTTGGCGTCTACGGGTACTTCGTCGAGGCGAGCGTGAGAATCGGCCTCTCTGTGCCCCAAGTCGGCGCGGTCCTGTTCGCCATGGTGGCCATCTCCGCGATCGACATCTTCCTCTTCCGCCGGCCGAGGCACACGGGTGAGGTTCGCTGGGGAAGGATGCCGGCGATCTCGCAGTACGTGCTGATCTTCATCGCGGTCACCTTCACCTGGCTCATGGGACTCATGGGCTACGTGCGGTCCGGGCTCCGCCAGCACTGGCATGTCTACGGTGTCATTCGGGACACCTCGCCCGACGCCTTCACGCCCACTCTGGGCTTCGCGACGCAGGTCGTGTCGGCGACCGTGCTGGTGTTCTTCCTCCTGATCGGATTCGTGTTCTGGCTCGCGAGCCTGCACGACCGGCCCGATTTCGATGCCGGGAACAAGGCCGGGGTGTCGTGATGGTCCCGCTCCCCGCCAGGATCGCTTTGCTCGTGCTCGCGACCACCGGGTTCTATACCTATGTCGGCCAGTTGGTGCCTCAGAAGGAAGTGCTTCCTCCTCAGGAAACAGTAATCAGATCGGATCTGACCACCGCCGACATGGTCACGGTCGGCCGCCAGATGATGGAGGGCAAGGGTCTCTGCACGACCTGCCACACGATCGGCAAGTCAGGGGCGCTACGGTTTCCCGATCTCGATGGCGTCGCTGCCCGCGCCGCGACGCGCGTGCCGGGCCTGAACGATGTCGAGTACTTCGCGCAGTCGCTGTACGCACCAGACGCCTTCATCGTCGCGGGCTTCAACCCGGGAATGCCGGTCATCAACAAGCCTCCGATCGGCCTCACCGATCAGGAGATCCTCTGCGTGATCGCCTACCTCCAGACTCTCGGCGGGACGGCGACGGTGACGCTCCAAACCAGTCACCGCTACTACACTGCACCGAACGCGACACCTAACGCGCCGCCAGCGCCGGCCGTGGTGCCGTCTCCTGCCGCCACCAAGAAGGGCGAGGTCTGAAACCATGAACATCCCCGTCGTCCTCGGCATACTTGTCGTGTTCGGGCTCCTTGGGTTCCGTCGAGCCAATCTGTTCACGTGGGCGATCGCATGGTGGGTCGGGTGCTACGTCTTTTTTCGATTTGGATTCACCGCGCCGATTCCCACGTCCGTCATCTCGATTTACATGGGTATCGTCTCGCTCGCGCTCCTGGCGTTCGTTTCCTCCAGCCAGGAGCGCCGCGAAGAAGTCTCCAGCCCGCTCATCAAGTTAATGACGGACAAGCGGTACACAGCGCTCCTCGCCGCAACGGTCGTCGCCATCCCGGCGCTCGCGGCCGCAAACGTCTACGTCCAGATGAACGTCCCGATCGAGCCTCCGTTCTTCCCCAGGACGGTCCATCCGGCATCGCCTCCCGAGATCACGGTTCACGACAAGAAGATCGATCTCGACGCCGGCGACAACCCCTTCCGACATCTCGAGACGTCGAATCCGGAAGAGTTCCGCAAACATGTCGAGAACGGGCGCCGGGTCTACTACCAGAACTGCGTCTTCTGCCACGGCGACAACATGGGCGGCAACGGCATGTTCGTGCACGGGCTGGACCCGATCCCGACCAACTTCGCCGACGGGGAGACGATTGCGAATCTTCGAGAGACGTTTCTGTTCTGGCGAGCCGCCAAAGGAGGCCCCGGACTACCGGAAGAGGGCGGCCCTTGGGACTCGGCCATGCCGGCCTGGGAGAAGTTTCTGAAGGAAGACGAGATCTGGGATGTCATCCTCTTTCTCTACGAGTTCATGGGCGAAAGGCCTCGCGCCGTGGAGACGCACCAATGATCTCCCGCCTCAAGTCGCGCGCGTGTGTCGCTGTCCTGTTCGCCTCGTTGTGTGCCTGGCCGATGGGCCCGACGGGAACGCAGCTGCGCGCGCAGGGTCCCGACGTCGGGACTGACGCGCAGCGGGAGTCGGGCAAGACGCTCTACCTTAATTACTGCGTGCAATGCCACGGCGAGAAGGGGAACGGTGAAGGTTATGCCACCCCGCACCTGTTCCCCAGGCCCCGCGACTTCACGACGGGCAAGTTCAAGGTTCGGACGACTCCGAGCGGAGCGCTCCCGACCCATCAGGATCTCGTCAACATCATCAGGCGCGGTATGCCCTACACCTCGATGCCAGCCTGGCCGAACCTGTCCGACCAGGAAGTGTCGGATCTCGCCCACTTCACCAAGACCTTCTCCCCCGACTTCTCGATCCCCGAGAATGTCCCCCAGCCCGTGCCGCTTCCGAGCGCGCCGGCCGCCACCAACGAGTCCATTGCGCTCGGGAAGAAACTATACGAGGATAACGGCTGCCTGAAGTGCCACGGAGCGCTCGGCCGGGGCGACGGACCGTCGGCTCCAACCCTGGTGGACGACTTGAGCCATCCGATACGCGCGGCGAACCTCGCGCAGAGTTGGACCTTCCGAGGAGGTTCGTCCCGCGAGGACATCTTCAAGACGATGAGCACCGGGTTCAACGGCACGCCCATGCCGTCGTTCCAGGAAGCCCTGACGCCCGAGCACCGATGGGCGATCACCGACTTCATCGCCTCTCTCTCGGGGAGCAACGGGCCTGGCTATACCAACCTCGTCGTCGCCAAGTACACCCTGGATTCGATCGATCTGGCGAAGGGCGCCGCGAGCTTCGAGTCCGCTCCTGTGGCCCACTTTCCGATCGTCGGACAGATCATGGAGCCCGGACGCCAGTTCAATCCTCCCGCCACCTCCGTAACCGTGCAGGCAATCTACGACGCTGAGTCGATCGCCCTCCTCGTTCGATGGCACGACATGGGCGCGGATCGGACGGGGAAGAACGATCCATTGCTTCCCGTGCCGCCAGAGGAGGAGACACGAGGGGCCGCCGTAGCCGCACAGACGCCGGCCGCGGCCGACCCCTTTGCAGAGGCAGCGGCACCGGCCGCCCAGGCATCAGAGTTCTCCGACGCAGTCTCGATCCAGATTCCGACGCAGACGCCGACGGGCGCCCGCAAGCCCTACTTCCTCTTTGGCGATGCCCAGAACTCCGTGGATCTCTGGTTTTTCGACCTGGCCCGCCCCGATCCCCTTCAGTTCACCGGCCGGGGAAGCGCGGACATCGCGCCGAACGACACGGGGGATCTCACCGGTGTCGCGAGCTACGACCAGGGAGAATGGTCGGTCATTTTCAAGCGGCCACTTCGCGCAACCGCGGGCCCCCCGTTCGTGCCCGGAGAGTTTCTGCCAGTCGCCTTCTCGGTCTGGGATGGGTTCTCGCGCGAGCGCGGCAACAGGCGAGGTCTCACGTCGTGGTACTCGATCTACCTCGAGCCGCAAGTTGTCCCGTCGGTCATCGGTCCGATGGTGAGGACCGCGCTGCTCATTCTCGTCATCGAGCTGGCCGTGATCGGCTGGGTACGGTGGCAGTACGCTTCTCGGCGCCGCGACGAGCTCGGCGGTGAGCGCAGACAACAGCCGGCCACGAGCGTTTGAGCGGCCGGGGCCATTCGGAGGATCCCAGAAAACCGTGAATCACATCCCCGCCACGATGACTTCCGTTCAAACGACCCGATTCATCCCGCTGACGATTTCCTGGAATTTGACCAGGCGGTGCAATCTCGCGTGCCTCCATTGTTATATTGAAGCTTCGGCGAAAGCCCAGACTGATCGAGAGCTCACCCCGGATCAGTGTTTAACCGTCCTGGATCAAATTGCCAAGGTCCATCCGGAAGCCTTCCTCATTTTAACGGGGGGAGAACCTCTCTTGCGTCCCGATCTTTTTCATCTCATTCGAAGGGCGACGGACATTGGATTCTACTGCGTGTTGGGTAGCCACGGCGGCCTGTTGGATGAATCGGTGGTCCATCGGTTGCAAGAGAGCGGGTTGAAAGGGGTGGGGGTGAGCGTGGATGCCGTTGAAGCGGAGGCCCATGATAAATTTCGAGGGATTCGCGGGGCGTGGCAAAAGACGATGAATGGGATAACCGTCATGCGAAAGTTGGATCTTGATTTTCTGGTGGAGACCACCGTCACCCCTCATAATGTGGATGAAATCGAAAAGATCGCCGATCTCTCGGCCGAAGTGGGGTCCAAGGCGTTCAATCTGTTTTTTCTCGTGCCCACGGGTCGCGGGGCCTCTTTGACCACGCTTTCACCCGAACAACATGAGGAAATGCTCAAGCGTCTTGCGGTGATTCAAAAAAAATATGCCGGTCGGATGCTGGTTAACGCCAAGTGCGCCCCTCATTACCGCCGCGTGATTTGGGAAAACGATCACGAGTCGCCTTTCGTGAGAACTTTTCAGGGGGGCGGATGTCCGGCGGGTACGTTTTATTGCCGGATCACCCCGGAGGGCGACGTGACGCCTTGTCCGTATATGCCGTTGACCGTCGGGAACGTGCTTGAGACGCCATTTGACCAGTTGTGGGAGACCTCGTCGGTGTTCCAGGAATTTCGGTCGAATCTTTTGAAGGACCGGTGCGGAGCGTGCGAGTTCACCGACATTTGCGGAGGGTGCCGTTGCCGCGCGCTCGCGACCACCGGAGATTATTTGGCGGAAGATCCTTCCTGTACGTATCAGCCCGGGGCGTATGGCGGAGAGCGCATTCGGTTTGATCCTGAAAAACTCTACGGCGCGGTCTCAGCTCAAGTGACTGGTGAAGTCGTTCGGTGGACCCCAGAAGCGGAAGCTAAGTTGAAGGCGGTTCCGTTTTTCGTGAGGGGAATGGTGCGTCAGGCGGTGGAACGTCATGCGCGTAAGGCCGGCCACCCTGTCATTACGGAGGGATTGATGGCTGAACTGAGATCCAAGATGCCCGCCCGCTTTACCGGCGGTATAAAGTAGAGCCCACGGGCCATGGCCCGTGGCAGCGATATCTGGTTCACGGATAGGGTTTCCACACTTCTCGGTGTTATCCTAGCTTTTCTAAGGATCCTATGTACAAGAGCATCTACGTTCCCGTCGATAACTCAGAGCATTCCAACCGCGCCATCGCCTGCGCCCTCGCGCTCGGCAAGGAGTTTTCCGCGAAGCTGGTCGGCTGCCATGTCTACGCGGCAAAGCTGCACGACTATCGCTTCAGGCAGATGGAGTACACCCTGCCCGATGAGTACATCGACGAGGTGGAACTGGAGCGCCAGCGGAAGATCCACGACAGCCTCATCACCATGGGCCTCAAGCTCATCTCCGAGAGCTATCTCGATGGCATGTCGCGGCTCTGCAAGGAGTCGAGCATCGAATTCGAGCCGCGGATGATGGACGGGAAGCATCACGTCGAGATCCTCAAGGATCTCGTCGGCTCACAGTACGACCTGGTCGTGATCGGCGCGCTCGGAATCGGCCGCGCCCGCGACAGCGTGATCGGCTCGGTCTGCGAACGCGTCGCCCGCCAATCCGACCGTGATGTCTGGGTGGTCAAGCACGTTCCCGAGCCGGGCGAGGCGGAGCGGGACACGATCCTGGTCGGCGTCGACGGAAGTCCCCAGTCGTTTGGCGGGTTCATGACCGCCCTCGACCTGGCCCGCACGTTCGGCAAGAAGGTCGAGGCGATCGCCGTCTACGATCCCTATCTGCACTATTCCGTCTTCAACGGCCTCGTCAACGTCCTCACCGAGCAGGCGGCGAAGGTCTTCCGCTTCGAGGAACAGAATCAGCTTCACGAGGAGATCATCGACGTCGGTCTCGCGCAGATCTATCAGTCTCATCTCGAGGTGGCCGAGCAGATGGCGAGCGAGGAAGGCGTCGAGATCAAGAAAACGCTCCTCGATGGCAAGCCCTTCCAGAAGATCGTCGACTACGCGCGCAAGACGAATCCCTGGCTTATCGTGCTGGGGCGGATCGGCGTCCACAGCCCGAAGACCGAGACGGCGCTCGGGAGCAACGTGGAGAACATTCTCCGCGGCGCACCGTGCGATGTCCTCCTCTCCACGCGCCTCGAGGTGCCCCGGATCGACGTGCGCGCCGAGGAGACCATCCGGTGGACGCCCGAAGCCGAGGCGCGCATGACGCACGTGCCCGAGCAGGTCAAGGGAATCGCCCGCACCGGAGTTCTTCGCCTGGCGCTCGAAAAGGGGCATTCGGTGATCACAAACAAGGTGATCGACGAAGCGATGGATCGGTTCATGCCGAAGAGCGCGTCGGCCGCCACCCAAGCGCTGGCCGAGGCAGTGGCTCTCGAGCGGGCGAAATCCGGCCCCGTGTCGATGTGCCGGGCGTGCGGTGTCATGGCCACGCAGAGCGGCGCTGTGAAGTGCATCGTCTGCGGCGCCACCGATTTCGAGGTGATCTCGCAGGAGATGATCGAGAAAATCGCGGCGGTGGAGGGGGGTCTCCAGGAGGAGACCACCTACGACGGACGCAAGCTGCGATGGTCGGAGGACGCCAGGAAAGGCCTCTGGACCATGAAGAACGCCTATCTGCGGCGCCGGGTAAAGGCGCGTGTCGAAAAGCGCGCGCGCATGAAGAAGCTCCACGCGATCACGCTCGATTTCGCCCGGCAGGTGATCGAGGAGGAGACGGGGAAGCCGCTCGACATCCAGTCAAGCGCTCCGCCCACAGCGACCGAGGCCAAGCTCGTGGCTCGCGACGACAAGAAGAACCCGCTGATCTCCACCTTCGAGTGGACGGAAGACGCCACGCAGCGAGTCCTTCGCGTGCCTGCCGGTTTCATGCGGAACACGACGCAGGAGCGGATCGAGGGGCTGGCGCGGGAGCGCGCCTTGACGGCGATCGATCTTGGGCTCGTCGAGGAAGGCGTCGAGATCGGGAAGAAGATCATGGCTGAAGTGATCGCGAACTACACGACAGCGGGAAAGGGTGCGGCAGCGGCGGCGCCGGCTCCAATGAGCCATGAGGCCTCGGCCTCGCGCACGATTGCGGAAGCCCAAAGCAAAGCTCGAGTGGTCCCGGCCGGCAACGGCAGCGGTTACCTCAACGAGGTGAGCTCGCTGACGGTTCGAACGGGGCCCGGCGAAGATCGCAAGGCTTGAGCTCGTACCGTTTCTGCCGCTCGGACGACATCGCGCTTCTCGTCGATGCGCTCAATCGCTGCTGGTCTCCGTACTTTCCCGACGAGCCGCCTGTGACGCCGGCCTCGTTCAAGCGGTCGATCCGCGACCTTCAGGTCTGGTGCAGCAGCTGCATGGTTGCTTCCTCGGGCTCCGACCCGATCGGCGTCATGATCGGCGCCAAGCGGACTTCCGGGACTCTCGTCCACAAGATCGCCGTCCATCCCGATCATTGTCGACAGGGTTATGGCCGTCACCTGCTCGCCTCGCTCAGCTCGAAGCTCGCGATTCTCGGCCCCCCTCGAATGATCGCCGAAGTTCCCGAGACTCTCGCCGCTACCTGCGGCCTATTCAGCGCAAGCGGATATGTCCAGGAAGCACTCCTGACGGACTACGTCCTCGAGCGGCCTGCCCTGAGCGAGCGCGGCAACGCCGCGCGAGTCGAAGGGTTCGTGATTCCTGTCACGGTCGACGATCTCGCCGCCAATGGTCTCCTTGGAGAGCCTGATCCCTCCCCCGGGGTCCCCGCCGCGCGGTCTTTGCGCGGTGGGGTGGAGGTGTGCTGGCAGCGCTCGGTCGAGACCCTCACGGCAAGGAAGGACGACATCGCAGGACTCGCCGTCGCCTCCGACGAGCGAATCGAGGCCTACCTGCTTTACGTGAAGCCCAAGGAGGGGACAGAGGTGGCGGGGACCGAGATTGTGTCGCTCCGCTCTTTCATCGAGGATGGTGGAGCCCGTCTCAAGCAGCTGCTCTCTCAACTCCGCGCGCAAGGCATGGGGACCTTGCGATTCCCGAAGGTCCACCCGGCGGAGGTCTCAAAGGAGCTCCTGGAGACGCTCGGTTTCCGCCCCGCCGGCGGGCATCGACTCTACGCAGCGAGGGCGCGGGCCGAGTAGGCCTGAAGGGCTGCGCTACTTGCCGGCCTCTGCGCCGTCTCGAATTCGATGATGGCGAGCTGACGGGCGAGCCCGGCTTCCAGCTCGTTGTTGCGCGCGACGACCAGATCGCGCTGGGCCTGAATCACCAGGAAGCTCGTCGACGGCGACTCCTGGCTGTTGTGGTTGAGCGCGTTGAAAGCGTCGGCACGAAGGCGCCGCGCGCGGCGGCAACACGGGCCTGGCTGATCGCCGGGTTCAGCTTGTCGGCCGCCAGATCCGGGTTTGTTGTCGAGTGCCAGGCGAACGGCTTCATCCCGCGTGCTGTTAGCTCGCCAGCGATCTCGTCTACATGAACCACGTGGGTATCGGTGCACCGCATGAACGGGGTCAGCGTTACAATCGAAGCGTGCACGAGGTGGGTTCGATGACGACGGTCGCCCTTCGACGGTGGACCCGCGAGGAATACGAGCGCATGGTCGACGCGGGCATCCTGGGACCGAACGACAAGGTCGAGCTCATCGACGGGGAGATCGTGACCATGACACCGCAGAAGAGCAGACATGCGACGGGTGTCCAGTTGGCGCTGGAAAAGCTGCGGGACCTGTTCGGCGATGGGTTCGTCGTGCGTTCACAGCTTCCGCTTGCGTTGGATGCCGACTCCGAACCAGAGCCCGACGTGGCGGTCGTGGTCGGTTCCGTACGCGAGTTCGTTGATGCCCACCCCGTGACCGCTGTGCTCGTTGTCGAGGTGGCTGACACGTCGCTCGCGTTCGACCGAACTACTAAGGCTGCGGTGTACGCGCGCACCGGCATCGCGGATTACTGGATTGTGAACCTCGTCGACCGGGTCGTCGAAGTGCACCGCGATCCCCAGACCGCAATGCCTTCCGGCTCGCGATTCGCGTCCGTCCAGGTTCTGCGCAACGGCGACGTCATCGCGCCGCTGGCGAGACCTGATAGGCGCATCGCAGTAGCCGACCTGCTGCCTTAAACCCATGTTCACTTGTGTTGATGTAGGGCGGGGTCCCTACGGCCAACACGGGTGAGCCACGGATTAGATGCTCCGCAGTTCGCGATCCACGGACGGGGCCGATATCCCTTCCTCGGTACGAACGCGCCGACCACCATCGCGCTCTCTTCACCGGTACCCGACAAGCCGCGTCGCGCCAGGAGCCGCAGGAGACGCCGCTCGACTGTCGCCAGCGCCTGGGCCGAAGAGACGCCAGCGATGGCTGGGATCGCGGCGGCCTCT